>DATJFH010000269.1:0-15135 GCA_035495815.1 Bryobacteraceae bacterium
CGTCAAGGGCGAATTCGAGAACCGGTTGAAGAGCCTCATCGCCGAAGTCAAGAACTCGCCCACGCCGATCATCCTGTTCATCGACGAAGCCCACACCATGATCGGCGCCGGCGGACAGGCCGGACAGGGCGACGCCGCCAATCTGCTCAAGCCCGCCCTGGCGCGCGGAGAGCTGCGCACCATTGCCGCCACAACCTGGTCCGAATACAAGAAGTACTTCGAGAAGGACCCCGCTCTGGCCCGCCGTTTCCAGCTCGTGAAAGTAGAGGAGCCCACCGAGGAAGCCTGCCGCCTCATGATGCGCGGTCTGGTCCCCACGCTCGAGAATCATCACAACGTGCGCGTCCTCGACGAAGGGCTGGCCGGAGCCGTGAAGCTGTCGCACCGCTACCTGCCGGACCGCCAGCTGCCGGATAAGGCCGTCAGCGTGCTCGATACCGCCTGCGCCCGGCTCGCACTCGGCCAGAATTCGATTCCCCCCGCCATCGAGGACGCCACCCGCACCCTCGACGATCTGGCCGTGCAGACCCGCGTGCTCGAGCGCGAAGTCAATCTCGGCGCCGACCACCGCGAGCGGCTGAGTGAGATAGCCCAGCGCCGCGCCTCCACTGAAGGCAGGCTCGAAGGCCTGCGCGGGCGATGGGAAAAGGAGCTGGGACTCGTAAACCAAATCCGCGAAATCCGCAATAAACTAGAGGGCGTCCCCACCACCCCGTCGGGTGAGGGCCAGGCTTCGCAGGGTGCCGCCGCCCAGCCCGCCATGGATCCCGACGCGCTGCGCGCCGAGCTGGCCAAACTCAACGCCGAGCTCGATGCCATTCAGGGCGAAACCCCGCTCGTCCGTGTCTCGGTGGACGCCCAGGTCATCGGCGAAGTCATCTCCGGCTGGACCGGGATCCCGGTCGGCAAGATGCTCAAGGACGAGATCGCCACCGTTCTGAATCTCGAGCATCACCTCGGCGGCCGCGTGATCGGCCAGTCGCACGCTCTCGAAGGCATCAGCCAGCGCATCCGCACGGCGCGGGCCAGCCTCGACGATCCGAACAAGCCGGTCGGCGTCTTCCTGCTGGTGGGCCCCAGCGGCGTGGGAAAAACCGAAACCGCCCTGGCGCTCTCCGACCTCCTATACGGAGGCGAGCAGAACCTGATCTCCATCAATATGTCCGAATTTCAGGAGGCCCACACCGTTTCGACGCTCAAGGGCTCGCCCCCCGGCTACGTCGGCTACGGAGAGGGCGGCGTGCTCACCGAAGCCGTCCGCCGCAGGCCCTATTCCGTGGTGCTGCTGGACGAAGTGGAAAAAGCGCACCCCGATGTGCTGGAGCTGTTCTTTCAGGTGTTCGACAAGGGAATGATGGACGACGGCGAAGGCCGCCGCATCGATTTCAAGAACAACATCATCATTCTCACGTCCAATGCCGCCACCGACACTCTGATGAAGCTGTGCGCGGATCCGGAGACGATGCCCGGTCCCGAAGGTCTCGTCAACGCGCTCAAACCCGAGCTCAACAAGATCTTCAAGCCCGCCTTCCTCGGACGCCTCGTGATCATTCCCTACTTCCCCATCCGGGACGAAGCGTTGAAGAAGATCATCACGCTCAAGCTGGGCAAGATCCAGCGCCGCCTCCAGGAGACGCACCGCATCTCGCTCACTCACGACGACGCGCTGATCGACGAAGTCGCCAAACGCTGCACGGAAGTGGAAAGCGGCGCCAGAAACGTGGACAACATCCTGACGAATACGCTGCTGCCTGAGATCTCAAAGCAGATTCTGGGCCGCATCGCGGAAGGTGAGAAGCCGAAGTCGATCCACATCAGCATCGCGGAAGACGGGTCGTTCCTGTACTCCTGACGCCTGTACCCCCGCTCCGCCGTTCGGCCGATCCGCCGCGTCTCTCAGGGCGCGGGCGGACCGGCCGGCCGGCTTCCTCCGATCCGAACTCGACCGCCTGTTCCGATTGTGAGAATCGCCCGGCCTGGCAGTGGCCGGTATGTAAGGGGTTGAAACAAGTTTCTGCCGTCTTGTCCTGGCGGGATCCGGCGGCAGTCGTGCCGTTTACAGCCCGTTCGAGCCGCGCGTCTTGAATTCGTACCGCTCGATGGAAATGGCCGCCTGGTTCTCCTCCGTACGCACCAGGCGGCCCAGCGCCACCAGTTTCAATGGCAGCGCGTCGTTCAGCTGGGCAGGCCAACTGACCGCCAGCTCAACGCGTTCCCCCTCCGGCAACGCGGACTCCGTGGTAAACAACACTCCCCCACTGCTCATATTGAGGGTTTTACCCGTGCCCACCTGCTTGACTGTCTTCTTCCCCCCCAGCACCTTGTAGCGCACGTCACGCTCGATCGGAAGCCGGTTTGACGTTCTCCGGTCATCACTCACTTCGGCGCGCCTTAGAATTCGATTTGACATTTGACATATCTTCTCCCAAGTCGGCAGGACTGTTCAATAGCGCTATTGGTTCATTTCTGTACTAAGGACACCTTAGTACCCCTTTCCGAGCTACGCCCTAATCCTTACGGGAATGACAGTACTCCTGCGATTTGTTTTAAAATGAACTGGATTCAGCGTGATTCCGGCTAACGTGATAGTCTGGGCAGGACGCCCTTAGGATTTCGAACCAAAATGAAATTCCTGATTTTTCTTACAGCTCTCTTCTCTTGTTCGACAGCATTCGCCCAGCCGAAACTGGTGGACGCCCACGTCCACCATAACGGAGATCCGGCTTTCTTGCGAAAGCTGATTGCCAAACTGGAAGCCGCCGACGGAACCGCGTTCCTGCTGACCGCTCCCAAGGATCTCGACAGCGTAAAGGACTTCATCAGCCGTAATCCCAAACGGCTGATCGGTTTCGGCAGCATCCAGCTGGACGACCCGAAGGCGCTGGAATTGATCGACCGCTTCCACGCCGCCGGCTTCCGCGGCCTGGGGGAGCTTACCGGTCCTCTCAAGAATTACGACGACCGCGCCTATTGGCCCCTCTACGAGCGCGCCGAAAAATACCGCATGATCATCCTGTTCCACACCGGCATCGTAAACCGGCGGAATCCTGATATTTCGAGTGACGTCAGCGTGGACCGCATGCGCCCCACCACGCTTGACCTGATTGCGCGCAAGTTCCCCAAACTCACGATCATCGGCGCGCATCTCGGCAATCCCGATTACGCCTGGGCCGCGGAGATCGCCCGCTGGAATCCCAACCTGTATTTCGACGTTTCGGGCTCCACGTTGATCAAGAAACAGGAAGACTACAAGTTCTTCAAATCGCTGTTCTGGTGGTCCGGAGTCGTCAGCCCGCACACCCCCAAGGGAGGTCCCAGCGCTTTTGAAAGGCTGGTTTACGGATCGGACGTGTTCGACGGCGACCTGTCGGAATTCGACGGCGCATTGGAGCGCTATAAACGGATGCTCACCGAATGCGGCGTTCCACCCGCGGCGCAGGCCAATATCTTCGGCGGCACCCTGTGGAAGATCTTGAACCGCTGACCGGGGCGCCGGACCGCCGAACCTACCCCAGCGCCTGCCGCAGAACCCGGCTCAGGCTCTCCTCGGTGAACGGCTTCGGCAAGTACGCCACCGACCGGTCGATGACGCCGCTTTGACCGATAATCTCGTCCGAATAACCGGACATGTAAATCACCTTGGTATCGGGATGCAGCGCCGTCAGGCGGGCGGCGAGTTCGCGGCCGTTCATCCCCGGCATGACGACATCGGTCAGCAACAGCCGGATGGGTCCCTGGTGACCTTCGGCGATACGAAGCGCCTCCCGTCCATCGGCGCCCGCCAGCACGTGAAATCCGAACTCGCGAAGCAGATAACAGACCAGCCTTCGGACTTCCTCCTGGTCTTCCACCACCAGCACCGTTCCCGACCCCTGATAGGCCCGCTTGTGTCCCCCCGCTGAGCGCGCTTCGATCTTCGCCCCTCCTTCGACCCTCGGGAAATAGACACTGAATACGGCGCCCTCGCCCGGACGGCTTTCGACCGAGATGTGCCCCCCGTTCTGGGATACGATTCCGAAAACCGTCGACAGACCCAATCCCGAACCCTTGCTGAACGGCTTGGTGGTGAAGAACGGCTCGAACAGGTTCTTCTTCGTGTTCTCGTCCATCCCGACCCCGGTGTCGCGCACCTGCAGCAGCACGAACGGCTTGGCGCCGGGCTCGCTGGGCTCGTCCCGAACCTCCAAGCCTACCCAGACGCTCCTCGTTTCGATGGTCAGCTTGCCGCCCTCCGGCATGGCTTCCTGGCCATTGACCGCCAGGTTCATCATCACCTGGTGGATTTGCGTGCGGTCCGCGCGCACGGCTCCCAGGGAAACGTCCAGTGAAATCAACAACTGGATGTTCTCGCCGATCACCCTTCTTAACATCGGCTGCATTTCGACGATCAGCGCGTTCAAATCGCAAGGCTGCGGATGGGAAATCTGCTTCCGTCCGAACGCCAGCAGCTGCTGCGTCAGCTCGGCGCCCCTGGCGCCGGCATTGCGAATCTGCTGCAGCCCGTCCCGCGAAGGGTGGTCCTTTGCGAGCTGGAGGAAGATCAGGTCCGCGTAGCCGTTGATCACGGTCAGCAGATTGTTGAAATCGTGCGCGACGCCGCCCGCCAGCCGGCCCAGGCTCTCCAGTTTCTGGGATTGAATCAGGCTCTCCTCCAGCCGCACGCGGTCCGTGATGTCGAAGAACGAGACGATCACCCGGGACCACAACAGCGGAGCCTCTCCTACCAGCGTTACGATCATGTTCACCGTGCGCTGTTCTCCGCTCAGGGTTCGAACCTGGAACTCGGTCCTGTAGGAGGAGTTGTTTTCAGCCAGCGTGCCGATCTCGTCCCGAAAGATTTCGTACGCCTTCTCGTCGAAGATCTCGGTCAGCTCGCCGAGCTGTTCCTTCGCCGACGCTCCGTAAAAATCCCGGGCCGCCCGGTTCACGTCGATTACTTTCACCTTCCGCAGCAGCGCCCCTACCTCTTCCGGCTTCTCCATCAGGTACGTCCTCAGGTCGGTGACGCCGGAGTCCTGCAACTCGTCCAGATACTCTTTGACCCTCGAAAAATCCTCTTCCCACATCGGAAAGGGTGAGTTCTCGAAAAGGGTCCGGTAGTGCTCCTCGTCGATTCGAAGCCGCTGCTCGATCTGGCGCCGTGTTTCTTCGGACAGGATGCGCTCGGTGATGTCACGCTCCCGCCCCTGTACTCCAATCTGCCGGCCGCTCTCGTCGAGTATCGGTCCCCAGGAGGCCTCGATCCATTTCAGCCGGCCATCCTTGGTGGTCAGCCGGTATTGTTCTTCGTGAAAGGCCTTCCCCTCGAAAACCCGGTCCCAGATGTTCAGCATCCGAGGCTGGTCGTCCGGATGGATCCAGCAGATGAATTGAGCCTCCTCCAGTTCCGCAATCGAATATCCGGTCAGCGTCTGGGCCGCCGGATTGGCGAAAAGTAAGCGCCGGTCCATGTCGTAGGCCAGCACCATCTCGGTCAGATTCTTCGCCATCATGCGAAATCGGAGCTGCCCCTGCCGGAGCGACTCCTCGAGGAGCTTCGAACCAGTCAGATCGCGGGCGATGACCTGGATGGCCGGCGGCCTCTCCTCGTCCCGCGTCGCGCTGACGTGAACCTCGACCGGGACGATCGTGCCATCGCTGGTGATGAACTCGGCCTGACCGCAGGCGCGCTTTCCCGCCAGCGCTTCTTCGGCCAGCTTCAACAGCCCCGCGTATGAGTCGGCGGTCATGAGCTGACGAATCGTCATCGCCAGAAGCTCGGCGCGGCCAAATCGTATCAGCCGCTCTCCGGCCCCGTTGACCGAGAGGAGATTCCCTTCCAGATCATAGGTGTAGAGAGCATCGGGAAGACTTTCGAGGAGCCCCGAGTATTGAGCCTCCCAGAACCGTGCTCGCTCTTCCCAGTCCGTGCGCTGGTTCGGAGCATCGTCAGTGACGCGCTGACTGGACATAGCTGTGGCGCGATCCGCCACCGGATTTAACTATGGTATTCCATCCTGGTATAGGGTTTCTAGTACCGTCTGAGGATGCTGGGGTTTTACTCGATTCCGAGCCGCCAGCCCAGTTTTTCGGGGTCTATCCAGTTCACATCCTTGCCGAACCAGCGCGATTTGGAAGCAGTCCGATAGCGCCCTCTCTTCCCTGCGCCGAGTACGAAGGCGCAGGGAGCCTCACCGAATTTCTCGAGCCGCTCCGCCAGCCACGAATGCGATGAAAGCGGCGCCGCCAGCACCACAGGACCACCCCCCAGCATCGCCAGGTGGGCGTCGAAATCCTTGTCGACCTGCTTCAGCGGCGCCGGATAACCGTACGCCTCCCGATATTTCTTCACCGCCTCCTCGAGGTCCCTCACCGCGATCACCACCTTGGTCACCCCGCTGAATTGCGGAGCCGCCGGTTTGCCCCGGGGATTCACGCGGTCGCCGCGCGGAGTGAAATCCTGGATCAGGAACGGGAAGAACGAGCCGCGGACCCCGTCGCCGACCTGGGCCGTCTGCCACTCCAGCCGTTTGCCGTCGGGCCGCTGGCGTCCGGCCCGTTCCGGTGGACTCACGGCCACGCCGGCGGCCCGCAAACGCTTCGCTGCCGTTTCGAGGTCGGGTGCGCGAACCGCCCAGGCGCACGGCCCGCCGTTCAGCTCGATGAACTCGCCCCACGGATGAGCTGCCACCGCCTGCGGATCGGCATTCGCCTGTCGCGCGATCAGCTCCAGGTAGGAGCCGTCACGAAAGCTTACGATCGCCATCTCGGTAGCGCGGTTTCCATGCGCGCCGCCGGGCTCGCTGCGGATTCCGGCGGCCGCCAGCTTCTCCTGAAGATCCGCGAGCCGGGCGCCCGCGGCGGTCACGTGATCGATCGTCAAATCGGCTCCCAGCAGAAAGATCGGCGCCAGCGCTGGAATCGCCAACCGGTATGGCGTCTTCATTGGAGCGCTGCCAGCGTCTTCTCCGCGCGGTCGAAGAATTCCTGCCGCCGCGCGTCTTCCCGGAACACCAGGCCCGCCGACTTGAACCACGCCAGCTGGGCTTCCCACTGCCGCCGCACCGACTCCCTCGCCGCTGGAACCCGAACCGGCTTCCCTCCGCTCAGAAGATACACCGGATTCGTGTGCGCCTGTATATCCGGCTCGCCCTCGTTCTTTCGTGCGATCGTGCGCGCCGCCACCCAGCAGCTCTCGAGACTGCTCACCCGCGCCGACGCCTTGAGCTTCGTGAGCGTACCGTCCCCCGGAACCGAGCCGATCACCTCGCCGTTGCTGACGATCTCCAGCTTCTCGAGCGGCCGGTAGTAGGAGGCCGACGCGGTGACGTCGCGGGTCCGCTTGTCCACTTGAATCTCCAGCAGCGGGCCGTTGCTGACCACCACGTTGCCGCTGCGGACGCCCGCCGCCCACGCCTCATAGGGCGAGCCTCCGGTTCGCGCCTTCACCAGAGTGCGCTCCGGGCCGAGCAACGGCAGCGACTTCGGCCACGGGTTCAGATTGTTGAGCGGCACCGGAAAGTCGCTGCCGGCGATTCCCGTGATCTGAAAACCCGCATTGAGCAGCTCGTACCACTGCTGGCTCTTCAGCACGCCGAACTGGAAGACTTCGATGAAATCGAGCTTCCCCAACGCCAGGTCCATGAGCTGCGTGCTGTGCTGGCCGCCGTTGAAATGCGCGTAGCCGACTGTGGCCCCCAGGCGGCGTCCCTGCTCGAACACCGCCGAGGGAAACGGGTACGCTTCCGGCGAATTGGCCAGCTCCGCTCCGACGCTCAGCGGCCGGATCAACTCCCGGCCCCCCAGCAGGTTGATGTGGCCGAACATCCCGCTGCGCGATTCGTGGCCCGGACGGATCGCATACGCGCCGCGGCGCGCTTCGCCCTGCGGCCCGAAGGCGTATTGCACGGCCGCGTCCATCTGCCGCTGCAGTTGCAGAAAATTCCCGACGTCCAGATCCTCGGCTTCGAGCCAGCGCAGGTAAACTTCGTCGTCCTGCCGGGAGCGGGTGAGATGGATGTGGTCGTCGCCCGAGATCCATTCCTTCGATGCGCCGCCCGTCCAGTCCTCGAGCTTGATGGAGACGCGCTGCGTCTCGCCCGCCCGCAGCTCGAAACTCTGGCTGGCCGGCTTGTAGAAGTGCCCCCGATAGGCGTCCACCCGGTAGCGTCCCTGGGGCAGTTCGAAACTCCCGCGTCCCTTGAGTAAAAAGAAGTGCGAAATTTCGTTGGCGGTGACTTCCAGCGTGGCCGGCGACGGGCTGTTCGTCCACAGGCGCTCTCGATAAAACCGGTCGACGTGTAGCGGCATGACCGCCTGTATCGGACTCAGCCGGAACGGCCGGTTGTCCTTGAACAGGTAGACCCGCGCCGGCATCAGCGGGTCGATCGACAGCTCGAGATGCCCGCTCAACGCCGGCAGTCCCGATTCGCGGAATTGAGCGTACACCAGGGCCAGGGCGAACAGCCCGAAGAATAGGGCGCGTTTCATGGGAGCATTATATCCGCCCCGCGAAGTCCGGCCGCTATCGCCGCGCGGGGGACAGCGTGCGCCCGGCCAGCGCGCCCGTCAGCCGGCCTCCATCCACCGCCGGCGTGCCGTTCACCAGCACGAAGTCGATTCCCTCCGCCCGCTGGTGCGGCTCCGCAAAAGTCGCCCGATCCTGTACCTTGGCCGGATCGAAAACCACCAGGTCGGCGGCCATCCCTTCGCGCACCAGCCCCCGGTCCCGAATCCCCAGGATCTGGGCTGGCAGCGACGTGGATGACCGCACCGCATTCTCAATCGTGATCACGCCGCGGTCGAGCGCATACCGCCGCAGCTTGCGCGGATACGACCCGTAGTAGCGGGCGTGCGTCTCGGCCCCGTCCTCCGGCAGCGCCACGCCGGCGTCGGTGGACGTGGCCGTCCAGGGCTGCGCCATGATCGCGTCCACGTCTTCCTCCCACACCGAAAATCCGCGCAGCCGCGCTCCCCCCGGCCGGTCGCGGTACCCCTCCATCTGGAGTTGCAGCGCCATCTGCGTCGGCGTCACGCCCCGCGCCGAGGCCAGCGCTTCCAGACTCTTGCCCACGAAGCTCTTGTCCGGATGATCGAAGACCACGATTTTCTCCGGACCGCCGCGCCGCGCCATCTCGTGCTCGATGCCGGCGCGCACCTGTTCCGCCTTCGCGCCGTCCTCCATGGCGCGGCGCAGCGCGGCCCCGTAATCGGCTTTGGCTTTTTGCCCGCCCCGGGAGCTCGAGAACGCGTCGTCGCCCAGCGCCCACGCGGGAATCAGCACCGTCGCCCCGTCGCCGCCGGTGGAGTTGTACGGGTATTGATCCGTCCACACGTCCACCCCGCGCGACCGGGCGCGAGCGATCAGCCGGATCGCCGCCTTGCTCGATCCCCAGTAGTTGGCTCCCATGGCCTTGGCGTGCGACCACACTACGGTGGCCCCGGTCTGCTCGCCGATCCGTATCGTCTCTTCCACCGCATCCAGCATCGTCGGCGGCCCGGCTTTGTCCACGCCCGGCTGGTACCACCGCGGATCCGTCGACTCGCTGCGCTGATGCGCGATGTAGACGCCGCCCCGTGTCCCGATCTCCCGCACCAGCTCGATCAGCTCGCCGGTCGTACTCCAGATACCCGGCACGTATTCGAGGCCCGCCGACATCCCGAAGGCCTGCTCCTGCATGCCGAGCTTCACCAGCTCGCTCATCGCGCCGATTTCCGCCGGCGTGGCCGGCCGCCGGTAGTCTTCCTTCATCGCCAGCCGGCGCACCGTTCCGTGTCCGATCATCAACGCCGCGTTAGGGCCGATGCCCAGCCGGTCGTAAGCCGCCCGCTGCGCCGAAAGCGGCCACGGAGAAGCGCCGTCCGGATTCACGCAAACCGTAGTGATCCCCTGGCTCACCAGGTTCGGCGCCGCCCGCCGCCGGCGATCCTCGGATGCCAGGCCGCCATCGGCGTGCGAGTGCAGATCGATAAACCCCGGGCAAACGTACTTCCCCTTGGCGTCGATAGTGCGCGCGGCCGCGGCCCCGCCCAGCCGCCCCACCGCGGCGATCCTGCCGTTCCGCACGCCGACGTCGGCGTACATCGCGGGATTGCCCGCGCCATCGAGGACGCGTCCCCCGAGGATCAGCAGGTCGTAGGGTTGCGCCAGGCAAAGCGCGGGCCAGAGCAGAAGCAGGGCGGAGATGATTCTCGTCGGCATACCCTACTCACTTTACCGGCTTTGATTCGGCGCCGCGCTTCAATCGAACCGGCAGTCCAGCTCCAGCGCCGCCCTCAACCTCCCCAGGTACTCTTTATTCGGGATCTCCACCACTCCAAACTGCGCCAGATGCTCCGTCCTGTACTGCACCTCGAGCAGCGCGAAGCCCCGCTCCCGCAGACGACGCACCAGGTGCGCCAGCGCCACCTTCGACATATCCGTCACCCGGTGGAATTTCGATTCGGCGAAGAATGCCCCGCCCAGTCCCACGCCGTACACGCCGCCGGCGAGCAGGCCTTCGACCCACACTTCGACCGAATGCGCTTTCCCCGCCCGGTGCAGTTCGCCGTACACCTGCCGGAACTCGTCGCTGATCCAGGTGGGCCGGCGGCTCGCGCAGGCCTCCATCACGCCCGCGAAGTCCCGGTCGAACGTCACCGAAAAATTCCCCCGCCGCAGCGTCCGGCCGAGCGATCGCGAGACATGAAAAGCATCGAGCGGCAGGATCGCCCGGCGGCGAGGCCTGTGCCATGTCACCAGCCCCAGCGCCGTGTCCGCCATCGGGAAAATACCGTTGCGGTAAGCCTCTTCCACCATCGCGGCGTCCAGACGCCGTGTGACCCGCTGGATCTCCATCCCTCAGTCCCGCGCATCGATCCAGGGCACGTCGACTTCTGTCCCTTTGCCCTCGGCCGAAACGTAGCCCGCGTACAGTGTCAGCGTCGTGTCGATGGCAAGGTCCAGATCGCTCTGCGGCGTACGGCCCGTCCGGATCGACTCCACGAAGTCGCGCAGCTCCTTTCCGTATCCGAGACTCCAGCCCTCCTCCGGCGACGCCGGTATCCAGCCCTCGTTGCTCGAGATCTTCTCCACCAGGTAGAGATCCTTGAACTGCTCGTGCCGCGGATTGTACACGTCGATCACGCTCACCGGACTCATCCGGCAGCGCGTCCGATGGTTGTTGGCGAATACCTCCACGAAATCGTAGATCCCGCCCAGAACCAGCTCGGACGCCATTACCTCCGCCACCGTTCCGTCCTCGAAGATCACGTGCAGCAGCGCGTAGTCTTCCGTGTCCTGGTATCGGGTGCGCAGAAAGCCCTTGTCCTCGTAAGCGGGCAGCCTCGTGATAGAATGCGTGCGCGCCGACACCGCCTTCGGACGGATCGGCCGGCCCGTGCGCGCCAGGCCTTCCTTCCGCTTCAGGTAGAGGATCGCGCCCAGCGGGTGGCACCCCTTGGCGATCAGCGATCCGCCGCCCTGCACGCTCCACACCCCGTACACCGGTGAATGCGACCCGCTGTGCGATTCCTCGCCCGTCATGCGCAGGATCTGCGCCCGTGTCTTCTCCACGATCTCCCGCTCCTTCTGAATCGAAGGCGCGTAAACGAAATTCTCCGCGTACCCCAGAACGATTCCCGCGCTGCGCACCGCTTCCCGCAGACGCCCCGCTTCGGCCGCCACTTCCTCCAGCATCCGCTGCTTGCCGTTATGCTCGGGCGAGCCGTAGAATCCCGTGAGCGGTTTCTCCACGATCACGTGCCTGCCCGCCGCGGCCGCCTGCAGAATGTACCGGCTGTGGGACGAGGGCGGCGTGCAGATATCCAGCGCGTCGATCTCGGGCAGCATCTCCTCCACCGAAGCGAACGCCCGGATGCCGTGCCTCGAGGCGAACGCCTCGCGGCTCTCCGGTCGCGCCGAGGTCACGCCAACCACTTCGACTCCGGATTCGGGATAGTTCTCCAGGTGGAAGCGGCCCGCGAATCCCGTTCCCGCGATTCCGATTCGGATCGGTTGGATCATTCCAACTCAGGATACTATCTTGCCCCTTGCGCTGAAGATTTATCGGCGCGCCCGTTTCGGTTCGGCGCCGCCACGCGTGCATCGCTTTACGGCCCCTTCTAAGAAGGTTCAAATCGGTTTGACCGTTCCTCCCCGGAATGATTATCTTGGCTAGTGTGATGAAGAAAATCCTGGGCGCGCTCCTCCTCCTCCTCCTGGCCGCTGCGGGCTCCGCCTTCGGGTATCTTTACCTCCGGAAACCCGCCATCGCTCCGCCGGCGGAGATAAAAATCGAAATGACGCCCGGACGAATTGCCCGCGGCAAATACCTCTTCCAGATCCTGATGGCTTGCGACGGCTGCCATTCCCAGCACGATGAAACGCGCTTCGGACGCCCCGTCGTCGAAGCCGGCCGCGGCCGCGGTTTCCAGTTTCCCGGCGAATTCGACATGCCCGGCACGGTCGTGGCGCCGAACATCACGCCGGACCGGGAAACCGGAATCGGCGCCTGGACCGACGGGGAGAAGATCCGCGCCATCCGCGAGGGAATCGGACGCGACGGCCGGGCCCTCTTCCCCCTGATGCCTTATACCAACTACCGTTTCATGTCCGATGAGGATGTCCACGCGCTGGTCGCCTATTTGAATAGTCTTCCGCCGGTCCGGAATCTCCTTCCCCGGACCGAGCTCGAGTTTCCGGTGAGCCTGATGATCAAGACAGTGCCCCAGCCCGCCGGAACCGTCGTTGCGCCTCCCCGGTCCGACCGCTTCAAATACGGCGAGTACCTCGCCACCCTCGCCTATTGCGCGGATTGCCATACCCCGGTCGAGAACGGCCGGCCGGTTCTATCGAAGCGCCTGGCCGGCGGCCGGGAATTTCGTACGCCCTGGGGCAACGTGGTTACCGGCAATATTACCCCCGACGCCGACACCGGCATCGGCAAATGGAGTGAACAGCAGTTTCTCGAAAAGGTGTATCAATACAGGGAGTACGTCGAGAAGGGCTCGCCGGAAGTGGGACCGGAGAGTTTCACCTTGATGCCATGGCTCGCCTTCGCGCAGCTTCCACCGGAAGATCTGGGCGCGATCTACACGTATCTGATGCGGCAGCCGCCCGTACACAACGCGGTCGAAACACACCCCGGCCAGCCGCGAAAAACGTCTTGAACCCGCGCCTCGTTCGACCGGCATTCACGATACTTTTGACATTTGCTCCGCCTTTTAACATTCTGAACGTATGACCGGCGCCGGGCGACGCAAATCGATCGTGTTCTTCATCACCCTCGGCGCCTGCCTGGTCGCGCTGGCCGTCACCCAGAACATTCTCTGGGTGGTGATCAACTGGCGAACCGGCGTCATGCTGATTCTGGGCGTCCTGTTCTTCGCCCTGATCATCGCCGGCGTGGTCCTCAATACCATCTTTCTGGTCCGCGAGATCCGCCGCAACGAGCAGCACGATACATTCATCAACGCCGTCACCCATGAGTTAAAGACCCCGGTCGCCTCCATTCGGCTGTATTTGCAGACTCTGCAGAGCCGCGACATCGACGAAGCCAAGCGCCTCGAATTCTACAAGGTCATGCTCGCCGATAGCGACCGCCTGCAGAACACGATCGAACAGGTGCTCCGCGCCGCCGCCACCGGCCGCGCCGGCCGGCATCTCAACCGGACCCGCATCGACCTCTCGGAAGTGGTCCACGACTGTCTTGCTCTGGCCAGCCGCCGCCATCACCTCCCCGAGGACGCCCTGCATTTTGCCCAATCCCTTCCCGAGGGCGAAACGGCCTCCGTCATCGGCGACCTCGACGAGCTCAAAGCCGCCGTCTCCAACCTGCTCGACAACGCCATCAAGTATTCCGGCAGCAGGATTTCCGTGCTCGTCGAAATCGCCAGGTTCGATGCCAAGCATCTGGCGATCCGCGTCACCGATCAGGGCGTGGGCATCTCGAGTGAAGAGCTCAAGCGAATCTTCCGCCGCTTCTATCGCATCCCCGGAGCCGTGGCCACTCGCGTCAAAGGCACTGGACTCGGGCTCTTCATTGTCCGTTCGGTGGCCGAGAAGCATGGCGGGCGCGCCTTCGCCGAAAGCTCGGGCGCGGGGCGCGGCAGCACCTTCACGCTGCAGCTTCCCGCCGCTCCGCCCCAGCCATGAGCCGTATCCTGATCGTCGAAGACGAGGAGCATCTCGCCACCGGACTGCGCTTCAACCTGGAGGCCGAGGGCTATGAGGTGGATGTGGTCGACACCGGCGAAGGCGCGCTGGAAATGCTCGCCCGGGACGGCCCCTGCTTCGATCTCATGGTGCTCGACGTCATGCTGCCCGGCAAGGACGGATTCGCCGTGGTTTCCGAAATGCGCCATGCCGGCCAGTTCCTGCCCGTCCTGATGCTGACCGCGCGCAATCGGGCCGAAGACGTCCTGAGCGGCTTCTCCGCCGGCGCGGACGACTATCTGCCGAAGCCCTTCGAGCTGCCGATCCTCATCGCCCGCATTCGCGGCCTGCTGCGGCGTACCCAGTGGATGCGCCCGGCCGAGAGCCGGCCCGCCCCCCGCCCCCGGGACCAATACCTGTTCGCCGGGAAGACCATCGACTTCGAGGCGCTCGAGCTGCATGTCGGCGAGCGCACGCTGCAGTTGACCCTGATGGAGGCGAACCTGCTGCGCTACCTGATCCGCCACGAAGGCAAAGTCGTGTCGCGGAAGGCGATGCTCGAAGACGTCTGGGGCGTGCGGGAGGACACCGACACCCGCGCTATCGACAACTTCATCGTCCGTTTGCGCCGGTATATCGAGCCCGAGCCGTCTAGCCCCCGGCACCTCCGCACCGTGCGCGGCGTCGGATACCGCTTTCAATCCGACCCGGATTGATGTCTCACAGCCGGTTCCGGCGGCGGCCGCCTTTTCAAGCGGGGACAGTCGCCGCGCGCCCGGCGGGCAGCGGGAGGAAGACCCGTTAATGATATTCTCGGAAGAAAGGCCGCGGATGAATCTTCCGAAAGCGTTCCGGAGAACCGGCTGCGGATTGGCCCTGCTCGGCGCGCTCTATGCCTGGCAAAAACCCTTCCGCCAATACCCGGGAGTCGAATACCGAACCTTCGAGCTGACGCCGGACTGGCAGGAGAAAACCGAGTTCGCCTTCGCCCGCCTCATGTTTCCGCCCGGCGCCAACGACGG
>DATJFH010000270.1:0-17693 GCA_035495815.1 Bryobacteraceae bacterium
GTTGCAGCCTTCATTTCGTTAGCCCTTCCTTCGATTTGGGCTCAGCCTGCCCCTAGTCAGCATGCCCGAAGGATGATCGACCCTTCGGTACTGGCTCCCGCTCCTCGTTTGAAATCCGTGAAGCCCGCATCGCGGGCGGCCCATGTCCAGAAGCGAGCCGCAACGACGGGTGTGGCGGCCGCCACCGTACAGGCCCCGGGAGTGGTCCAGGTCGAGTACTTGAACGGATCGGCGATGGGCTGGTTCGTCAACACGAAGCCGCTGCCGAAAGGCGCCACGCTTGCCCTGAGTGTCATCCATGACAATGGCTCAGAGATCGATTGCGATCCGTTGACCATCACGGAAGATCTCGGCGCCGGACAATCCTATCTGCTGCCCAAAGTCAGCTCGTTCGGGGATCTTTGGTCGAGCGGCGTGGTGACTTACGTGGTCTACGTCACCATCAACGGCCAGGAAAGCCAGGCGGCCGCCGATTTCGCGGTGGGAGGCGCTCGGAATTACGCCGATCTGCAGCAGGTGGTTCCGCTGATCACGTCCGCCTCCCAGAGCCTCAGCGGCTCGAACGACATGATGCTGGCTATCAAGGGCACTTTCGCGTCCGAGCCGCCCCACGTCGCCCTGGATGACTTCGTTGTGCCGGCGTCCGCAATCAGCGTGTCTGCCAGAGAGATCGCCGTGAACCTGAGCAAAGTCCCGGGCCTGGATCTGACTACCATGTGGGACTACGCTTTGACCGTCGGGCAGGGCGGCTGGTCGGATACAACCGTGTACCGCTACACGCCGGGAGCCCCGGGGTCATTCAATCCGGCGCCGTAGCCTGCCGGTGAACATACGCAGCGGCCCGACTTGCCGCCGCCGCGGTCCGAATCACCCCGGCTTCTCCCAATCCGCTTCGTGCCGATCGCTCCCGGGGCTGTGAGTTCAACCCGTGAAACCGGACTACGATAGGACCATGGTTGACTTCTCCCTTCGCCGGCTGGCGCTGCTCTTTCTGCGTATCGGCAATCTGACCTTCGGCGGCGGGGATCCGACGATGGCGGCTCTGCACCGCGAGCTGGTCGTCACCCGGGGCTGGCTTTCATCCGGTGATTACGCCTTGATCTACGCGCTGGCCCGGGCCACACCGGGGACGAACCTGCTCGCCTTTTGCGCGGGAGTCGGATGGCGTCTGGCGCGACTGCGCGGAGCGCTGGCGGCGGCGCTGAGCGCGTCCATCCCGTGCGCCGCGCTGGTCGTCTGGTTCACCTACGGATACATTTTGCTGCGTTCGAACCCGCTGGCCATGTCGGCCATCGGCGGCACGCTGGCGGCCGCGGCCGGCATGATGGCGGCAGCCGCGTTTCAATTGTTGCGGCCCCGCTGGAAGCCCGGCCGGCGGGCGCGGGCGGCGGCGATCTGCGCCGGCGGCTTTTTGTTCTCGTTCGTTTTGAAGATGCCTCCCATTCAGGTTCTGGCGATCGGCGCGGCGGTCGGGTTGATCTGGCGTCCGGCGGCGGACGTATGAACCCGATCCTGCTTTACCTCCTGCTGCTCAAAGCCACTGCTACCTCCTTCAGCGGCCTGACCTCGCTGCCCGTCGTGCGCAACGATTTCGTGGTCCACCGGCAGGTTTTGACCGACCGCCAGTTGAACGCCGCCGTAGTCGCCGGACGAAGCGTGCCGGGGCCGAACGGACTCTATATTGTCAGCGTGGGGTACTTTGTGGGCGGGGTTGCCGGCGCCTGCGCCGGGTGGCTGGCGTTGATCACACCGGCGTTCGTGATGATTCCCCTGCTTCGCTACGTCGGATCGAAGGCGGAAAGGCCCGCGGTCCGCAGCTCGATACAGTCGTTGACACTGGCCGCGGCCGGCTTGATTGCGTCCGCAACCATTCCGCTGGCGCGCGACGCCCTGCATGGTCCACTCTCCGCCTCGATCGCGATAGGCGCTTTTCTTTTCATGGTGTTCACCGAAAAGGACACGCTCTGGCTGATCGCCGGATCGGCCTTGATCGGGCTCATCGCCGGCTCGCTCGCCTGAAAGTTTTGCCGCCCCGGCGGCATCTAACCGGTTGTGCAAGTATTCCCGCACCCGTGGCCGATTGTCACACTATTCCAGTTTCATCCGTCTGATTTGAAAGGAGTACTAAATTGGTTTTCCGATTGCTATGCACACCGGAGGAGGAGACGGAGGATGGCGTTAGCTAAGATTACCCGGCCCGGCCTGATCGCGATCGGGCTCCTGGTTGCCATCCTGTGGGGCTGTGTTTTGGCCGAGCAATATTTTATCCGGCGCACCCGCCTCGAAACCTATCGCGCGATGCGGGATCTCCGGCAAATGAGACTCCACCGCCGCGCGGAGCCCGTCTCACATCCGACATCTCCGCATAATCCTCCCGCGCGGCATTCATCGGCTCCCGTCGTAGGATAAGGGAATCTCGAAGTAAAACAGCTCCTTACCCGACGACGCCTCGCGAATTCCGGTCAGGTAAAGCTTCGCCCCGACCTTGTTCAAAGTCTGAAAATAGAAGAATCCGCTGGCCACTTCTCCCGGGGGCAGCATTCGGGCTGAAAAGGCGCGGACATCGATCTGTCCCCCCGCCAGCGGATTTTTCTTCCGGCTCACGCGCGGGCTTCCCGTCGGCAGCGGACTGTTTTCGATCCGCGGCTGCTTGATATTTCCCGAGACGTAAGGCACATCGCGCGCCGGGGTGGGGTCGATATGGGTCCGGGAGGGGGTGATGTACTCCAGTTTCAGGTTATCCAGCGTAACCGTCTGAGTCCCGTCGTTCTGAATGACTACCAAAAGAGGCAGAATCCCATATTTGTTGGGATCGAGTTTGCCGAAGGCGCTGCGAACCTGTTCCTCGCTGGTGTAGGGCACAGCCGCGATGGTGACCTTGTCGATGGTTTGCCGGGTAGCGTAACCCGTTGCCGGACCGGGTGCGAAACGAGGCTCCTTGTCGGCGGCGCTTGACAAAGCCGCGCCTGCGAAAAGGGCTATACTCGATACGATCAGGGTGTTCACAACCGGAATTTATCTCCTTTACCGCCTCTGTCTGATCGCGGCAACGCCCCTCATCATACTCTACTTACTGGTCCGCGCCGCGCGTCAGCCGGGCTATCTTTCTACTCTGAAAGAACGCTGGGGCAGGCTGCCGCCCTCATATCGTCAGACTTCGCCTGGCGCCATCTGGTTGCATGCGGTTTCGGTGGGTGAAGTCCTCTCGGCGATCGAGCTCTTGAAACGGCTGAGGCTGGAGATCCCCGTGGCTCCGCTTTATGTTTCGGTGGGAACGCTGGCGGGCCGGGCGATCGCGGATGAAAAGCTGGGTTCGCTGGTGGACGGCGTTTTCTTCGCGCCACTGGATTTTGTGTACGTGGTGCGGCGGGTGCTGCGGCGTCTGCGTCCGGCAGTCGTGGTGGTGGCCGAAACCGAGATCTGGCCGAACCTGTTGCGGGAAGTGAAGCGCGCCGGGTGTGGTCTGGTGATGGTCAACGCCCGCGTTTCGGACCGTGCGGCGCCGAGCTACCGGAGGTGGCGCTGGTTTTTCCGCCACGCGCTGCGCTGGCCGGACGCGATTCTCGCTCAGACAGGGGCGATACGGGGCCGTTTCATCTCCGCCGGAGCGCCGCCGGAGAAAGTTTTCGTGGGCGGAAACCTGAAGTACGATTTTCGTCCGGGATGCCCCGCGCCCGCCGTCGCCGGGTATCTCGACGGGCTGCAGCCCGGCGCAATCTGGGTGGCCGCCAGCACCATGCCGCCGGACGAAGACGATATGGTGATCGCCGCCTTCGGCAAGCTGGCGAAAGATCACAAGGACCTGCTGCTGATTCTGGCTCCGCGCAAACCCGAGTTGTTCGGCGAAGCGGCGCGGAAACTGGAGCAGGCGGGCGTCCGGTTCGCGCGGCGGTCTTCGCTGAACGGCCCGCCGCCCTCCTTGCCGGGTGTGCTGCTGCTCGATTCGATGGGAGAGTTGAGCGGTATCTTCTCCCGGGCGGACGTGGTTTTCATGGGCGGCAGCATCGTGCCGCGGGGAGGGCACAACATTCTCGAGCCGGCAATGTTCGGCAAGCCGATCGTGGTGGGTCCGCACATGGAGAACTTTCAGGAGATCGCCGATTCGTTTCGCAAGGCCGGGGCGCTGGTCGAAATCGAATCGGGGGCTGAATTGGGGACCGCGGTGGACGCGCTTCTGCGGGACCGCGAGCGTGCGGCGAAGATCGGAGGGCGCGCAAGGCGATGCTCGGAAGCAGAGCGGGGGGCCACGGGCAGAGCGGTGGACCAGATCGTGCGGCTGTATGCGGACGCGGCGCCGCGTTTCGCGCCCGCGCTCCCGGTCCGGGCTGCGATGGGCATCTGGCATTCCGCGGCTGCGGTCGCGCGCTTATACCGGACGTCGCGGCGGAAGAAGCTGCGCGCGCCGGTCATCAGCGTCGGCAACCTGACCGTGGGCGGGTCGGGGAAGACGCCGATGACGCTCTATCTTGCCGGGCGGCTGTCGAAGCCGGCCATCCTGACGCGCGGCTATCGAAGACAATCGACGGCCAACCGGATCCTGTCGGCGGGCCAGACGGCGCCCTGGACCGAGACCGGAGACGAGGCCCAGATTTTCCTGCGCTCGGGACTGGCGCCGGTGGGGATTGGAGCCGATCGGGTGGAGACCGGCCGCGCAGTCGAGTCCCGCTTCGAAGTGGAGCACTTCATTCTGGACGACGGCTTCCAGCATTGGCGGCTCCATCGGAGCGTGGACGTCGTGCTGGTGGATTCGCTCGATCCATTTCCCGCCGGCCGGCTGCGAGAGCCGATGTCCGCTCTGGGGCGCGCCGACGTGCTCGTCATCACGAGGAGTGGAAGCCGGAAGCCGGGCATAGAGCGCGAGCTTCGCACGCATAACAGGAACGCGCCGATTTTCTATTCGAGAGTGGTTCCGCGGGCGTGGGTGGAAGGCGCCTCTGGACGGCGTCTTGAGCTGCGGGATCCGTGTCTGGCGCGGGCAGCCGCATTCTGCGGGCTGGCGAATCCCCGGTCGTTCTGGACCAGTCTCGCCGAGACCGGGGTGCGGCCCGCGGACCGCGTCGCATTTCCGGATCATACGCGGTACGACCCCCGGCAGATCGGAATGATGCTGGAAAAATACGGCGCATTATTGACGACGCAAAAGGACTGGATCAATCTGGGTGGCGAAGCTCCGGCGGGGATTTACTGGCTGGATATCGGCATCGAGGTGGAGAACGAGGAAGCTTTTCTGCGGCTGGTGGAATCCAGGTGCGCCGCCTGGCGCCTGACCCGTGCATCCGTCTGACCCGGCGGGCTGCCGGGCCGCTGCGGACGGCGATTTTGCAGGATCTTTTGCCCGGGCCTGCCCGTATAATGGTTAATGATGAAAACGACCGCTCTGGGGCTCACTGCCGGCCTGGTGATGGCGTTAGCGGCCGGCAGGGTCAAGGACGCGCCGGTTACCTTCAACCGCGACGTAGCTCCGATTCTGGCGAAGAACTGCCAGGGCTGCCACCGGCCCGGGGAAGCTGCGCCGATGTCGCTGCTGACCTACGCGGAAGCGCGGCCGTGGGCCAAGGCGATTCGCGAGGCGGTGATCCTCAGGCGCATGCCGCCGTGGTACGCCGATTCTCATTTCGGTAAGTTCTCGAACGACCGCTCCCTTTCGCAGGCCGACATCGATACGCTGGCCGCCTGGGCAGGCAGCGGGGCCGTGGAAGGCGACCCGAAGCATGCGCCGGCCCCGGCGCGGTTCATCGACGGCTGGACCATCGGGACGCCGGATTTGGTGCTCGAGATGACGCAGGATTACCAGGTGCCCGCCGCGGGAACCATCAAGTACGAATACTTCACGATCCCCACCCGCTTCACCGAGGACAAATGGGTGCGGATGGCGGAAGTGCGTCCCGGCAATCGGGCGGTGGTGCATCACGTCATCGCGTTCGTGAAAGAGCCGAAGAAGGTCGGCGAAACGCGATCCCGCGAAGACCGTGAGTTTCTGGTGGGCTTCGCTCCCGGGTCCGTGCCGGAAATTCTTCCTCCGGGGCGCGCCAAGCTGATCAAGGCCGGCTCCGAGATCGTCTTCCAGGTGCACTACACGGCCAATGGAACCGCCGCCGTGGACCGGTCCAAGGTCGGACTGATCTTCGCCAAGGAGCCGCCGGCCGAGCGGGTGATCACGCTTTCGGCCGGCAATAACAAATTCGTCATACCGGCCGGCGACCCCAATCACGAAGTGGAATCCCGCTTCACCCTGCGCAGCGATGCGACGCTGACCACCCTCTTCCCGCACATGCACCTTCGCGGGAAGGATTTCGAATACCGTGTCGTCCTGCCGGATGGCCGGAAAAAGACGCTGCTCAAAGTGCCGAATTACAGCTTCAGCTGGCAGCTCAGTTACGACCTGGCCGAGCCGATGCTGCTGCCGAAAGGCTCGGTGATCGAGTGCACCGCCCATTTCGACAACTCGCCCAACAACAAGTACAATCCCGACGCCACCAAAGAGGTGCGCCACGGCGACCAGAGTTGGGAAGAAATGATGATCGGGTTCTTCAATGTGGCGTTCGACGCCAAGGCGGATCCGAAGGCCCTGTTCGGCGGAAAGAAAGAAGCGGGTGACTAGATTCGCCGCCGTCCCGGGGTGGATGCTGCTGCTGCCTCTGGTCTGCCGCGGGCACGACGTGATCACGACCAAGCTCACCTGGACCCAGGAGATTTCCCGCATCGTCTACAGGCACTGCGTCTCCTGTCACCGGGAGGGCGGCAAGGCCCCCATGGCGCTGGTGAACTACGACGAAGCCCGTCCCTGGGCCAAAGCCATCCGCGACGAAGTGGCCGAGCGCCGGATGCCGCCCTGGGGCGCCGTGAAGGGCTTCGGCGATTTCCGCAACGACGTCAGCCTCACCGACCCCGAGATCGAGATGCTGGTCCTGTGGGTGGAAGGCGGCGCGCCCAAAGGCGACGACGTTTACCTGCCCCCGGTCCCTCCGGCCCAAAGCGTTACTCATGCGGCGCCGCAGCCGGGGCTGGCGGTTCAAGGCCAGACCACGCTGGAGGATTCGGTGACCGCCACCGGCATCGCGCCGCGTCCGATGCAGCCTCACTCCGAAATGCAGATCATGGCCCGGCTGCCGGATGGGAGCGTGCGGGATCTGCTCTGGCTGCGGAATACCCGCGACGAATGGCAGCGGCCGTTCTATTTCCGGGAACCGGTCTCCCTGCCGAGAGGTACGCTGATCGCGGTGTACGGCGGCGCCGGAGCCGTTATTTTAAGCGGGAAACCGGCACGGTAAAGGCCACCGTGTTTACTTTTCCCAGCCGCTGGAACTGCACCCAGACGCGATAGGTGGCTTCGCGCGGGAAGTAGACGTCGAACTGCACCTGCGGTCCGCCGTCGGCGATCGACGGATGGCTGTGCATCATATCGATCAGATCGTTGCTCACCGCCAGCATGTGTCCCCACGCGCCGATGTACGGCTCCAGGCCGTCGCCTGGCCGGAGCTTGAAAAACATCAACGTTTTGCGGCCTGCGATCGGCTGCGGCGGGTCGGTAGCCAGTTCCACGTCCAGGTTCGAGCCGTGCTTCGGCGTAAGGTCGGCTTTCAGCGAAGCGGGGGTCATCGGCGCCAGGTATCCCTGAGTGACGATCGTCTTGGGCGTCAGCTGCGGCACGCCGCCGGCAGGGTAATAGTCGGCCAGGAGCCGGTAGGCGCCGGGCTTCGGCAAGGTGGTACGCAGCAGAAAAGATCCGTTGAGGAACGGCTGCGGATGCAGGTGCGCGAAGTAATCCAGGTCCTGGCCGACGATGAAAAGGTGGAACAGCTTTTCATGCACCGTCTCGAATTCGGTGACCGTCTTCCCGGTCCTGGGGTCGGCAACGTGGAATACCATTTTGAGCTCGCGCCGGGCGGGAATCGTACGCGGGGACAGGCTCAGGCTCAATGGGTATTCCACCTGTTCGCGAATGCCGGGCTCGAGGCGCATGCCGCACTTCGAACACTTGCCGGGTCCGGTTGAGCGGATCTCCGGGTCCATGGGACAGATGAACGGCGTCGGCGATTTCTCGACCGGGGATTGCGCGGCCGAGAGCGCGACGAATAACAGCAGGAACCCCGTCCGCAGCCGTTGTCTCATGGATTGAACGGCCAGACGGAGGTGGTCGTGAATCCTCCGTCCACGGGAATGATCTGGCCGGTAATGTAGTCGGCGCCGCGTCCGCTGAGAAACACCGCCAGCGGGGCGATGTCGGCCGGCGCGCCCATGCGCGGATTGGCCTGGTTTCCGCGCAGCCACTCTTTCATGTGCGGCTGCTCCCACATCGCGCGGTTCAGATCCGTGAGGATGAATCCGGGCGCGATGCAGTTGACCTGAATATTGTGTTTGCCCCACTCCGCCGCCAGCGCCATGGTCAACTGTCCTAACGCGCCCTTGGTGATGGCATAGATCGAAAGATACGGCACCCCCAGCAGCGACATGAGGCTGCCGATAGTGATCACTTTTCCACCGCCGCCGCGGGCGATCATTTTCGCGCCGACCTTCTGCGTCAGCTCGACCAGCCCGTGCAGGTTGGTCTTCAGGATGAAGTCGTATTCTTCTTTTGTGTAATCCTGAAACGGCTTGCGGATATTGGCGCCGGCCACGTTGACCAGGATATCGACGCCGTCCACGGACTCGAGCGCGGCGGCGATAGAGGCGGATTCCGACATGTCCATGCGAAGAGCGGCAGCCGAATGTCCTTTCGCCCTGAGCGCTTCGGAGTGTTCCTCGAGTTTGTCGACCGACCGGGCGGCGAGTATTGTGTGGGCTCCGGCTTCGGCAAGTCCCTGTGCGATGGCAAGTCCGATACCTCTGCTTGCGCCGGCCACGAGCGCAGTCTTGCCGGCGAGAGAAAAAATGTCGTTCACACTGTTCAGTGTAGCCGGTCGCGCCGCGGCCGGCGGGCTCCTCACGTCTCGCTTTAACAGGGCAAAATGGCGAGCCGCCGCACATTCATTTTCCGAGCGCCGCATCTGAAACAGATCGAGCCCCGGCCGTCGTTAAGGCTGCTGCGCCCGTTGTATCTGACTTCAACTGCCTGTTCTGCTAGCCTAGTTCTATGCCGGCGATTTCCCGCCGGATCCTCGACGAAATGGCTACAGCAACCACTCCGAAACTCAAATTCGCGAATTACCTTTGGGACGACGCCCAGGCCCAAAAACTCTCCCCCGCCGCCCGGCTGGTCTACCGTTCGAACCTGCTGGGCTCGGATCAACGCATCACGAATACCGGCGGCGGCAATACCTCCTCCAAGCTCGTCGAACCGGATCCGATTTCGGGGGAGCCGGTCGAGGTGCTCTGGGTCAAGGGGTCAGGCGGCGACTTGCGGACCAGCAACCTGAGCAACTTTTCGTCGCTTTATCAGCAGAAGCTGTTCTCGCTGCGCCAGCTTTACGCCTCCCTCGAGCCGCGCGGTCCGAAGACGCCGGCCGAGGACCGCATGGTCGGCTGCTACCCGCATTGCACGTTCAACCTGAACCCGCGCGCAGCTTCGATCGACACGCCGCTGCACTCGTTCGTGCCGTTCGCGCATGTCGACCACATGCATCCCAACTCGGTGATCGCCGTGGCCGCCTCCCGCCGCTCCAAAGAGCTGACAGCGGAGATTTTCGGCCGGCAGATCGCCTGGACTCCCTGGCTGCGGCCGGGTTTCGAGCTGGGTTTGGAACTGCAGCGCATCTGCGAAGCCAACCCCAAGCTCGAAGGCGTGATCCTCGGCCAGCACGGGCTGATCAACTGGGCCAATGACGATAAGGAATGCTACGATCTCACGCTCAGCCTGGTCGAGAAAGCAGCCGCCTATATCGAAGAACGCGACAAGGGCGCCCGGACGTTCGGCGGCGAAAAGTATCAGCCTCTCGAACCGGCGGACCGCGACGACCTGCTCTTTCAGCTCCTGCCCTGGCTGCGCGGGCAGCTTTCGAAGCGGAAGCGTTTCATCGCCACCCTGCAGACCGATCCGGTGATCCTGCGCTTTGTCGACAGCCACGATGCGCCTCGGCTGGCCGGCGTCGGCACCTCCTGTCCGGACCATTTCCTGCGCACCAAGATCAAGCCGCTGTATGTGGATTGGAATCCGCAGACCGAGAATCTCAATTCGCTCAAACGCAAACTGACGGCGGGGCTCGAGCAGTACCGCAAGGATTACACCAATTATTATGAGCAGTGCAAACGGCCGGATTCACCGGCGATGCGCGATCCCAACCCGACGGTGATTCTCATTCCCGGAGTCGGGATGATCGCCTGGGGCAAGGATAAAAGCGAAGCGCGGGTGACCGCGGAGTTTTATAATTGCGCGGTCGAGGTGATGCGCGGGGCGGAGGCCATCGACGAGTACATTGCGCTGCCCCTTCAGGAAGCCTTCGACATCGAATACTGGCAGCTTGAAGAAGCCAAACTGAAGCGGATGCCGGCGGAGAAGGAACTGGCGCGGAACGTCGCCGTGGTGGTCGGCGCGGGCAGCGGCATCGGGAAAGCGGTCGCGCTGCGGCTGGCGCGGGAAGGCGCGCACGTCGTCTGCGCCGACCTGGATAAGAAGGCGGCCGACGCGACCGCCCGCGAGCTGACCGATCAGTATGGGTTCGGCATCGGAGTGGCCGGCTCGGGAATTTCCGGCTGCGGTCCGGCCATCGGACTCCATGTCGACATCACCGACCGGGCCAGCATCCGGGAAATGCTGAAGCAGACGGTTCTGGCCTACGGGGGAATCGACAACATCGTGGTCACCGCGGGCGTATTCGTCGCCCCGGACGCCTCCGGACGCATCACCGATCAGCAGTGGAAGCTGACCTTCGACGTGAACGCGGCCGGCGGCTACTTCGTGGCGGACGAAGCGCGAGCCCTCTGGGCGGCGCAGGGTTTGCGCGGCAGCCTGGTGCTGACCACCAGCGTCAACGCCGTAGTAGCGAAAAAAGGCTCGCTCGCATACGACGCCTCGAAAGCGGCGGCCAACCACCTGGTGCGCGGACTGGCCGTGGAACTGGCCCCGCTGGTGCGCGTCAACGGCCTGGCGCCGGCGACCGTGGTGGCCGGCTCCACCATGTTTCCACGGGATCGCGTGATCTCGTCGCTCACCAAGTACGGGATTCTGTTCGATGAATCGGAAGATACGGAAACGCTGCGCAACAAGCTGGCGGGTTTTTATGCCGAGCGTACGTTGACGAAATCGGCTATCACGCCGGAAGATCAGGCGGAGGCGGCCTTCTTCCTGGTCTCGGAACGCTCGGCAAAGATCACCGGCGGTTTCATTCAGGTGGACGGCGGTCTGCCGGAAGCGTTCATTCGCTGACAAATACGGCTACACTGGGAGCTTAAATGCAGAATAAAAGCGTCATTCGAACTATGCTCGCCATCGGCCTGATGGCCTCGCTGCCGCTCGGCGCCGCCGGTCCCAAGATGACCGTCTACAAGACGCGCACCTGTGGCTGCTGCGCCAAGTGGGTGGACCACCTCAGGGAAAACGGATTCGACGTCACCGTCCAGGACGTTGCCAGCACCGCCGAATACCGCCAGAAATACGGCGTCCCGGAGAAACTGGCGTCGTGCCACACCGGCGTCGTGAACGGCTACGCCGTCGAGGGCCACGTGCCGGCTGCCGATATCAAGCAGCTTCTCAAGACGGCGCCGAAGGCGAAAGGGCTGGCGGCTCCCGGTATGCCCGCCGGATCGCCCGGGATGGAAGGGCCGCGCAGCGACGCTTACTCCGTGCTGTTGTTCGACGCCAAAGGCGACGCGACGGTGTTCAAGCAATATCCGGCGAAGTAGGCTTCCTCGATCCCGCCCGGGGTTCGCCGGAGGCTGATGTGTTTTGCCTCTTCCTTGCGCTCATCAAAGTGGGATGCTCATCGAAAGCGCACGCAGTCTCACGGAGCGGCATTTACTTTTCGTAGCCAATGGATTTTACGTTCTGGCGGCCGGGCTGGCGCTTCCTTCAGCCCCGGGGTTCCTCTACTTCGGCTGGGCGGCCTTGCGCATCCGCATGCTGTCGCCGCCGCCGGCCGCGGCCGGAACATCGCCCAGCCCGGCTGTCCGGATGATCGAAGCCGGAGCCAATGTCTTCGGCGCTTTCTTCCGCTTCATCGGCACGGCGGGAGAATGGGTGTTCACCGCCCTGGCCATCGCCTTCTTCCTGGCTCTGCTCGCGGCTCTGATCCTGTTCCTTACCGGACGCGGTCTGCACGCGGACGCCGCCTGGGCAAGGATCCTGGCGGGTTTGTTCTCCGCGGGTTTTCTGCTGGCCTCGCTGGGGGCCATGCTCGCCCTGCCGCGCGGATGGATGCCTTTGACCGCCCTGGCTGCCGCCGGCTCGGTATACACGATCTGGACCCTGGCGCGGCCTATTCGGTGAACTCGGCAGACGACTGCCGGATCAGCTCTTCCACCTGTACCGACGCTACCGCGGCGCTTCCAATCTCGAAGGTGGCCGCCGCGCCCTTGGCGTCCGGAACGTCGGACCGGTCGGCATAGCCGGTAGCCGTCAAAATCGAATCGCCGTCGCGGTATTTCACCGTGACTTTGAATCCCGTCGTGGTGGCGCTGGTCGTGGTGACGAAAACCGTGACACCTTCGCGCAGGAGCTCAGGCGCCACCTGCGGGATCCCCGGTGTCTCCGGAAAGGGCCGATTGGAATATTTCGTGAGCATGATGGTCACGTTCCCCTGCGTCAGCGACTTTCCCACGGCGATATCGGCCGAGGCTATGGATACAACGGCAAGGAACAGTGACAGAACTCGATTCATCGGTTCGAAACCCCCACAGAAAGCTGGCGTGAGCCGGATACCGGAAATCATAACGCGGATGAGCGTGGTTTCGGACCGGATACCGCCCGCTTGGCAGGGCTGTTCAACGGCGCCGCGGTGGGTTGAGGTTTGGCGATCGGCGCCCACTTGAAGCTCCATTCACGATGGTTCTTGGGCTGAGCGGGGACAATCGTATAACCGGGGCAGGGAATGGACGAATCGCGGGCCCGCGAGGATTGCTGGATACTCGGGCAGGGGTTGACGTCGCGGAAAGTGGTGGCCGTAATCGAAAAGGGTTCGTTGGTGATGATGAGAGAAGCCACGGCAGCCATGGCGACACATCCCACCAGCAGGTCCGCGATCCGCTGCGTGATCGCTCCCCCCAAATCCCGGACACTCTTCATCCTAGGCGCCCTTGTGTCCGGCTGGAACCAGGGATTCCGCTACCGCCGAGCTAAACCTGGAGACCGCTGAAAACAGTCCGCCGAGCGAAGACCTGCTTTCATTCAAATCGGAGATCACCGAGCCCAGCAGTTCTCGTCCGTCAGAGCAGCGGGCAATGCTGTAAATCTTCTGCCCGAAGGTATAGGTGGCTGGACGGAAAGTGAAGGCCGGACGATCTAGACGCTCCTGGTCTCGCGGCCGGAGCGGCTGCGCATCCAGGGAATCGAGCCATTCCCAGGCCTCCGTGAGATCTTCAGAGCTGAACGTCCGGCTGTCGTCCACTAATCTTGTTCTTTCCACTCGAATAGGCATCTCAAGAGGAGAGTATCATGCGTCAACAGGACTCGAAAATAGTACACCGGTACATTCGATAATGAGTACGGAAGATCCATGGTTCTAGGTGAAAACCTGAGGCTTTGTCCAGTAGGATGAGGCAGATACGGGCAGTTCCGAAGATTCCGGGACCTTCATCTCCTCGGTTAGAGTCCGCGGGGGGCTCCGGAGAGCCGCTCCAGGTCAGCGCTGCCCCGGCAGAATCCACGGCGGCGCAGTAATCCGTCTTGCGCTCGGCGCCCAGTACCACCTGAATCCCGCCGAAGGAATTCCCGGCCACGGCCGTCGAAAATCGGCAGGCCCCCCGCCAGCTTCAATCGTCCTTTTTGGGAGGGGCCGGCTTCTTCGGGGTGTGCTTCGGGCCCATCTCCATCTTCGGAATCCCAAACTTCCCGCCCAATTCGCTGAGCATGGAAGGATCGATTGGACCGATGATTTGGACGACCGTCAATTCTTTCGGCTCGGCGGCCACCACCACGATGCCCTCGGTCTGATCGCCTTTCATCTTGAGGAAAATGCCCGTGCTTTCGCGCTTCTCCTGCACGTCCACGATGTTGCTCCAATCCGGAGCTCGAAGCTGGGACCGGATCGCCGCTACGTCGGCAGCCGTATACTGGCCTTCCTTATCGAAAGTGAAGCTCTTCACGAAGATGCCCTTGAGTCCTTGCACCAGTCGTTTTGCCTTGCCTTCGTCGCCCTTGCCTTCAGTCAAAAACTTCGACGCCATCTGGAGCACGGGGCCCTCGAGATTGACATCGACTTTTTCGGTCGCCTTGGCTGCCAGCGCGCCCCAGTCGAACTGCAAGCGCTGATCCTGTGCGAAGGCGAAGCAGGCCGTCAGGATAAAAAGATAAGGAAGTTTACTCATGGAATTGTCCTCCGGTTCAAGTCGGCAACTTTCTCGTGGGCCATTCTCAGCTTTCCTCCGGCCAGCTCCAGGGCCAGCAGCAGCTCCTGTTTCGCTTTCCGGCCTTGATATTGGCGATACTCGAAGCCGCCGGCGAAGAGCGCGAGACAGGCGGCGATGGCCGCGGCCGCCCATCCGCGACGGCGCGGGGCGACTCTGCGACGCGCCGCCGCGATTACCCGGCCGGCAAAGTCCGCCGACGGCTCGGTCCGGCCGAGGGCCGTGCGCAACTCGTCTTCAAAGTCGTTCATCTCGTACTTCCTCTTCGCTCCCGCTCCAGCCTGGCCCGCAGCAGCGCCAGGGAGCGGTGCAGATTGCTTTTAACCGTGCCGGTAGGGATGCCGAGAATCCCTGCGATCTCGGCCGGCTCGAGGTCTTCCTGGAAGCGCAGGATCACGATCATCCGCGACCGCTTCGGCAGCCGGGCGATCATCCGCTGAAGCACGCCGCAAAGCAACGGGTCGGGAGCCGGCCCGCCGGCGGGAGGTTCGGGAGCCCGCTCCAGGTACTCCGTCAGACTGACCGGCTGCCGCAGCTTCATCCGCCGCGCCTGATCGATACAAAGACGGCTGGTTACCTTGCGAAGCCAAAATACCAGGTGCGCCGCCGATTCGATCGAGCGCAGGTTCTGGTACAGGCGGAGAAAAACCTCCTGCGCCAGCTCTTCCGCCAGCGTCCGGTCCCTCAGAAAATGGTAGACAATGCTGAACACCATGGCCTGATGTTGCCGTACGATCCCGGCGAAATCCGGAATGCCGCCGTCCACCGCCTTCAGCGAGTCCGCTTCCCGAGCGCCCTGCGCCGCAATCGCCATCATTCATAAGACTAGTACGCGCGAAAACACGCCGCGATCTCATTTTTTTGAAAATTCGCCATCTCTTTCGGGTGATTGTGGCGCTCTTGGGCCGCGTGTTAGACTGCGTCTTTCGCTCGCAGAACCTGAGATGATCCGTCTCTTCCGTGTATCCATCCCCGTGGGTGTTTTTGCGCTGCTCCTCTCGGAAGTCTTTCTGACCAGCCTTTGCTTTTTCCTGGCGGCTTACTGGTATTTCGAATCCGACCTGGCGATTTTTCTGCTGGATGGCGGAGGACTCATCCGCACGATGCTGGTCATCAGCAGCATCATCCTGGGCATGTACTTTCTCGATCTCTACACCAAGATCCACGTGAGATCGCGTTCCGCGCTTCTGCAGGATCTGACCCAGGTCATCGGCATGGCATTGCTGACACAGGGCTTGATCGCCTATGCCTCGCCCAGCCTGCGGCTGGGGCGTCAGGTGATGCTGATCGGAACGCTCGGCAGCCTGTTCGTGCTTTTTTTCTGGCGCCAGTTCTACGCGCACGTCCTCCTGGATGCGGTTGCCCGCGAGCGTATTCTCTTTGTGGGATCGAATCAGGTGGTGCTGGAGATGGCCGATCACATCGCCTCGCATGCCGAACTTGGGTTGTCCATTGCAGGCTATCTGGTCGATGGGGCGGTTCCGGGTTCACTCTTGACGGGGGCCAAAGTTCTGGGGCCGGTCCGCGATCTGCGAAAGATCGCGGAGGAAGTGAAGCCCACCCGGATCGTGGTGGGAATGACGGAGCGCCGGGACCGGATGCCGGTGCCGGACCTGCTCGAACTGCGCTTCGCCGGCTTCACCATCGAAGAGGCGGGCACGACCTACGAATCGGTCTGCGGGCGGGTTTGCACCAAGGAGCTGCGGCCCAGCCAGCTCATTTTTTCGGGAGAGCTCGGGCCGCGGCGCCACAGTCTTTGGCTGCAAAACATTCTCAACATCTCGGTCGCGATCGTGGCGGCAGCAGCCACGGTGCCGGTGATGCTTCTGGTGGCCCTGCTGGTGAAGTCGACCTCGCGTGGACCGGTCTTTTACCGCCAGAGCCGGGTAGGGAAAAATGGAGTTCCTTTTGTGCTGTACAAATTCCGCTCGATGCGGTTGGACGCGGAAGCGGAGACGGGAGCCGTGTGGGCTTCGAAGGACGATCCGCGTACCACCCTGGTCGGAAAATGGCTGCGGCGCATCCGGCTGGACGAGCTGCCTCAGTTTTTCAACGTGCTGCGTGGTGAAATGTCGCTCGTTGGCCCCCGTCCGGAGCGTCCGGAGTTCGTGAAAACGCTGACCGAGAAGATCCCATACTACCGGCAGCGGCACTGCGTGAGACCGGGAATTACCGGTTGGGCTCAGGTTAACCACAAGTATGGCGATACGGTGGAAGATACCATCACCAAGTTGGAGTATGATTTGTACTACATCAAGAATCTGTCTCCGAGTCTGGACGCATACATTATCTTTCACACCCTCAAGACGATCGTGTTGTCGCGTGGATCTCAATAGGAGAGAAAAGCAGCCGAAACCGGGGCGCAGCATTCCCGCGAACCGAAGGTGGCATACGGCTTCAGCGGGGCCTCTCGGCCCGCTGTGTCGGCGTCTGGCCAAGAAAGAGCGCCAAGGCGGGCGCACCCGGGCGAAAGCGGGAGGCGCTGCAGGTCGGCTAAACTAAGCTGAAGATGGGAAGCACGATTATAGCTCCGGACATTGAGACGATTGATCGCGACGAACTCATCCCGGTTTATCATGTGGTGCTGCTCGACGACGACGACCACACCTACGATTACGTGATCGAGATGCTGCAAAAGCTGTTCGTCTTTTCCCAGGAACAGGCCTACCGCCACGCAGTGGAGGTAGATACGCACGGCCGGACAATCCTGCTGACGTGTGCGTTGCCGGAAGCCGAATTCGCCCGGGACCAGGTCCATGCGTTCGGCCCGGATCCCCGCATGCCCAGGTCGAAGGGATCGATGTCCGCGGTGATTGAGCCGGCTGAAGGAGGGCGGGCGACTTAATAGTGAAGATCCAGCCGCTGTCAGGATCTTCTTTCCAGGTGGTCGATCCCTTCCCGCCCGGCGCGCCAACGGCGATGGCTAGAACGCCATCCCGATTGAGACCTGTAGTCTTCGGCCGGGCTGGGCCGACACCGGACGCCCGAAAAAGGGCGAGCTCAAGTTGCCTGCGAACGATGTGTAGTTCACCCGGTTCAAAGCATTGAACGCATCGAGGGAAAACGTCATACTCGGTCCGCTGTCTTTGCGCGCGCGATCCAAATGGAAATCTTTGGACCATCGCAAGTCGAGCGTCGCCGACCCCGGTCCGTCCAGGCTGTTTCTCCGAACGCCCGGCGGGCGCGCACCCGCAAGCGTAGTTCCGAAGTCATCGCGGCCGGTTGTGAGGCTGTACGGTCTTCCCGACATCGCCGAG
>DATJFH010000271.1:0-2852 GCA_035495815.1 Bryobacteraceae bacterium
GGGGCCGTTGAGGCCATGACTGCCGAGTCGCTACACTGTTGTTCGGAGCGTCATATGGAAACGATCGAGGTGGTCCTCGACGCGAAACTCTTGCGAGCAACGGACCGGGCGGCACGGCGCACGAAGCTGAACCGGTCAGCTCTCATTCGCAACGCGCTGCGCGAGCATCTGAGGAAGTTGGAGATCCGGGAACTCGAGGCGCGCGACCGCAACGGCTACCGGGTCAGGCTGCAAGACGGCGATGAACTATCCGGTTGGGAATCGGAGGCGGCGTGGCCCGCATGACGGGGCGCTGCGTAGTCAAACTCGGTTACGACGTTATAACCGCCCTGAACGACATCACTGGGCGGCATACCGGACAGCGGCTGTCCGCATAACTTCGTCGCGGAAATATCGGCTCAATTCGGCAGGCGTGCGCAGGTCGATTTTGCGGCCGCCAAACAGGCCGGAGATCTCTGCCTCTAGCGCCGCCATTCGCAGATAGCCCACTTGGGTGGCGGGCTCGAATTCGACCAGAACGTCGATGTCGCTGGCGTCAGTGAAGTGCGGTGTCAGCACCGAACCGAAGAGAGCCAGCTTGCGGATACCGTTGCGGCAGCAGAATTCGGCGAGCTCCGGTTTGCGAACGTTAAGTAGGACGCTCGGCATACTGTGTTTATTATGCCCCAGGCAACGCCGTTTTTACCTGCCGCCGCGCAGATACCACTTCCGCACCACATCCATGGCCGGTTTGCCCCAGGGGGTGTGGGAGCCGTCTGAAGGGCCGCCGAAATTGTCGGTGCCGACTTTCCACCAGTAGATGCCTTGGAACCAGGGCTTCGTATAAAACGCTTTGAGGACGGCTTCATAGCAACGGGCCTGATCGGAGGGCGAGAGGGCGCGCGGGGTTTCGTCCCAGGGGGCGCGGTGGGGATTGGCATAACTGGTGAAGCCGGCTTCGGTGAAGATGACGGGGCGGGCGAACTTCGCTTGCACGGTTTCGATGGTGCGGACGAGCGAGGTGGTCGAGAGATTGTCGGGGAGCGGATAGTATTCGTCGAGGCCGATGTAGTCGAGGGCGTCCCAGAAGCGGATGGCTTCGAATTCGGGGCCTTGCGTGGCGGAGTAAACCAGCGGGCCGGGGTAGAGCGCGCGGGCGCGGGCGATGAGGGCGCGCCACTCGGCTTCATAGGGCGTCATCTTTCCGAGCTCGACGCCGATGGAGAAAATGTCGGCGTGCATGCGGGCGGCGAGAGCGGCGTAGTATTCGAGAAACTTCCCGTATTCGGCGAACCACTGGGCGCGGCGGCGAGGATCGGGGAAATCGAGATTGCCGGGGAAGCCGCTGCGGCACCAGAGCTGCGGCTTGAGCAGGACCTTGATGCCGCGCTGGTGCGCGAGCGCGGTGAGGGCTGCGATGTCGTCGGAGCGTTCCATGCTGTTGCCGCCATAGCGGACGCTCGGTTCCTTGGTGCTGGCGAAGCCGTAGGGGACGAGCGCGATGGAATCGACGCCGCAGGATTTCAATTTGTCGAGGAGAGGGAGGATGGACTGGGGGTCGTAGCCGATGGGGCCTTCGGCGGTGAGGTTGACGCCGCGCTGGAAGAAGACCTTGGGGTAGGACTGGCGTGCGGATTGGGAGGCGGCGAGGAGGAGCGATAGGGCGAGAAAAACGGAGAGGCCGTTCATGGTCCTTCAAGCAGCCGGGAATCGGGCGAACGATGTAAAATGTAGATTAACAGAAACAGTAGGGACCGCTCTCTTACGTTCGCGGCTCGGTAACTAAATGTCAGCGATTATCCATCCATCACCTGCCCCCGCAGTTGCGCCGGAACGCATTACCCGTGAGCCGGCGGCGCCTCCGTCGCGCGGGAAGTGGTGGATAGCGCTCGCGGCGATCGTGGTGGCTGGCGGCGGGGCGTATGCGCTCACACGGGGCGGGGGACAGCCGGCGACGGCGGTGACGGTGCGGACGGCGAAGGTATGGGTGGGCCCGCTGGAGCGCGTACTGCGCATCACCGGCACCACGGCGGCGCGGAGTTTCGCTTCAGTTACCGCGCCCATGATGCGTGGGCCGGACTCGGGGCGCAACCTGGTGTTGATCAAGCTGGCAACGGCCGGCGCGAGCGTCAAGAAGGGCGATCTGATTGCGGTGATCGACGCGCAGGCAATCAAGGATCACGTGGACGATGTGGATGCGCTGGTGGTGGCAGCGGATGCCGATATCAAGCAGCGCAAGGCCGAGCAGGCGATCGAGATGGAGAACCTGCGGCAGTCGGTGCGGGCGGCCAAGGCGGCGCTGGATAAGGCCCGGAAGGACAACCAGGCTTCCGAGGTGCGCATGCCGATCGATAAGGAACTGCTGCAACTGGCGATCGACGAAGCCGCGGCCGAATACAAGGAGCTGCAGAGCGAGCTGGGGACGACGGTGGAAAAGCAGCGGGCGGAGATGCGCGTTCTCGAGTACACGCGCGACCGGCACGCGAGGCATCGCGACCGCCACAGGCGGGATGTCACGCGATTCACGATGCGGGCGCCGATTGGGGGGCTGGTGGTGATGCAGTCGGTGTGGCGGTCCGGCGATTTCGGCCAGATCCAGGAAGGCGACCAGGTGTGGCCGGGACAGCCGTTCATGAAGATCGTGGATACCCGAAGCATGCAGGTGGAGGCGCGAATCAATCAAGTGGAGAGCGAGGACGTGCACATCGGGCAGGCGGCGACGGTGAATTTCGACGCATTCCCCGGCCTGCACCTGAACGGAAAAGTGTACAGCGTAAGCGCCATGGGAGTGGGCGGATGGCGGGACAACTATTACCTCCGTACGCTTCCGGTGGTGATCACGATCCTTGGATCGGACAGCCGGCTGATTCCGG
>DATJFH010000272.1:0-6162 GCA_035495815.1 Bryobacteraceae bacterium
CACTACCTCGCTCGGCAACGTGCTCGAGCGCCGGCGCATCGAGCAGTTACCGATCAACGGCCGCAGCATCGCCAACCTGCTGATCCTCATCCCCGGCATGGAAAGCGATTCACGCGCCTACGGGATGCGCCGCGGAGCGCACGATTACTTCTTCGACGGCGCCGCGCTGACGGACGCGCTCGACGGATCCGGCACGGTCACGCGCCCGCCCGGCCTCGACACGGTGGAGGAGTTCAAAGTCGAGAACAACAGCTCGTCGGCCAAATATTCCCGCATCACTTCGGTGATCGTCACCAGCCGCAGCGGCTCCAACCAGCTTCACGGCTCGATCTTCGACACGCATCGCAACAACGCCCTTGGGAAAGCCCGCACCCGCACCGATCCGGGCGGCAAGGCGCCGCACTACATCCGCAACGAATACGGACTCAGCGGCGGCGGTCCCGTCCTGATTCCCAAGCTCTACAACGGCCGCAACCGTACCTTCTGGTTCGCCGGCTTTGAAGGCACGCGCCTGCGCCGCAATCAGAGCCGGCTCTTCGCCGTCCCTACCGACGAAATGCGCAACGGCGACTTCAGCAACCTCCGCGACGCGCAGGGCCGTCTGCAGACGCTCTACGACCCGAACACCACCGACAGCCAGACCTATGACCGCCAGCCCTTCAGTTTCGGCGGCAAGATCAACGCCATCGATCCGGCCCGCATGAGCCCGCTCGCCAAGTATATGTTCAGCGTCATCCCGCGCGCCAATCTGCCCAACGTGAACCCGCTGGTGGATCTGAATTACAACGGCTTTAACACCTTCTTCACGAACGACTCCACCTACACCATCCGGGTCGATCACCAGGTTTCCCAGAACGACAAGCTGTATGGACGGGTGACCCGCGGCAAATCCTATCGCGACGATCATTCCGGCAACGTGCCTCCCATGCTCGATCACGTAGCCAACTATACGCAGCGCCCGTTCAGCAATCTCAGCGTGGCGCTCAACGAGGCCCACACCTTCAGCCCGACCTTCTTCAACGAGTTCTCGCTGACCGGATCGCGCGAGCGCGGCTACATCGTCTCCGGCGATCCCACCCGCGATTACGCCGGCGAATTAGGACTGCCGAATCCCACGGGGGAGCATGCTTTCCCGGTGCTGGGCACGCTCAACATCGGGCCGACGGGCAATTATTTTCAACCCGTCAATTACCGCGCCCGCTTCTTCAATTTCTACATCCTCGAGGACAACGCCACCAAGGTCCACGGCAAGCACGAATTCCAGTTCGGCGTGCACATCCGGCTCGACCAGCTTACCGTGCTTCCCCAGCAGCAGCAGACCGCCGGGCTGATTCAGTGGGATACGCTCGGCACCTCGCTTTACAACCCTGCGTCCACCGCGGCGGCCCCCATCGCGCAGCCATTGACCGGCCACAACCTGGGGAACATGTTCCTCGGCATTGCGCGTTATCAGTACCGCGTCGCCAAGGGCAAATACTATACGCGCCAGTGGGAGCACGCCACTTACTTCCAGGACAATTACCGAGTCACGTCCCGCCTGAAGCTGCACCTGGGCCTGCGCTGGCAGATCTCGCCCTTCATCAGCGAGAAGCATAATGTGATGTCCACGTTCGATCCGCAGCGCAAGGCGATCGTGTTCGGAAACGACGTCGATACGCTGCTTCGGCTGGGCACGATCATTCCGTCGGTGCTGCAGCGGTTCCAGGATCTGGGCGTGAAGTTCATCACCTACAAGGAAGCGGGACTGCCGCAAAAGCTGGGGAACAACAACTGGCGCGACATCGGACCGCACCTCGGCGCTGCCTACCGTATGGGCAGCGGCAAAAGCCAGTTCCTGATCCGGGGCGGCTACCAGCTCTCGTATCATCCGCTGCCCGTGTATGGCTGGAACGACCGGTTCCGCGCCAACACGCCCTTCAGCTCCGTCTTCGAGAGCAATCCCAACTCGTCGGCGCTCTCGCCGGACGGCATCCCCAACTACCTGCTGCGCGCCGCCCCGCCCGTAATCGCGGGAAAGAACAGCAGCACCATCATTCAGCTTCAGAATCCGACGGGCCTGGTCCCCGGCTCGGCCACGGCGGCTTTCTGGAGCCCGGACTATCCCACCTCCCGCGTGCATGACTGGAACCTCACCCTGGAGAAAGAGCTGATGCAGGACATGGTGATCCGCGCTTCATGGGTCGGCAACCACTCTTCGTATCAGGACATGTATCTCGACTTCAACGAGTCCGTACCCGCCTACAACTGGTACCTCACCCAGCGCACCTCGCTGCCGACCGGAACTTTTGCCGACGTGGCCCGGCGGCCTTTCGACCAGCAGGTATACGGCACGCTCCAGAATTTCGGAAAATTCGGCTGGGGAAACTACAGCGGTGTGCGGCTGGAACTCGAGCGGCGCTACAACAAGGGACTCGCTTACCAGCTCTTCTACGTGGCCGGCAACAACTTCAGCACCCTGCTCGGCGGCACCGGCGGCTGGGACGGCGGCCAGATCTTCGCCCCCAACCAGTTTTTGCCGGGGCAGGTGCCCGACGACGTCGATGCGCGCAACCGTCTGCTGAATTACAAGCGCGACATCAGCGTTCCCAAGCACCGCGTCCGCTGGAACGGAATCGTCGATCTTCCCTTCGGGAAAGGTAAATGGATCGGCCGCAACTCCGGCGCCGCGCTGGACAAGATCATTGGCGGATGGCAGCTCGCGGCCAGTGGCACGGTGCGCAGCAATTACATGTCGCTTCCGACGGACGTTTTCCCCACCGGAGCGCCGGTCGAAGTTTACGGAAAGAAATACCCGATCGAAGACTGCCGCAGCGGCACGTGCTTTCCGGGCTATCTCTGGTGGAACGGCTACATTCCAGCCAACCAGCGAAACAGCCGGAACGCTCAGGGCCGTCCCAACGGCATCATGGGCGTACCCGACAACTATAAACCGGCGGGCCAGCCGCTCATCCCCTGGGGTTCGACCGCCATTCCGGAGAATTTCCCCGCCAACGCCAGTCTGCCGGCATTCTGGGACACCAATACCGTGTGGGTACAGCTCAACAACGGCACGGTCCAGCAGACAAGCAATTCCCAATACAGCACGGCCGGCACGAACTTCAGCCCGTGGCGGAACCAGTTTCTGCCCGGCGTGTGGGAGTTCGGACAGGATGCTTCGCTGTTCAAAGAGGTCACCGTCCGGGAACGCCTGCGCGTCCGCCTCAATATCGACGCGTTCAACGTATTCAATAACCCCGGCATTCCCACCACGGTCAACTCCAACGGTCTGGTCAGCACCCGCGAGTCCGGGAAAGGCTCCCGCGAAATGCAGTTCACCTTGCGCGTCACCTGGTAAATGTGGGGCGGTGTCCCGCTTCGTGCCCGGGGCCGGCCACACGCCCTGTCCCGGCGGAAAAAGCTCGACGCCGCCCGAGCCGCGACTGGCTACCCCACGTATAATCAAAACTGATTGGCTCCGGATACCTCACGCAAGCGCCTCCTGTCAACGGAGAGTGGAGCGGGCATTGCGTTGCGCCACCAGGCCGATATCGATCTGTCCCGCCGGGCGATTCACGGCACCTGGACATCGGTATTGATTCTGGTCGTGCTCGCGCTGTTCACGTCCTGCTTTACCGAACAGCCGGGGCTGTCCTTCACCTTCGCCTTCTCCATGGCGTTGGTTGTCGGAGCGCGGCTCTGGATTTGGCGCTGGCCTGACCCGGCCGCGGGCCGGTCCCGCTGGATCTGGAAGGGAATCTACGTCTCCACGATTCTTCTTATGGCTTTGTTGTGGGGTCTGTTCTACGCCTCGATGGTCCTGATCTACGGATATGGCCACTGGACCACGCTGGTACTGTTGATTTGCGTGACCGGAATCGTCTCCGGCGCGACCACCAGCTTTGCGCCCAACCTTGCGATCATGTGGGGTTTCCTAATCCTGCTGGTCGGCCCCTCGCTGCTGATCGACGCCGTCAACGGACCTCGCGGTCACGCCATGGGGGTGTTGTTTTCCGGCTACCTGGCCTTTTCGATGATCCAGGGCAAGCGGCGCCATGAGGAATACTGGCGCGCTTTGACGGACGGCGAACTGCTGAAGGAAAAGGCTGAAGAACTGGAAAAGGCGCGGCTCGCGGCCGAGGCTTCCAACCGGGCCAAAGGGGAGTTTCTCGCCAACATAAGCCACGAGCTGCGGACTCCCATGAACGGAGTGATCGGCATGACCGAGCTCACGCTGGCAAGCGATCTCAACCCGCAGCAGCGGGATGACCTCGAGACGGTCAAGTCGTCCGCCGAGTCGCTCCTCCGTCTTTTGAACGACCTGCTCGACTACTCCAAAATCGACGCCGGCAAAATCGAGTTGGAAAACATTTCTTTTTCGCTGCGTCACACGATCGACACGGCGCTGAAGCCCCTGGCGATCCTCGCGCGGCGGAAAGGACTGGAGTTCCAATGGCGGACTCCGGACGAGATACCGGACCTGCTGATCGGGGATCCCGAGCGCCTGCGGCAGATTCTGGTGAACCTGGCCGGCAACGCAGTCAAATTCACCGAGCACGGCAGCGTCCGGGTGAGCGTCGAACTCGCCGGCGGATCGTCCACCGGTGTCGAGCTGCAATTCACCATCGCCGACACCGGTATCGGGGTGCCCGCCGACAAGCGCGAAATCATCTTCGAGCCGTTCTCGCAGGCCGACGGTTCCACGACGCGCCGTTTCGGCGGCAGCGGTTTGGGACTGACGATTTCGGCGCGTCTGGCCCAGATGATCGGCGGGCGAATCTGGATGGAGAGTGAATTGGGAAGCGGAAGCAGCTTTTTCTTTACCGGCAGGTTCGCGCTGGCGGCTGGTTCGGGGGCCGAGCTCAAGGCCAAAACCGCTCACGCCGGCGATACCGGGTACGGCGACTCCCCCACTTGACGCCGGAACCGTTTTTTGATGTCATGAACTCCGCTAAGGAGAAACACTCATATGCCATCAAATCGTGGTCTTGCCTACATGGGTCCGGGAAAAGTCGAGATCCAGTCCATCGACTTCCCGAAGTTGGCTCTCGGTCCCCGCAAGTGCGAGCACGGAGTCATACTCAAGATCGTTTCGACGAATATCTGCGGCAGCGACCAGCACATGGTCCGGGGCCGCACCACCGCGCCTCACGGCCTGATCCTCGGCCATGAGATCACGGGTGAGGTTCTCGAGGCCGGCCGGGACGTGGAATTCATCAAGGTCGGCGACCTCTGTTCGGTTCCGTTCAACATCGCCTGCGGGCGCTGCCGGAACTGCAAGGAAGGAAAAACCGGTATCTGCCTCAACGTGAATCCGGCCCGGCCCGGCGCCGCCTACGGCTATGTGGACATGGGCGGCTGGGTGGGCGGACAGGCGGAATACGTCATGGTCCCCTATGCCGATTTCAATCTGCTCAAATTTCCCGACAAGGCCAAGGCCCTTGCCAAGATCAAGGACCTGACCCTGCTCTCCGACATCTTCCCGACCGGTTATCACGGCGCTTATACGGCCGGCGTGACCACCGGATCCATCGTTTACGTGGCCGGAGCGGGCCCGGTCGGCCTGGCTTGCGCGGCTTCCTGCCACCTGTTGGGCGCCGCGGTGGTGATCGTCGGCGATATGATTGACGAGCGCCTGGCGCAAGCCAGGAGCTTCGGCTGCGAGACAGTCGATCTGAAGAAAGACGCCTCTCTCGGCGACCAGATTGCCCAGATCGTCGGCGTTCCGGAAGTCGACGCGGCCGTCGATTGCGTCGGATTCGAGGCGCGCGGCCACGGGCATGACGCCGGCGTCGAGCGTCCGGCGACCGTGCTGAACTCCGTGATGACGGTGACCCGCGCCGGCGGCAACATCGGCATTCCCGGACTCTACGTGACCGACGACCCGGGCGGCGTCGACGCCAATGCCAAGTCCGGCACGCTCGGCATCCGCATCGGACTCGGGTGGGCGAAATCCCACGGCTTCACCACCGGCCAGTGCCCGGTGATGCGCTACCATCGCGGCCTGATGCAGGCGATTCTGCACGACAAGATCCAGATCGCCAAGGCTGTAAACGCTACGGTAATCTCGCTCGACGAAGGTCCGCAGGGCTACAAGGACTTCGACAAAGGCGCCGCCAAGAAGTACGTGATCGACCCGCACAAAATGATTCACTAAAACCCGTCGGGGCAGCCGTGGCTAAAGGC
>DATJFH010000273.1:0-2146 GCA_035495815.1 Bryobacteraceae bacterium
GGCCTCACGGTGATCGGCGGCATCGGCGTCGCCGGCCTCGACACCGACGACCAGGATGAGAATGCCGCCGCCAGTGCCGCGCAATCCGCCGGGTTCTTCGTCAAACTTCCGCTGCCTGACCCGGGCGCGGTTTATCTCGACGGCTTCCGCCTGCCATTCGTGAATCCCGCTGCCACGCGCCCAGCCGCGAGCTCGGGCGGCACTTTCGACATCGCGCCCCGCAACGGCTCACCTGCCGCGGACGGCTGGTTGGCCGGCCCCATGTCCGGCGGCACACTCTCCGCGGAAGACGTACGCAAGATCGTGCAGAATGCCATCGACCGCGCGAGCGTGACGCGGGCAGCCATCCGCCTGCCACTGGGTTCGAGGGCGCGCATGGTGATCTCCGTCGCCGATCCCGACGGCAATATCCTTGCCATCTACCGCATGCCCGATTCCCCGATCTTCTCGATCGATGTAGCGCTCACCAAAGCGCGCAACGTAGTCTACTTCTCGAGCCTTGGCCGGGACGCGCGCGATCTGCCGGGAGTTCCGCCCGGCACCGCCGTCACCAATCGCACGATCGGCTTCGGTTCGCAGATTTTCTTTCCATCCGGCATCTATAACTCCAAGGCCGGCCCATTCGCCGACATGTACGCCGCCGATCTCGCCGCACCATGCACACAGGGTCACCAGGCGCCGAATGCCAACCAATCCGGCATCGTGTTCTTCGCCGGCTCCGCACCGCTCTACCGCAATGGCCAGTTGGCCGGCGGACTCGGCGTTTCCGGCGACGGCGTGGAGCAGGACGACTACGTCACCGCGGGCGGCGCACAAGGATACGAGCCTCCCGCGGCGATGCGCGCCGACCAGACCTTTCTGCGCGGCGTCCGTCTACCTTACTGGAAATTCCCGCGCAACCCGGAACAGTAATTCATTCGGTTGGAGCGAATAGAGTATAATCGCTCCATCAGATCATTAGAGGTCGTGGTCCGGCCCGCAGCCTCGCAGGCCGCTTTAAGTTCGTGGAGGAACTCTTGAAGACTCGCTTTCAACTTGCATTTTTCCTGCTGTCGTGGTCGCTGTTATCCCAAAGCAATCGCGGTGCAATTACAGGAACAGTTTCGGATTCCGCGGGCGCGCTGATCCCAGGCGTCCAGGTGGTGCTCACCAATACCGAGACGGGTGCGAAGTCCGACACCGTCACAACCGGAACGGGTAACTACTCGGTGCTGCAATTGCCCGTAGGTACGTACACGCTTGTCGTTGAGCAAGCCGGCTTCAGTAAATACGAACAGACGAACATACAGGTGCAGGTCGCCGTCACTACCCGCGTTGACGTGGTGTTGAAAGTGGGCGCGGCCACCGAATCGGTCACGGTGAGCGCGGAATCGACTTTACTGAAGAGTGAGAGCGCCGAACAGTCCATGACGATTACGGGGAACCAGATTGCCGAACTGCCGATCAACTTTGGCATCGGCGCCGGCGCAATCCGGAATCCCCTGTCGTTCATTCAAATGACGCCCGGGGCCACCTTCAACGGCTGGAACAACATCTCCATCAATGGCGGCTCGATCAATTTCAAGATTGTGTTCGAAGGCCAGCAGGCCGACGATCCTTATTCGACCCAGGTGTCCGATGAGGTTCAACCGTCGGTGGAAGCCATCGAGCAGTTCACACTCCAGACATCGAACTTCTCGGCTGAGTACGGCGGAGTAGGCGGCGGCGGCATCTACAATTTCACGTCGAAGAGCGGCACCAACCAGTATCACGGCAGCGTCTACAACTACATGGAAAACACGATCCTGAACGCCGGAATTCCGTTCACCGACGACGGCACCGGGCGCCATGTGAAAGTGGTGAAGCACCTGGCCGACTACGGTGGGACGTTTGGCGGGCCGGTGAGGATCCCGAAACTCTACAACGGGAAGAACAAAACGTTCTTCTTCTTCAACCTCGAACGATATCGCGACCGTGAGGCCCTATATGCAGGCATCACCACTGTTCCCAACAGCGCCTTCCTGTCGGGCAACCTGGCGAACAATCTCCTGGTAACCGGCAACCGGAACCTGGGGACCGATTTTGCGGGCAGACCGATCATCCAGAACGCCATCTACGACCCCTCGACGACCACCATCGATTCGAGCGGACGGCGCGTCTTGACTGT
>DATJFH010000274.1:0-9123 GCA_035495815.1 Bryobacteraceae bacterium
ATTTCCGATCGCCGGGAAGAAGCAGATCCGCGTCAAACAGGAGCTCTCGCCCGAAGTCGACCTGGTGCAGTGCGACGCCGAGGCGGTCCACCAGATCCTGATCAACCTGCTCGACAACGCCATGAAGTACACGCCGGATGGAGGCGTGATTACGGTCGGCGCCCGGCAGACGCAGGAATCCCGGGTGGAGATTTTTGTCAGGGACACGGGAGTGGGCATTCCGGCGGAGGACGTGCCCCGGCTGTTCGAACGTTTCTACCGGGTGGACAAAGCACGTTCGCGGGAGCTGGGCGGAACCGGGCTGGGGCTGGCGATCGTGAAGCACCTGGTGCTGGCGCAAGGCGGCGAAATCCGCGTGGAAAGCGCTTTGAACCAGGGATCCACGTTCTACTTTACCCTGCCGGCCGGCACGCTCGATCCGGCGCAAGTTCATCCACAGTTCACGGCTTCGTAACCGTTCTGCAATACGGTTCGGGCTAATCTTGAAGGCGAATGGAGCTGTTCGCGCCGAAGCCATGAAGAAAATTGTTCTGATCGAAGACGATTCGGATCTGTACTCTCTGCTTCAGTACAACCTGGAGAAGGAAGGCTTCCAGATGGCCGGGTCGAAGACCGGAAAGGGCGCCGTCGAGTTATGCCGCTCGTTTGGGCCCGACCTGATCCTACTGGATATCATGCTGCCGGATTCCGACGGGCTGGACATTTGCAAGGGGATTCGCAATCATCCGGAGCTGGCGCATATTCCGGTGATTTTTCTGACGGCTCGAGGCTCGGAGACCGACCGCATCGTGGGGCTGGAACTGGGCGCCAGCGACTACGTGGTGAAACCGTTTTTCATCCGCGAGCTGATCGCGCGCATCAGGCTGCAATTCCGGGGGGCGGCCGGTCCCTCGCGGGTGATCAAGATCGGGCCGGTCGAGCTGGACCGGAGCAGTTGCCGCGCGAAGTTGAACGGCGCCCAGCTGGGGCTGACGGCGACGGAGTTCCGGCTGCTGGAATTCATGATGAGCCGTCCGGGAGTGGTCTTCAGCCGCGACCAGCTGCTGGATTCGGTGTGGGGGCAGGAACGCGCCATCACCGACCGCGCGGTGGACGTCTATGTTCTCCGGCTGCGGCAAAAAGTGGAACAGGATCCGGCCAACCCGAAGCTGATCCACTCCGTGCGAGGCTTCGGCTATACCTTCGAGCTGCGTCAGGCAGCGGCCGCCGTGTAAGCAGCCGGGAGATGCGGCGGTCGTGTCGGGGCCGGCGTGAAACCGGCGGCGCCGACGCCTCGCATCCTTTCGCGTACCTTGAATGTATGCAGGCTGAAAACCGGTTCGCGCTCGACGTCTTTTTCGAACCGCGGAACGTCGCTGTCATTGGAGCGACCGAGGCGGCGGGGAGCATCGGCAGGACTTTGATCACGAACCTGGCCGGCGGCTCGTTCGGCGGGGCCGTGTACCCGGTGAATCTCGCGCGGGCGTCCGTCCTGGGCGCGAAGGCCTATCCGAGAATCGGCGACATTCCAGAGCGGGTCGATCTGGCGCTGGTGGCGACGCCGGCGGCTACTGTTCCGGGCGTGATCGAGGAATGCGCCGCGGCGGGGGTAAAGGGCGCCATCATCATTTCCGCCGGCTTTCGCGAAGCGGGGGCGGCCGGGGCGGCGCTGGAGCAGGAGTTGATGCGCCGGCGGGGGCGGATGCGGATCATCGGGCCGAACTGCATGGGGGTGATGAGCCCCTACACCGGGTTGAACGCAACCCTGGCCGGATCGATGGCGCGCCCGGGTCCGGTGGCCTTCATCAGCCAGAGCGGCGCCCTGGGAGCGGCGGTGCTGGACTGGAGCCAGAGCGAACTGGTCGGTTTCAGCGCGTTCATCTCGGTGGGTTCGATGGTGGACGTGGGCTGGGGCGACCTCATCCAGCGGCTGGGCGACGATCCGCGCACGGGGAGCATCCTGATCTACATGGAGTCGATCGGCGACGCGCGCGCGTTCCTCTCGGTGGCGCGGGAGGTGGCGCTGCGCAAGCCGATCCTGGTACTGAAGCCGGGCCGGACGCGGGCGGCGTCGGCGGCCGCCGCATCGCACACGGGCGCGCTGACCGGCGAGGACGAAGTCTTCGAAGCGGCATTCCGCCGCTGCGGGGCGCTGCGGGTCAGCCGCGTCTCCGATCTCTTCTACCTGTCGGAAGCGCTGGCCAAGCAGCCGAGGCCGCGGGGGCCGCGCCTGACCATCGTCACCAACGCGGGCGGACCGGCGGTGCTGGCCACCGACGCGCTCATCTCGGACGGCGGTCAACTGGCGGATCTCTCGCCCGAGACGATCGCCCGCCTGGACCGGGCTCTGCCACCGCACTGGAGCCATGGCAACCCGGTGGACGTGCTTGGCGACGCGACCCCCGACCGCTACGGGCAGGCAGTTGAGACGGCGGCCGCCGATCCTGGGTCCGACGGACTGCTCATCATTCTCACGCCGCAGGCCATGACCGACTCCACCCGGATTGCCGAGAGCCTGAAGAAGTTCGCGCATCTGAGTATGAAACCCGTACTGGCCAGCTGGATGGGCGGCACCGAAACCACGGCCGGAGAGAGCATTCTGAAGCGCGCGGGCGTACCCACGTTTCCCTACGCAGACACGGCGGCGCGCGCGTTCGCCTCGATGTGGCGCTTCAGCTATAACCTCAGGGGGCTGTACGAAACGCCGTCGGCGGTGGAGGAGTGCGGCGGCCTGAGCGAGGATCCGCGGCGGACGGCGGGCGCGGTAATCGAGCAGGCGCGCTCACGAGGGCGCACGCTGTTGACGGAGTCCGAATCCAAGCAGATCGTGGCCGCCTACGGAATACCGGTGGTGGAGACGGTGGTGGCCGGGAGCGCGGACGAAGCCGCCGGCGTCGCCGCCCGCATCGGCTATCCGGTGGCGGTGAAAGCGCATTCGGAAACACTGGCGCACAAAGCGGCCGCGGGAGGCGTACGGCTGAACATTGCCAGCGAAGACGGCGTGCGCCAGGCATGGGAGGCGATGGCGTCCCGGCCGGATTTTCTGGGAGTTACGGTGCAACCCATGGTCCAGCGAGAGGGCTATGAGGTGATCGTCGGCAGCAGCGTGGATCCGCAGTTCGGTCCGGTGCTGCTGTTCGGCGCGGGCGGGCGGCTGGTGGAAGTGTTCAAGGACCGGTCGCTGGGGCTTCCGCCGCTCAACACGACGCTGGCCCGCCGGATGATGGAGCAGACGCGGATTTTTACGGCGCTCCCGGACACTTCGGCGCTCGAGCGCCTGCTGGTGCGCTTCAGCCGGCTGGTGGTGGAACTGCCGCGCATCCGGGAGATCGAGATCAATCCGCTGCTGGCCTCGGGCGCCGAACTGCTGGCGCTCGACGCGCGGGTGACGCTGCACGCGCCGGACGTGGCCGACGAACAGCTGCCGCGGCCCGCCATCCGTCCCTATCCGGCGCAATATTCGGGCACGGCCGAAATGAAAGGCGGCGGACAGATCGCCATCCGGCCCATCCGGCCGGAGGACGAACCGCTGATGGCGCGGTTTCACGAGCGCGTGTCCGAGCGCAGCGTCTATTTCCGCTACTTCCATCCGATGAAGCTCGACCAGCGGGTCACGCACGAGCGGCTGGCGCGGATCTGCTTCATCGATTACGACCGGGAGATCGCGCTGGTCGGACTGCACGAGGGCGAGATCGTGGCGGTGGGGCGCCTGGTGAAGCTGCCGCAAAACGGGGCGGCGGAGCCCGAATCGGAATTCGCCATTCTGATCGCCGACGAGTATCAGAAGCGGGGGCTGGGAGTGGAACTGCTTCGCAGGCTGGTCGATATCGCGCGCAAGGAGAAAATGCGGATCGTGTCGGCGGAGATCCTGCCGGAGAATCGCGGGATGCAACGGGTCTGCGAGCGCCTGGGCTTCCGGCTGCGCCACTCCTACGGCGATGGCGTGGTGAGGGCGGAGTACGTGATCGAAGACTGATTACGCTTCTTCGTCCGGCCGGGACCAGCCGCTTTTTGCGCCGGACCGTTCGCCGCCGAGCTGGAGCTCAGTCCAAAGAGGGCATCAGCTTTGGGCGCGAAGAAAATCTTCGAGCAAATTGGCGGCGACTGTCAGGCGGTAATTGGCGGTGGAGCGAATGTCGTCGATGGGCGCGATTTCCCGGGCCAGGGCGGCCCTGGCGGCGGCGATGTCCCGTGGATCGCGCTCGATCCGCCGCTCCGTTTCATAGCAGCGAACCACCGTGGGCGCGACGCTGCCGAGCGCGACGCGCGCCTCTGTGATCCGGCTGCCCTCGCGCCTTATTGTCGCGGCCAGGCATACTTTGGAGATGGCCTGGGCGCGGCGGGTCCCCACCTTGCGGTAATACTGCGACCATCCTTCGCGCCGCGGGACGCGTATGCGGGCAACCAGCTCGTCGTCGCGGAGCAGAGTCTGCCGGTAGCCCGTGTGGAAGGTTCGATACGGGATCCAGCGGGACCTCGCCGCCGAGACCAGCTCCAGCTCGGCGTCGTAAACGAGCAGCGCGGGCGGTGTGTCCGCGGCCGGCGACGCGTTCACGATGTTGCCGCCCAGCGTGCCGCGGTTCTGTGTGGCGATTCCGCCCGTCTCCGACGCCGCCCGCGCCAGCAGCGGAAACTCGTCGCGCACGAGCGGATGCCGCTGCACTTCCGTGTAGGTGGTGAGTGCGCCCAAGGTGATGGAATCGGCGGCGGCTTCAATCCCTTTCAAGTCCGCAAGTCCCCAGATGCTCACGAAGCGTTTGTGCGGGAGCCTGCCCGCTTCGAACAGAACCATCAGGTCCGTTCCACCGGCGAAAGGCTTCCAGCCGGCGGCCATGCGAGAGAACGCGTCCGGCAGCGATTTCGCCGCCACCATCTCGTACTGGGGAACGAAGGACCTCATACTTCGCAGGCCTTCACGACCGCTTCGAAGATCTTCGTGTACCCGGTGCAGCGGCACAGATTCCCGGCCAGCCCGTTGCGGATCTCCGCGCCGGAGGGATGCGGTATTCGCTCGAGCAGGCTAACAGCCGCCATGATCATGCCGGGCGTGCACATGCCGCATTGGGCGCCGCCGTGGACCAGAAACGCCTGCTGCACGGCGTGGAGTTTCCCGGTGGCGGCCAGACCCTCGATGGTTCGTATGTCGGCGCCTTCCGCCTGCAGCGCCGGGATGAGACAGCTGTTGACCAGGGCGCCGTCCAGAATCACCGAGCAGGCGCCGCACTCGCCTTCTCCGCAGCCCTCCTTGGCGCCGGTCAGGGCCATCTGCTCGCGCAGCACGTCGAGCAGCCGCGCCATCGGGTACACGCTCACCTTGCGAGGCGTCCCGTTGACAGTGCAGCTCAGCTCAATCCGCATAGATTCTCCGGGGTCATGGGCGCGTGGTTCACACGAAGGCCGGTGGCATGCTCGACGGCGTTGAGGATGGCCGGGGCAGGACCATCCATCGGAAGCTCGCCGATGCCCTTCGCGCCCGCCGGTCCGTACTCGTACGGGACTTCGGCGAAAGAGACGCGGATCGGCGGAACGTCGGCGGCGGTCGGCATGATGTAGTTCGTCATCTGGTTATTGGCCATGCGGCCGTCCTTCCAGACCACCTGTTCGTACAGAGCGTAGCCGATGCCCTGGGCTACGCCGCCCTCGATCTGGCCGGCGGCCAGCACGGGATGGATCACCCTGCCCACTTCCTGCACGGCTACGAAGTCGTCGACGCGCGTCTCCCAGGTCCGCATGTCCACCGTGACCTCGGCGACGTAGACGGCCCAGGCGTAGGCTCCGTAAGCGTCGCCCTGGTATTTTTCGTCGTCCCAGCGGACGCCGGGCGGCGCCTGGTAGTGGCTGAAGGCCCGCAGCGGGCGGAGGTCCGCCGGAGACTGCGCGAGCATCTGCTTCAAACCCAGCGCGGCCGATTCCACGAGCTTGCCCACGATCATGCAGGTGCGCGACGCCACCGTCGGGCCGCTGTTGGGGACGGCGGCGGTATCGGGCCGCGCGATCTCGACGGAGGAGTAGTCCACGCCCAGCGCCTGGGCGGCGATCTGGCAGAGGATCGTGTTGGCGCCCTGACCGATTTCCGCGCTGGCCACCAGGATTCTGAAAGGGCCCTCGACGGTGGCCTCGATGCCGACCACGGACTTCAGGTAATCCTCGCCGGACCCCGTGAACCCGGCTCCATGCATGAACGAAGCGAAGCCGATGCCCTTCCTGACGGCGCTGCCTTCGTTCTCGACCGGGAAGCGCCGGCGCTTGTCGTAGTAGCCGCTCGAGGCGAACGCCCGCTCCATCAGCGCGCTCATGTCGACCGGCTCGCGAATCACCTGGCCGGTGGCGGTGGTCTGACCCTGGCGAATGAAGTTGCGCCGGCGCAGCTCTTCCGGCGTCAATCCAACAGTCCCCGCGACGAGGTTCAAATGCCGCTCCAGGGCGAAAATGCTCTGCGGTGCGCCGAACCCGCGGAAAGCTCCGTGCGGGGGATGGTTGGTGGCCACGGCGCGGCTGCGGATCCGGACGTTGGGACAGTAATACGGTCCGGCGGCGTGGATCGTGCCGCGCGAGAGGACAACAGGCGACAGCGTGTTGTAGGCGCCGCCGTCAATGGCAAAATCGATCTCCATGCCGAGCAGCTTGCCTTCCTTCGAAACGGCTGTGCGATGCCGCGTGAACGAAGGATGCCGCTTGGTGGTGGCGGCCATGTCCTCGGCGCGGCCATACATGATCTTGACCGGCTTGCCGGACTTCCAGGCCAGCAGCGCGGCGTGCCCGGCGATCCTGGAGGGATATTCTTCCTTGCCGCCGAAGCCCCCGCCGGTTTCGAGCTGCACCACGCGAACCTTGTCGTCCGGCAGGTCGAATAGCCGGCGCAGAGCTTTGTGAACGTAGTAGGGGCACTGCATGGAGCCCCAGACGGTGACGCCTTCAGCGGGACTGGCGACCGCGACCATGCCGTTGTTCTCGATGTAAAGCTGCTCTTGAGCGCCGGTGGAGTATTCGCCTTCGACGATGAAATCCGCGGAAGACCAGACGGCGTCGATCTGGCCTTTCTCGACCAGAAAGGATTTGAAAATTTTCGCGGACTGCTCGATCCCGTAGACCGGAGGCGCCGGATCGACTTCCACGATTACGCTGCGGCGGGCTTCTTCGAGCAGGAACTTATCGGGGTGCGCCAGCAGCGCGACGGGCTCCTCGGCGTGCTCGAAGGCGCCATCCGCGAGGTAGGGTTGATCCTCGGTGATGAGAGCGACGGCGTTGCAGCCGGGAATGTCCTTGGCGGTCACGACGATGAATTCGTCCCAGTTAATGTCCGGCGCGAAGGTGAGCCGGCGAATGCGCCCCCGCGGGCAGGGGGTGCGAATCGTTACACCGTGCAGCATCCCGGGCAGCGAGAAGTCGTCGACATAGATCGCTTTGCCGGTGACCTTGTCGCGGCCTTCCTTACGTATTACGGGCGCGCCGACCGGCTGAAGCTGCATCTCCCTAATTTAGCGCGGAGCGAAGTTTTGAGCGGCGCATCCCGAGCCGGGGCAGGTCTGCTACTTCTTTTGACCGGGACGGGGCTTGGATTCGGTGATGACCGGAGGGACGAAGTCGTAATCGGTGATCATCTTTTCCTGCATGGCGGCCATGAGTGTCTGCTGGACGTCCTTCACTTCGGGGCGCCCGGCGATATTGTTCATTTCCGCGGGATCCTTATCGAGGTCGTACAGTTCCAAGACCGGACGCGGGCGCTGGAAGTAGGCCCGTTCGTGCGCGGGATCGAGCTTTCCGGCTTTGTGAGCGGCCAGGATGTCCTGCCAGCCGGGATCGGCGGCGCTGTCGACCGGCCAGTATTCCATGGCGGGCGTGACGTTATAGATAAGCTTCCAGCGCCGGCTGCGAACCGAGCGGGACAGGTCGAAGGTGGAGGCCTTCGTCCCCGGCTCGAAACTCTGATTTCCGTGGTGCAGACGGGCGCTGAAGACATACTCGCGGGGCTCGTACCTGCCGCCGGTCAGCAGCGGATAGAAGCTGCGTCCGGAAGCGCCCTTGGGCAGGGCTGCGCCTCCCGCGTCGATGAACGTGGCTGCCAGGTCCTCGCCGGAGATGAGTGTCCTGCTCACGCCGGGCTTGATATGGCCGGGCCAGCGGGCGATCAGCGGAACGTTCAGGCCGGGGTCATAGAGTGACCCCTTGCCGTGCGGGAAGGCCATGCCATTATCACCCATGAAGATCACCAGCGTGCCGGCCTCCTGACCATGTTTGCGCAGAACCGCCATGGCTTCGGCGAAGGAGCGGTCGGCGCGTTCGATCTCACCGCAATAGCGCGAGAGGTCGTCCCTGACGCCGGGCAGGTCGGGCAGATGGGCGGGCACTTTGAGTTTTGCCGGATCGACGCGGCCGGCGTCGCGTTCCCAGGGATGATGCGGGTCGTTGTAGTTGATCCAGAAGAACCACGGCCGCCCCTGGGGCACTTTACCCAGAAACTGCTCGAAGAGCTGCGGGGTGGGGCCCTGGGAAGAGACGTCCATGAAGTCGACGCGCTTCTTCCAGGTGCGCATCTGGTGTTTCTCGTAGGCCTGGGCGGTTTCCGGACTGGGATTGATGGAGCCGTCGAGGTGGAAATAGCGGCCGCAGACGCCTGTATAGTAACCGCGGGCGCGCAGCGCTTCAGGAGCGGTGACGATGTCGGGCGCCAGAGGCGAGCTGAAGCGCCCCATGCGGGCGGCCACCGGGGACCGGCCCGTCATGATGGCGGTCCGCGACGGCACGCACTGGGGCGCCGCCGTGAAGGCGCGCTCGAAGAGCATGCCTTCCCGGGCGAACTGATCGATGTTGGGGGTGGACATCCAGCTGGCGCCGTAGATCCCGAGGTAAGGATAGCTGTGATCGTCGGAGAGAATGAAGAGGATGTTGGGAGGGGAGGACTGGGCATGCAAAGCGAGCGGCGAGGCGGCCAGCGTCTTCAGAACATCGCGTCTTTTGACAGGCATGAAAGGTATTGTAGCGTCGAATCCGGGGCCGATCACGATCTCAGGTGAAACCCCAGGTTTGTAGTTATTTCCAAAACTTCTAATTGCCATTTTGGGCCAACCTTTATAGACTAAGGGAGGGTTTTCGCCAATGTGGAACAATAAACGCAAAGAGCAGGAGTATACCCCTAGGGTAAGC
>DATJFH010000275.1:0-3418 GCA_035495815.1 Bryobacteraceae bacterium
TCGTCGTTCGGCAGCTCCGGCACTACAGCCGGCGGCGGCGGGATCGTTTCCCCCAGCACCCGCTTCGCGACCCAGTATCCGCGCTTCACCGGGCTCGTCCGCAATCCCGGCGAATTCTGCGTCAAAAACACCGCCATGTTCAGCAGACCGCCGCGCCCGTACCGGTCCGCGTCGTCCACCCGCCACCATTGCTCCGGTCCCCCCGCGGACTCCGGCATCCCGTAATGACGCGCCAGCGCGGGATTCACGAACGTGTGCTTCCCGTACAGCAGATCGAGCACCGGCCGCCCGTTGCGAATCATGTCCTCGATGAACCGCACCGGCTCCTGGAACATCGCCTCCCTCAGCTCGTTGTTGAAGCTCGGGAACCGCTCCCGGTCCACCGCGTTGTGGTCCTCGAAGCGCCGGAAATCCAGCCAGTTCCCTGCGAACTCCAGCGCCAGCCCCCGCGACCGCTCGTCCTTCAGCATGCGCCGCGCCTGCGCCCTCATCACCTCCGGCCTGTTCAGATCCCCCGCCGCCGCGTGCGCCAGCAGCTCCCTGTCGGGCATGCTCGACCAAAGAAAATAGCTCAACCGGCTGGCCAGCGCGTAGCCCGGCAGCGGCTTCATCGCCGCTCCCGTCCCCGCTGCCGCCGCTTCCACCAGATCCACCCGGTAACAGAACTTCGGCGACATCAGCACGCTGACGATCGAGTCGCGGATGGCCTCCTCGTGCGTCAATCCGCTCTTCTCGCGCAGCGACCGGTAATACGCCAGGATGTCCTCCCGCTCCGCCCCCGAGAGCGGCCGGCGGAATGCCCGCTCCGCGAACTCGACCAGGGCCTTGAGGTGCCGCGGCTCCGCTTCCGCCCGCATCCGCTCCACGAACCGCAGCGTGTCGTTCACCCATTGGAAGTGGTAGCGGATCGCCTCCATCGCGACGGGATTGTCGCTGGCCTCCGCCTTCGCCAGGTAAGCGTCCCGCAATTTGAAAACGATCGCCGGCGCGCTGACCTCCTTGTCCGACGGCCGCGCCGTCCCCGATTCCCGCCCCGTGCCCTGCACTTCGCCGCTCTGGTTGAAGAAATACTGCACCCAGGTGCGCGCCGTGAAGTCGGCGATGAAATCGAACTCGATCCACAGCCTGTCCAGCTCTTTCTTCGACTTCTCGTCGAGGATCAGCTCCATCAGCGGAGTATCGTCCCGCCAGTACCCCATCACGTTGTGATAGCCCGCGCTCAGCAGCCTCCCCTTGTCCTTCGAATCATCCGGAAAAAAACGCCCCCGCTCGCGAATATAGAACGCGTCCGGGAAAACGTGCGCGAACCGCGCGAACGCCGCTTCGTAACGCTCCCTCTGGCCGTCCGGGACGATCAGGTCCGTATCGCCGGCCCGCGCCTGCTGCATCAGCGCCGCCGCCCGTTCCGCGGACTCCTTTCCTAGGCCGGGATACTTCGGAATCTCCGGCGCAACCGGAGGAGGATCGCTCGCCATCCGCAGCGCTGCCCGGTCGAAATCCCGTCGGTGAGAATTGAACTGCCGGAACTTCCAGTTGATCAGCGGCTGCGAATAGGCGGACAGTCCGTTCACCACCGGGGCCGCGAACTGCATCGCCGTGTGATTCCGGATCCGGACCACGAAATCGCGCATCTCGGCGCATTTCGGCGCCTCGCCACCCGGTCCGGGCAGCGCCCGCCACATGGCCTGCAGCTTCGCAATCGGTCCCACCGCGTCTTTCGTCTCCAGAATTTCCCAGACCATCGGCAGGTACTTCGGGCTCACTCCCGCTTCCGCCGCGGTTCCCGCCAGCGTGGCCCCCGGCTTCCCGAGCGCCTTCCGGTGCTTGAAGCGCCAGGCGGCTTGAAAGTAGGCGGCGTAATCGGTCGGCTGGCGCTCGTAAAAATCCACGATCCGCTTGATTGCGTACTTCTCGCGATCCGTCTCCACCAGCATCGGATGCGGCGAGAAGTCCAGCCCGTCCGGCTTGAGCGTCATGTGATCGCCCACCTCGCGCGCCGCCTGCAGATACTTGTTCAGCAGCGCCGGCGACATCGACAGCGACTCGCCCGAATTGTCGAAACCCTCCGGATTCGCCGGATCGACCGGGAACTCCCGCGTCGGACGCAGGTCCACCCCCGTCAGATCGCGGATGGTGTTGTTGTACTCGGCGTTGCTCAGCCGCCGCGCCAGTACCGGACCCGGATCTCCGGCGTTCTTCCGCGCCTCCGTCATGCGCACCGCCTGAACCCAGTGGATCACTGCCTGTCGCGCGTCCGCGGGCGGCTGCGGCGCCTGCTTCGGCGGCATCTCCTTCGCGCTCAGCCTCGCCAGCGCCAGCGACCAGTGAGCAAAGTCCCGCGCCACCGCCGCAGCGCTCGAGTAGGGCTGTAGGTCGAACTGAGCCGCGGCCGCCTTCCCGCTATGACAGCCGAGGCAATATTGGGTCAGAAAGGGCCGGACGGTCTGCGTGAACGCGCGCTCCAGATCCGGACTCGCGCCATCGGCCGCGCCCAAAGTCGGGATCGTCGCCGCGCCGAGCGCCCATACTGTTACGGCGAGGCCGTTAAGCCGCATCCGCTTTCTCTCCGAGCGCCATATTCATCTATTTTAGTGTATCGATGCCTTGCCCTCGCCGTCTTCGGCTTCTTCATCTTCACCTTCATCTTCATCGAAAGGCTGCTCGGCCATCAGCAGCGCGTCGGTGACCGCATCGGCGATATCCTCGTCCTCGGAATCGACCAGATCCGCCAGCGCCGTCGACGCCTCGCGGGGACGTATGCTGGCCGCAGCCTGGATAGCGGCCAGCAGTAGGCGCTTCTCGGTATTCTCCGGGTCGAGCAGGGCCACGATCTCGGGCCAGGCGGCCTGGATCTCCTGCTCTCCGGCGGCCACCACCGCCTCGTATCGTATGTCGGGATTTGGACTGCTGAGCAGCTCGATGATCTCCTGGTCGAAGCCGGAAACATATTGCATGCAAAACGCGGCCGTCAGCTTCCAGTCTTCGACGCCGCTCCGAAGGGCGGCCCGGATCGCCTCCGCGTGCCAATCCTGCTCCGCCCGCACGGAAGCCTCGAGGACCCGCCGCCGCACGTCAATCGGTTGCCTCTCGTCCGCATGGATCTTGTGCAGCATTTCCTTGATCCGTTCGAACGTCCCCTCTTCGATCGGCGGCTCGAGAGCGTCGTCGTCGAATCCGTCGGTGTCGGTCTGGTCGAGCACGGGACCGAGCGCGATCGCGGCTCGGCCGCGCAGTTCTTCCGGCTCGTCCGGATTGCTCACGATGGAGAGCAGCAAGTCCGCCATCTCGTCGTCCATCACGGTGAGATCCCCGGCCAGCTCGACGGCGGCCAGGCGCTCGGATGGATCGAATCGCCGGTTTCGAAGGTTGTTCTTGAAGATATCCCCGGTCCCCGCGGGCCAGTCCCAGGGAGGCGTGT
>DATJFH010000276.1:0-2817 GCA_035495815.1 Bryobacteraceae bacterium
TGTTCAGCTCCGGCAGTAAGGGTCCGAGCGGCGGCGATAGTTGCTGGGGCAGCGGCTTCCTGCCGACCGTCTATCAAGGCGTCCAATTTCGCGGCACCGGAGACCCGGTCCTGTACCTGTCGAATCCACGCGGCGTGGACGAGGAGCTGCAGCGCGATTCCCTCGATGCGATTCGCAGCCTGAACCAGCAGCGCCTCGAATCGACCGGCGATCCCGAGATCGCGACGCGTATCAATTCCTTCGAGATGGCGTTTCGGATGCAAAACAGCGCTCCTGAATTGATGGATCTTTCGAAGGAGCCGAAACACATTCTCGAGATGTACGGCGCCGAGCCCGGCAAACCGTCCTTCGCCAACAATTGCCTGCTGGCGCGGCGTCTGGTAGAACGCGGCGTGCGCTTCGTGCAGCTGTTTCACGAGTCGTGGGACCAGCACAGCGCCCTGGTGAAGGACATCACCACAAACTGCCACGATACCGACAAGCCCTGCGCCGCGCTGGTCGCGGACTTGAAGCAGCGGGGATTACTCAAGGACACGCTAGTGCTCTGGGGCGGGGAATTCGGCCGCACGCCGATGGTGCAAGGCGGAAGCGACGGCCGGGATCATCATCCGAACGCATTCACGATGTGGATGGCCGGCGGCGGAATCAAACCCGGCATCACCCTGGGAGAAAGCGATGAGCTGGGCTTCAACGTTGTGAAGGACAAAGTTCACGTTCACGACCTGCACGCCACGATTCTGCACCTGCTGGGCTTCGATCACACCAGGCTCACGTACCGCTTCCAGGGCCGCGATTTCCGGCTGACGGACGTGGAGGGGAAAGTAGTGAAGGAACTGCTGGCGTAACCCAATATGCCCGCCCGTAAGGCGGGCAATGCCACCTGAAAAGGCTGCTCGACGCATCCGGTAACCAGAGTCTTATCAGCTTATGAAGGATTAACTCGGGGCGCCGGCGACGTCCCCTCTTTGGACTAACCTTGGAAGTATGCAGTCTGAAACCCGGTTCGCGCTCGACGTATTCTTCGAGCCACGCAATGTGGCCGTCATCGGAGCGACGGAGGCGTCGGGCAGCATTGGCCGTACGCTGATCTCGAATCTCACTGCTGGCGGCTTTGGCAGCGCCGTTTTCCCGGTGAACCCTAAGCGGTCGAGCGTACTCGGCGTCAAAGCATATCCTCGCATCGCCGAGGTCCCGGGCCAAGTCGATCTCGCGCTGGTCGCAACTCCAGCAGCAACTGTGCCGGACGTTATCGGCGAATGCGCGGACGCAGGCGTGAAAGGAGCCGTCATTATTTCCGCCGGCTTCCGGGAAGTGGGCGAATCCGGAGCTGCGCTGGAGCGCGAAGTGTTGCGGCGGCATGGAACGATGCGTCTGATCGGACCGAATTGCATGGGTGTGATGAGCCCTTATTCAGGACTGAACGCCACCCTGGCCGGCTCCATGGCCCGTCCCGGTCCGGTGGCGTTCATCAGCCAGAGCGGCGCGCTTGGAGCGGCCGTTCTCGATTGGGGTCAGCGCGAGCTGGTAGGGTTCAGCGCGTTCATCTCGGTGGGATCCATGATCGATGTAGGCTGGGGCGACCTGATCCAGCGGCTCGGCGACGATCCGCACACCGGAAGCATCCTCATCTACATGGAATCGATCGGCGACGCGCGGTCGTTTCTCACAGCCGCGCGCGAGGTGGCGCTCAGCAAGCCAATTATCGTGCTCAAGCCCGGCCGGACGAAGGCGGCAGCTCGCGCGGCAGCCTCCCATACCGGCGCTCTGACCGGCGAGGATGAAGTGCTCGACGCCGCGTTCCGGCGCTGCGGTGTGCTGCGCGTGAACCGGGTTTCGGATCTCTTTTACATGTCGGAAGCGCTGGCCAAGCAGCCCCGGCCCCGCGGTCCGCGCTTGACCATTGTGACTAACGCGGGCGGCCCGGCGGTCCTGGCCACCGACGCGCTCATCTCCACGGGCGGTCAACTGGCGGAGCTGTCCAGCGAGACGATGGCCCGTCTCAATGACCTTCTGCCTCCGCACTGGAGCCACGCCAATCCGGTCGACGTGCTAGGCGACGCCACGCCGGAACGGTACGCCCGGGCGGTCGAGATCGCGGCCAACGATCCCGGCGCCGACGGCCTGCTCATCATCCTGACCCCGCAAGCCATGACCGATTCCACACAGATTGCCGCGCGTCTGCAGAAGTTTGCCATGCTGGGGACAAAGCCCGTTCTCGCCAGTTGGATGGGCGGCGCGGAAACGGCGGCCGGCGAGAGCCTTTTAAAGCAATCCGGTGTGCCGACTTTTCCGTACGCCGATACCGCCGCGCGGGCGTTCGAATCCATGTGGCGATACAGCTACAATCTGCGGGCGCTGTACGAGACGCCCGCGGTGGAGGAGTCCGGCGACATCTCATCCGATCCAAGGCAGGCCGCGCACGCGATCATGCAGCAGGCCCGCGAGCGAGGCCGCACGCTGCTCACCGAAGCCGAGTCGAAACAAATTCTCAAGGCATACGGCATCCCCGTGGTGGAGACACTAATCGCTCTCGGCGAAGATCAGGCGGTAGAAGCGGCCAATCGCCTCGGCTATCCGGTGGCAGTCAAGGTGCATTCGGAAACTATCAGGCACAAGGCGGCGGCAGGCGGCGTCCATCTCAACCTCTCCGGTGACGACGGCGTCCGCCGCGCGTGGCGGGCGATGAAGTCATCGACGCCGGACTTCCTCGCGGTAACCGTCCAACCCATGATTCAGCGCGACGGCTACGAGTTGATTATCGGCAGCAGCGTCGATCCGCAGTTCGGCCCAGTGCTGCTGTTCGGCGCCGGCGGCCGA
>DATJFH010000277.1:0-2717 GCA_035495815.1 Bryobacteraceae bacterium
CAGTCCGGCGCAGCAAGCCGCGCGCAACGCGGCCGAGTTCTCGCCGATTCCGCCGGTGAAGGCCACGGCATCCAGGCCGCCCATCGCCGCGGCGTAAGCGCCAATGGTCTTCTTCACCTGGTAGGAGAACACGGCCAGCGCCAGCTTGGAGGCGTCCGTGCCGCTCGATTCGAGGTCCCGCACATCGCCGCCGGGCACCCCGGAAAGCCCCGCCAGTCCGCCTTCTCCGGCGAGTTGACACCGCACTTCTTCGACGCCCCAGCCGTGGCGCTCCATCATGAACAGGACGGCAAACGGGTCGAGGTCGCCGTGACGGGTAGCGTTCTCCAGGCCCGATTGCGGCGAGAAGCCCATGGTCGTATCGACCGCGGTTCCGCGGTCCACCGCACACAGCGAAGAGCTGCCGCCGAGATGGCAGCTCACCAGGCGCAGCGGACGGCCGAGCAGGGCCGTCGCGCGCTCGCTGATGTACCGGTGGGATGCGCCATGAAATCCGTAGCGCGCTACTCCCGCGTCGCGCCATGCGCGGGGCACGCCGTAGTGGCGCGCGCAATCCGGCATCGTGCGGTGGAACTCGGTCTCGAAAGCGGCGACCAGCGGCGTGCCCGGCATGGCTTCCCGGAAGGCGCGGATGCCCGTCAGGTAGATGGCGTTATGCGCCGGGGCGGCGGGCAGGAACTCTTCGAGCGCGGCCACCACGCCGTCGTCGATCACGAATGTGCCGCGGTAGCGCGGACCGCCGTGGACGGCCTTGAACGCCACCGCGTCGATGGAAACCGATCCGGTTCGGATTTGCGCGATGGCTTCGCGATAGTCGCGGACCCGCTCCAATCGGCCCCTGGCCAGCTCCACCTCGGCCGGCATCTCCAGGATCTGATACTTGAGGGAGGTGGAGCCGAGGTTCGGAACCAGGATGTTCATTTCTTCTTCGGCGCGGCCTTCTTTTGCGCCGCGGGGGCTCCGGTGCTGACCCCCTGCGACCTCAGCACGCGCGCGTTCTCAGCCGCCTTGGCCTGGAACTGGCTCTTGATCGCGGCGCACAGCTCGTTGAACCTCAGCGCATCGGGCAGGCTCTTCATGTTGAAGTTGGAGAGGCCAAGCTGGAACAGGGTGGCCGCTTTGAGCTGGTCGCTTCCCTCCACGAGCGGCAAGGCCGCGCGAAGCTCCTTGTCCGCCTCTTTGTACTTCTTCTGATTGAAGTAGGTGCTGCCGCTCATGTAGTGGGCCACGCCGCTGAGCGACTTTTTCTTTTTGTCCCAATCCTCGTCACTGACGCCCTGGGGCTTGGGCTTGGTCGCCATCAGCTCCACGATTTTCGCCGAATAGGCGATCACCTTTTCCGGATCGCGCTTCTTCTCGACATACTCGTTGGTGACCATGGCCAGCATGTCCTCGTCGGTCTGATCGGTTTCGAGGGTCTTTTCGGCCAGCGCCAAAGCCTTGGCGTTGTCATTGAGCTGTCGGTAAACCGCAAACTGCAGATGAGTGAGCTGCCCGGCGTACTGGCTCTTGGGATTGCGGGTGAGCAGAGCATCGATCAGCTCCAGCCGCTTGCGCGGGTCGGTGGACTGGAGGGTGGCGGCATAGATCGAGTACTCGGTGTAGGTATCGACCTGCTTCGCGTAGTCGACGCGCTTCTTCCATGTCTCGACCTCATCGGCTTCCTTCGGCTGCGGCGAAGCCGCCATCTTGCGGGCGAGAACGGAGGTCTGATCGGACCACTTACGGATGAGGTCGGGATCCTTTTTGGCTTCCGACGCCTTGAGGTTCTGGTGGGCGGCCTCGAGATCATCGGGGTCGAGCGACAGCAGCTTTTCGCCGGCCGCTATCACTTTGTCGGGCTGGCCGGATTTTACGTAGGAGGCCTGCATCTGCTCGTAAACCCAGCCGATGCCTTCGTGCTTGGGAGCCGCGGCCGCGAACTTCTCCATCAGGGCGAGTTTTTTTGCCTCGTCCGATTCCTGTCCGATCTGCTGGAGCAGCTGCCCTTCCGGCGTCTCGGCATTGACCGTGCCCAGCTGGTGGCGCTGGGCATGCGCCGCGGCGGCCGTGAGAATAAGCGCGAAGGTAGCGATGCGAAGTTTCATATGGCTTTCCACAATTCACGGATAGTATCACACAAGCTTTGCGCTTTCACCGCCCCGCGACACGCCGTCCACTGGAGATCAGACAGGCTGCGCCCGGCCTTCGTAGAGGTAAGTCATCGGTTTGGGTCCTGCAATGTAGCCTGTCTCCATATCCGAAATGAGGAACCCGGCTTCTCGAACCAACAGTGGGATAGCGCGGTCGAGGTGGCATCCGCCGGCGATGCGCTTCCAGACCGGCGTCAGACGAGACTGCCAGCGGCGCACCTTTTCCTCCGGGGCAAGGCCATGCTCGACAAACAAGAGCTGACCGCCGGGTTTGAGGACGCGCCGCATCTCCGCCAAAGCGGCGGCCGCATCGGGAATCGAACACAAGGTCCAGGTAGTAACGACGGTGTCGATCGTAGCGGTTTCGAGCGGAATGGATTCCGCCGATCCTTCGATCAACCTCACCGGAACGGGCGGGGTCTTCCGGGCAGCCATCGCCAGGAGCATCGCCATGCGCTTGCGTGGCATGGCCGAAGCCTTCCGCCAGCAGCAGGAAAGCGCCGACTCACAACGGCTGAGCTTTGAAGAACGGCTCGGCCTGCTCATTGACCGTCAGTGGAACTGGCGCCAGAACCGTGCTCTGGA
>DATJFH010000278.1:0-23965 GCA_035495815.1 Bryobacteraceae bacterium
CGCCGCTCCCGCGCGATTCCGCGAACTGATACTCGAAGCATTCCACTACTCGAAGATCAAGAAGCGATCGATGGATTTCTTCCACACTATGATTTCCGATCCCGACAGCGTCGGAGAGCGGGCGGCAGCGGCGCTCGAGCGGGATCACGGCGCGGGCTGGCGCGGCGTGCTGGAGCGTAATGCCGCGGCATGGATCGAGATTGCGAAAACCGGCCCGGGCGATCTCTATGACGGTAAGCTCTCCGAGTTGAAGCCGCCCGTCCTGTTTATCGATGGAGAGCGGGATCCACGCACCGAGCCCGGCGACCTCGAAGCGGTACGCCGCGCTCTGCCCTGCGCCGAGATGCGGATGATCGAAGGCGCCGGCCACAGTCCGCATAGCGAACCGGCGCACGCCGCCGAGTGTACCCGTCTCGCTTCGGACTTTCTGCGGCGGGCAGCGGGGCCGTAAGGCGGGCGCCGGACTGGGACAGGTACTATCTTCCGTACACTCTGCTCCGCTCACCGTCTTCCGCACATTATTGCTTAACTGTAGCGTTATAATGGGCCTGTGGTTTTATATCCGGCAACATGGTACTTATGATGGATACACGATATGGGCGCAAGAATGATCGATATCGCACGGGACCTGGGGGTTTCACTGATGACGGTGTCCAAGGCCTTGCGCAGCCATACCGACATCAGCGAAGAGACCCGCAAGCGCGTGATGAAGCGGGCCCGCGAGCTGGACTATCGTCCCAACTGGATTGCCCGCAGCCTGGTGACCCGCCGCACGTACGTCATCGGCCTGGTGATTCCGGACCTGATGCACTCGTTTTTCGCGGAAGTCGCCAAGGGCGTCACCGGGAAATTGCAGCCCCTGGGTTACCAGATCATCCTCTCCAACTCGGACGAAAATCCTGACGTGGAGGCGCGCCAGATCGAACTGTTGATCGGACGTAACGTGGACGGCCTGATCATCGCCTCGGCGCAGCCGAACGGCCGCAGCGGCTTGTTCGCCACCCTGGAGAGCCGCGAGGTTCCCTACGTCCTGGTCGACCGGCAGCCGTCGGGACTCGAAGCCAATTATGTCGGGGTGAAGGACGAAGAGATCGGCATGCTGGCGACCGAGCATCTCGTCGAGCAGGGCTGCCGGCGCATCGCCCACCTTCGCGGTCCCGCGCTGCAAACCGGCTCCGGACGCCTGCGGGGATACAAGCGCGCGCTCGCCAAACACGGCCTGGAAGCGCCGCCCGATTACGTCATCAGCGGCCAGCACAGCGACAGCTCCGGCTACGAGGCGATGCGTCACCTGCTTTCCCTCAAACCGCCGCCGGATGGCGTCTTCTGCTATAACGATCCGGTCGCCGCCGGCGCCATCAAGGCAGTGCTCGAAGCCGGACTCCGTGTGCCGGCAGACATTGCCATCATCGGCGCCGGAAACGTACATTATTCCGACCTGCTCCGGGTTCCCTTGTCGACGATCGACCAGAGCAGCCTGGCGATTGGAGAGAAGGCGGCGGAGCTGTTGCTGAAGCGAATCGGCTCGAAGACGGCCGCCCCCCCGCAGCGGATCCTGATTCGCCCCAGGCTGGTAGACCGCGAGTCGAGCCGCCGAAAATAATTCCGCGGCTTCTCTTCAGCGCGCAAGCTAAACTCGAATCTTCCGGAACGCCTGCTGATTGGCTTCCCAATACGTCTTCTTCATGGTAATGAAAGGATCGTCCGGCGCGGGCTGCACCCGCCCCCGTGCGTCCCTGGCCCTGGACGCGATCGTATGCTCCCCCGGTTTCGCGTCGCTCCAATCAAACGACCAGAACGTCCAGCAGAATGGGTGATCGCGATTCGCCGTCAGCTTCGCCGGACGCCATGCCTCATCATCCACGCGCACCTCCACCGACTGAATCGGAGTGCCGTCGCTCCATGCAGCTCCAGTCACCTGCAGCGCGCCGCCGGCCCCGCGAGTCACTCTCGCCGGCACGGACTTGAGGTTCATCCTCCCGACCGACGTCTCGCGCCAGATCACGTCCTCGCCCCGCTTCTCCCCCCGGATCGTCACATAATCGCGACCCATGAACCGGCTCAAAAACCTTCGGTCGTGCAGTTCGATGCGGTTGAGCCACTTCACCCAAGCCACCCCGTACCATCCTGGAACGATCAGCCGCACCGGCGCCCCGTGCTTCTTCTCCAGCTGCTTTCCATTCATCTCATACCCCAGCAGCACGTTGGCCTTGGCTGCGTCCGGCACCGAGAGGCTGCGCGCGAAATGCTGCGGGTAATCCGCGCCACGGATTTTCTCTACGCCGTGATCGGCTGCATAGAACACCGCCTCGATCGCCCCGGGCTTGACCCCTGCCTCCTTGAGAATCGGCGCCAGCGGCGTGCCCTTCCAGCGGGCATTGGCGATCAATCCGCCCGCCGGTCCGTTGCCGGAGCATTCGAGTGTCGCCGTGTGCTCCTTGGCCGGACGCGCTTTCAGCTCCTCCAGCGTAAATGAGCGCGGCTTATCGATCAGACCGCCCAGTTCGAGCTTCCAGCCCGCCAGATCGAATTCCGGGACGCCGTAATGCCCGACCGAAAAGATGTGCTCATCCGGCGTGATCCAGGACGTCAGCTGGTCCCACGGCAGGTTGGGCTTCTCCGGATTGAACGGTTTCGTATCGAGAAAAGGGATCACCTGTTCGTCCGAGCCCCACAGAGGCGCCGATGCGCCAAGGGCTCCGGCCACTCCCCCTAGAAATTCACGCCGCCCGATTTTCCATTCCATTTCCTTCACCTCGCGATCCGAATGCCCGGTCCGCGTTTCCGCGCGTCAAACCAGATCCGGTCCTGCATGCTGACGCCAAATTCGCGCCGGCCGCGCAGACCATGATACCTCCAACCGAACTCAGCCGCGTCTCGGAAACCCACGATGTCCGCCCGCGAACATCCGGGCGAGGTTAGGTTCGACCCCGAATACCCGTGTATCGGATCCTCAAAAATTCAGCTTCATCGCCAACTGCAGAACTCTCGGCGAGGACGCCGTCGTGATGATGCCGAAGTTGGGCGAGGTAAGTACGGCATTTGGCGCGTTGAAGTTCGCGTGATTCAACAGATTGAACGCCTCGACGCGAATCACCGCCGACAGCCTCTCCGTCACCGGAACGCTCTTCACCAGCGCCACATCCCAGTTCCAGAGACCGGGAGCGGTCAGCGCGTTGCGTCCGCTGTTGCCGAAAGTTCCGGGCGCGTTCGGGACATACGCCGCGGTATTGAACCACCGCGTCAATGGATTCGCGCCGGCGGGACGCCAGGACTGCGCGGTAATCTGGTCGGCCAGATCGTTGGTCCCCGAATTGTTGGTCGGCCCGGACAGCGCGTTGTCCCGTCCGCTGGTCACTGAGAACGGAAATCCGGAGCGTATCAGCACAATGCTGCTCATGCGCCAGTCATTGACCAGCTTGCCGGCAACACCGCGCATGGACTGCCAGCGCGGCAGATCGTACTCGAGCGAGATATTCGCCAGATGAGTCAGATCGAAATCACAGCGGGCTGTGTCCTGATTCGGATCGAGCTTGTTGATGACGCTGACGCCTCCCGTCGTGAGTGTGTTGTTGTCCATGCATTTCGAATAGGTGTAGTTGCCCAAAAAGCTCAGACCGCGCGACATGCGCCTGGTAACGGTAATCTGCGCTCCATGGTAACTGGAGTGCTCGAAGTCGGTGACCATCTGGAGGGAAGCGATGCCGGCGAACGGGCGGCGGGCATTGACGTTGGCGGCGGTCGCTCCCGGACCGTAGAGCGCGGGATTCCCTTCCGTGGAGCTGGTTCCCTTGACCATATGGTTGCCGATGTAGGCGAGAGAGACGGCGAGGTCCGAGCGGAGCTGTCGCTCGATGACGAAGTTCCAGGACTGCGTGTAACTGGTTCTGATGTTCGGATCCAGACCGGAACTGCCCACCGGCCGCTGGAACTGGTACGTTTTCAAAGCCTCCGCGCTGGTGGCCGGCGTCCACGCCGGGAAGGGATCGCCCCCCGGATAGCCTACATAAGGATTCGCCGTGCTGGGAGGATTGGTGATGGTGATGACCAGGTTTCGAAACGCGGCCGTGTTGCTGGAGAAGCGCTGGATATTGAGGCCGACCGGGCGGTAGAAGATCCCGTAGGCGCCGCGGACTACGGTGCGCGCGTTGCCGGTTACGTCCCAGGCAAAGCCGACCCGCGGCGCCAGGTTGTTCCAGTCGGAACGAAGGATGGAATGGCGCAGGCCCGGATCGCCGGAGAAGACCAGTCCGGTGGGCGCGTTAGGAGCAGCCACCGACTGCCTTCCGGCGATGAAGCCAACCTGCGGCGCGACACTGTCGTTGGCGGGCAGCCACGGCTCCCAGCGCAGCCCCAGGTTCAGCGTCAGCCGCGGCAGCACCTTCCAGTCATCCTGAATCCAGGGGTTCACGTGGAGCTCGGTGATGTCCTGCGCCGCTGCGCCCTGCTGTTTGAATTGGAAGGGGATGCCGAGCAGGAAATCGGCGAAGGAGTCGCCGGAGTTCCGCACGGACGCATTGGCGGTGCGCGATCCGTCGTAGGTCCAGACACCCTGCGCCTGCGCCGGCGCCAGAGCGTATTCGCGATTGCGCAGAACATCGAGCCCGAATTGCAGCATATGCCTGCTGTGCAGCCAGTTGAAGCGGCCGCGGTATTCGTAGGTGGAGGGCCGGACATTGATGAGCGCGCCGCTGTTGGGAGCCGAGTAGCCGTTGATCGTCACCTGAATCTGCGGCGCCAGATCGGGCAGGGCCGGCGGCACATTCACACCCAGTTGCTGCATGGTGACCGGCACGTTTCCGCCGTCTCCGACGCGGGGAACCGTGGTGCTGCCGAACGATCCGACGAACAGCAGATTGGGGCTGAAGGTGTGGGTTTCCGACGCGATGATGTTCTGGTTGGTAAAGGTCAGATAACCGAGAAAGTCCGGCAGCGGGCTGGATGCCTGTTGAAAGGTGAACCGGTCATAGTAATAGCGGACCGTGACGTGATCCTTCGCCGAGAAGTGATGGTCGCCCCGGACCGAGAATTGATCGTCCCGCTGATCCGCATGAGGCTTCGTGGGAACCAGGGCGACGCCGCCGGGCTGGGTCGGGATAGGAATGTACGGCAGCAGCTTCTGAGCGATGGAATCGATTCGGTTTGACGGAATGACGTTTCCCGGGAACGGCTGCCCGGTCTGAGGATCGACAATAAATTTGCTCGTGCTCGAGAAATCTCCTCGCCGTAGAGGCTCGGTCGCCAGCGTCATGATCGCCGGGTTCGCGCCGCCCACGACGCGCGTTCCCTGATAGGAGCCGAAGAAAAAGGTTTTATCCCGGATCACGGGTCCGCCCAAGGCGCCGCCGAATTGATTGCGTTTAAACGGAATGGTAGAGGCAGCGAAGAAGTTGCGCGCGTCCAGCGCGTCGTTGCGCAGGAACTCGAAGACGGAACCGTGCAACTCGTTGGTCCCCGACCGGGTGGCGAACTGAACGCTGGCCCCGGCGCCCGATTGGCTGGCGGCGAAATTCGAAGATTTCACCGTGAACTCCTGCAGCGCATCGGGATTTGGGAGGATCGGCGCCGTACCGAAGTGGACGTCGGTGTAACTCAAGCCGTCAATCTCGAAGGTATTGTCGGTGCCGCGATTCCCGTTGACCGCGACCTGGCCGTTGGCTGCCTGGAAATTTCCGCCGCCGCCGGCGTCGATCGCGCCCGCAGTCAATGTGACGAGCTGCAGAGGATTGCGGCCATTGAGCGGCAGTTCGCGCATGCTGCGGCTGTCGATCGATGTCTGGACCTCCGAAGAGGTGGGCTGCACCACGGAAGAGGCGGCGCTGACCTCTACTGCCTGGCGTGCGGTTCCTACCTCCAGTTGCAGCCGGAGATCGACGCTATGTCCGGTCAGCAGGCTGATTCCCCGCCGGTTGAGTGGTTCGAAGCCGGGGACGGTGACCGTCAGCTCGTATTCTCCGATCGGCAGATCGGGGAAGCGGAAAAGGCCGTCGGCATTCGTGACCCGGGTGGCGGTAATCCCGGTCTGCATGTTGCGGCTCACAATCTGAGCGTTCGCGACAACGGCGCCGGAAGGATCCACCACGGTGCCCGTCAGCAAGGATGTGGATTGACCGGACAAGCCGAGCGCCGTGAAAAGCCCGAGGGCAGTCAAATGCCGGAAATTCATGAGGTCGTTCTCCTTTGGTCGAAGCGTATCCGGTGCTCGGGCAATCCCGTCCGCGCCTGCTTCTCATACCTGCGTCCCCGATTGGCGTATCGCACCAAAGCTTCAGCCCTGGCTCGCGAAAATACCGGCGGTCCGGGGTCTCTGCCTGGCAGCTCCGGGGACTCCCTGTTTTGCTGAGCATATCACAGGCGTGCGGGTGAGGGATCACCACCGGCGTCGAGCTCTGCGTACTACACCAGCCGTCATCGAGAAGGCGCAGGCACGGAATTCGGACACTCCTGCCGGCAACATGGTTGGGACCCGGCAAAGTCAATTATGATGGCTGAAGTCCTCGATGCTCTTCCGAAAAGCTGTCCGAAAAATGTCGCGCGAGATGGTTTATCGACATAGTAGCCAAGTCCCTTGTCCACGAAGAAAAGATTTCGGACCGATGCGGTTCGCACTCGGATTCTCCATCAAGTGGAACGGCTCCCGCCTTCCGTCAAGCAGGCGCCGCGCCCGTTGAAAGAACCTCAATGAAGACCAACAAACTCACCAGACGCGCTTTCCTCCAGACGATCGGCGCAGCCGCCCTGCCTGCCCAGACCCGCCCTCCGAACATCGTCCTGATCATGGCGGACGACATGGGCTACGAGTGCCTCGGCTGTTATGGCGGCGCCTCCTATAAGACACCGAACCTGGACGCGCTGGCGCGGGCGGGAGTGCGCTTCAATCACGCCTATGCGCAGCCCCTGTGCACTCCCACGCGGATGCAGCTGATGACGGGCCAGTACAATTTCCGCAACTGGAGAGCCTTCGGCGTGATGGACCCGAAGGAGCGGACATTCGGGCACGTCCTGCATGACGCCGGTTACAAAACCTGCATCGCCGGCAAGTGGCAGCTCTACAGCTATAACCCGCCGGACTTCGAGCCGGAGTGGCGCGGCAAGGGAAAGCGCGTGCAGGATGCGGGCTTCGACGAGTACTGCCTGTGGCACTCCTGGCATACCGAAGACAAAGGCTCACGCTACGCCGATCCAACGTTCTTCCAGGACGGGCAGCTCAAAACGGTGAAGGGCGGTTTCGGGGAGGACGTCTTCTCCGATTTCGTCAACCACTTCGTGGAGCGTCACCGGAACGACCCGTTCTTCGTGTACTACCCGATGACGTTGACGCATCCGCCTTTCATGCCCACGCCGGACAGTCCGGAGTGGGCGTCGGGAGACCGCTTGAAGCCGAACAACAAGCACTACAAGGACATGGTGGAGTATATGGACAAGGTGGTCGGCCGGGTCCTGGCGAATCTGGACCGGCTCGGGCTGCGGGAGCGGACGCTGGTTCTGTTTTACAGCGACAACGGGACGCCGGTCGGCATCCACTCGCGAATGGGGGATAAGGTGGTGGCGGGTGGAAAGGGCCTGACCACGGACGCGGGCATGCGTGTGCCCCTGATCGCCGACTGGAAGGGCGTGTCGCCCAAAGGGCGGGTGCTCGATGACATCGTGGATTCGACCGATTTCCTGCCCACGATCGCCGAAGCGGCCGGCGCCAGAATCCCGAAGGCCATGCCCGTGGACGGCCGCAGCTTTCTGCCGCAGGTCCGAGGCGAACGCGGGCATCCGAAGGAGTGGATGTACTGCTATTACAATCCCCTCCCCGGACATGGGAAGGAAGCCTACCACCTGACGAAGTTCGCGCGCGACCAGCGATTTAAACTGTACAGCGACGGCCGGCTGTTCGATATCTCGAAGGATGTGCTCGAAGAGCGTCCGCTGCCAGCCGCAGCCGGCGGGGAAGCGGACCGGGCGCGGAAGAAGTTGCAGGCTGCGATGAATTCGATTTCTTAGGTCGTGGGGGCCCCCCAAGGGCCGCGTCGCAGGCTGCTTCGGCTTACGCCACCGAACCAGGCGCAGCGCCGCTCACCGCTTGATCCTGACACCACTCTTCCAAACTGCGACGATGTTGCGCGTATCCAGAATGTTCCGTGTAGGGTCGCCCTGCACAAGCAGCAGATCGGCCCGCATCCCGGGACGGATCCATCCGCGATCCGTAAATCGGAACGCGCGCGCCGGCCCCGAAGTAGCGGCCGCCAGGGCTTGGACGGGAGTCATCCCGCAGTCCACCATCAGCTTCAACTCGCCGTGCAGGGACGCGCCGTAGCCGGACATCACGAAAGCGCCGATCTGGGCGCTGGGAGCGGCGTCTGAACCCGCTAGAATGGGCACCTTTGCCTGGACCAGCTCCCGCATGGCGTCTTCCGGCGCCTTGCACAGGGGCTGGCGTTCAGGCTCGGGCTGGCGGTTCAGGATCTTCTGCTGATCGGGCGGAATGTACGGCTCGAGACGCCTATCGGCCAGCAGGGCCGCGCCTTGCGGCTTTCCGCAGAGGCTGTAGAGGGTGATCAGCGTCGGAATCACAAAGACGTGATGGCCGGCGGCGAACTTCCCGAAGGTTCCGCTGCTGGATTCGCCGGTGTACAGATGCGCCAGCCCGTCCACTTCCGCGGCAATGGCTTCACGGGCCTTCTCCTCCGAAAGGACGTGGGCCACTACCAGTTTGCCGCGCGCGTGGGAGGCCGCAACGATCGCCTCGAGGGTTTCGCGTTTTAGGGGGCCTCCGATGCGCTCATCGTAGAGGACCTTGATGTAGTCCGACCCCTCGGCGATGCGCGCATCGACCCACGCCCGCGCGTGGTCAGCCCCGCCGATCGTGGGCATCCGGCCAGCCATCATGGATAGAGCGCTGCCGGGAGCCATTGCGCCCACTCCCGCGGCGCGCAGATCGGCCATATCGGGCGGATCTTCCGATTCGACCGCCAGCCTGGCCGTGAGCTTCTGACCGCCGCCGAACATGTCGAGGGCGGTGGTCACCCCGAGCGCCGCCAGTTGGCGCAACGCCGCCTCCGGCTTCTGCGGAACGTGCAGGTGCGCGTCGAACAAGCCTGGAAGCAGGGTGCGTCCCTTGCCATCCACGATCTCTGCGGCGGGGACCTTCAACGATGCGCCGCCGATGTGGGCGATCTTCCCGCCCTCAATCAGGACGCTGCGATGCTCGAGTACGCTTTCGCCGTCGAAGACGCGCACATCCCGGATCAGGCTCTGGCAAAAGCCGGCGGCCGGCAGGCAGAGCGAAGCGGCAAGGACGGCGCGAATGTTCACTTAGTTGAGGAAGTACGTCCGGTAGAGCGTATCGCGCTGTTTGGGGACGAATCCGGCGTCGCGGATCAGGCGCCGCAGCTCTTCTTCGGTAGCGCGATGATGGGCGCCGGCGGCCGACACCACGTTCTCCTCAATCATGATGCTGCCCACGTCGTTACCGCCGAATCGAAGGCCGAGCTGGCAGGTCTTGAGTCCGGGCGTGACCCAGGACGATTGAATATTGTCGATGTTCTCCAGGTAGATGCGTGAAATCGCCAGCGTCCGCAGATATTCGACCGCGGTCGCCTCCTCCTTCACGAAGCGGCCGAGGGACGTGTTCTCGCGCTGAAAGAACCAGGGGATGAATGCGGTAAAGCCGCCGGTGTCCTCCTGGATACGGCGCACGATCTCCAGATGATTCACGCGGTGCCGGATCGTCTCGCCGCAGCCGAACATCATGGTGGCCGTGGTGCGCAGGCCCAGGGCGTGGGCGGTGCGATGGACTTCGATCCATTCGGCAGTGGCGCACTTCAGGCGGCTGATGCGGTAGCGCACCTCGTCGTCCAGGATCTCCGCCCCGCCGCCGGGGATCGAATCGAGCCCGGAATCCCGCAGCCGCGCAATCGTGTCCCGCAGCGACAAGCCGCTGACCTCGGCGATGTTCGTGATTTCCGGCGCCGAGAAGCAGTGCAAATGGATTTTCGACCCGAATTTCTTCTTGATGGACGAGAGCAGGTCTTCGTACCACTCGATTTTCAGGCCGGGATGCAAACCGCCCTGCATGAGGACGCCCGTACCGCCCAGATCCAGCGTCTCCCGGATCTTGTCGAAAATGGTTTCCTTCGAGAGGATGTAGCCCTCCTCATGGCCCATCGGCCGGTAAAAGGCGCAGAAGCTGCAATATTCCGTGCAGAAATTCGTGTAGTTGATATTGCGGTCGATGATGTAGCTGACGACGCCTTCGGGATGAATCCGGCGGCGGATTGCGTCTGCCTGCATTCCGATACCGATCAGATCATCGGAAGCGAACAGTTCCTCGGCTTCGGGACTGGAAATCATACGGCAACCAACTCCTCGCGCGCGTAGCGCAGATAGAGCTGCAGTCCCTGGTATTCCGCGGGACCGAGCTCGTTGACAATGTGCCGCGTCAGGTACTCGCGCGCCAGCTCTCCGGGGATGCCTCGCGCGGCGGCGTCAATTCTGACAATGTCGTCCAGATGCGCGCGTCCGAAACGGCAGGATTCGGTGAGCGCCTCTACCACTTCGGGCGTGATGTGCCGCTCGTGACCCGCCCAGACGGCGAACACCATCGGAAGACCGGTCATCGCCGTCCACTCTTCGCCGAGATCCGCGACCAGGTACGGCAGGGAAGCTCTGTCCACGCGCAGGGCGGGATCCCCGATGATCAGGGCGGCGTCGGCGTTTTCCAGCATCGACGACAGATCCGGCGCGTGCGGATGGAACTCGGGCTCGACTCCATAGCGCCGCGAGAGAATAATCCGCGTGAGCGCCACCGAGGTGCGTGAGCTGGAATCGGCGGCCAGTGTCCGGATGGCGGCCAGCGGACGTTTGGAAATGAGCAGGATGCTGCGTACCGCGCCGCGGGCGGCCACGCCCAGCCCGGGCACCATCCGCAGGTTCTGGCGCGACATCTCGATGGAGGGGATGTTGCCGATATCGGCGGCGCCGGAGGCCACCAGGCCGGCGCATTCGGAAGGCACCCGAAAGGTGAGATCGAACAGGTTCTGGCTCGGCCCATGCAACAGGCCCCAGACCAGGGGAGCGGAATTCAGATAATCAACCGAGCAGAGTCGCAGAGGATTCAAAACACCAGTCTATCAGAGGCGTCGCGAGGTCCCCGCGGGGGGATCATCGGGACTATAATGATGCCAAATGCGGGGCCTGATTGCCTGGCCTCTTTTGTGGGCCGCGGTCGCGAGCGCGCAGACGGACGGAACTCCGGATCCGATGCTGGCGCGAATTCAAGAAAGAGTCCTGGAGAGGCTCGCCCGGCTCCCGGATTACGTTTGCGTCCAGACGGTGGAGCGGGCGCACCGGGCGTCTGCTAAAGAGCCGTTCAAGCCCATCGACACGCTTCGCCTGCAGGTGGCGCTGATCAACGGCAAGGAGCAATACGCCTGGCTCGACGCGCGCAGGTTCGACGACCGGGAGCTGCGGGACCTGGTGGGCCGCGGCGCGGTCGGCACCGGGATCTTCGCGCTACACACGCGGCACGTCTTCCAGCCAAAAATCGCCGAGTTCAAAGCGCGCGGCGAGGAGACGCGCGAAGGCCGGCGTGTTTTGCGCTACGACTACGAAGTGCCTTGGGAGAACAGCGCCTACCGCGTGCGGAACCCGCCACACGAAGAGGTGGTCGCGTTTCGAGGATCGGCGCTGATCGACGCCGAGACTCTGGACCTGCTGCAGCTGGTCGTGAGCTCCGACGAGATTCCGCAGGAAATTGGAATGGATCGCATCTCCACGACGCTCGAATACGGGCGGTCGATGATCGGCGCGCAGGAGTGCGTGCTCCCGACGGCCTCGGAAATGACCATCGCCGGGCTGGACGGAACGGAGAGCCGCAATCGCACGAAGCTGGGCGAATGCCGGCAGTACACCACCGAGTCGAAGCTCACCTTTGAAGAGCCGGCGTCCGAGGCGGCCGCGCCGTCTGAAAAGGAGGAGGAATCCGAAGCTGCGCAGCGGCTGACGATGGAGCTGGCGCTCGAGTCCGATATTGCGCTCGAAACGGCCGTGGTGGGCGATCCGGTGCGGGCGGTTCTGTCGCGGCCTCTCAAAGACGGCGACAAGGTTTGGGCGCCGGCCGGGTCGGTGGCCCTTGGCAACATTGTCCGGCTGGAGAAGCAGGGGCAGCCGTTCGACCACTACGAGATTGCGATGGAGTTCCACAGCATCGAGAGCGCCGCAGGGCGCCTGGAGTATTCGGCTACGATGACTCAAGCCGGTCCGGCCCCGGGATTGATCCGCCAGGCGAAGAAGCTGAATCCCACGTTCACCAGGCAACGGCGGGCGCGCATGGAAATCCTGGTGCGCGAGGTTCCGAAAGGGCAGGGCGTGCTTCACTGGGAAGCGAAACACGCGCGCATTCGTAAGGCGTTTCGGATGCGCTGGCTGGTGCACGAAATCAGGCCGGCAAGATAGCGCAACCGGTCTCCGCAATGAGGTTCGGCAGGCGATTCGTCCGCCAGCGGCCGCCCGAGCGGCGCTACGGACCGGGATCAAAGAAAGGATCGAGCCGCGAGGGTTCTACCGCCATCGTGAGCAATCGCTCCAACACCGGCCGGAGGTCCTCCCTGGTGCGGAAATAATGGTCAGCGCCCCAGAGCGGATAGATCAATCCCGGCCATCGCTGGCAATCGCCCAGCAGCATGAATCCGTCATTCGGCCCATACGCGGCAAGGCGGCGATGAAATGCGCGCGCCAGCCAGTTGCAGGCGTGCGCTTGCAGCGAAAAACCCAACACGTGAACGAGTCGCAAATGCGCCGGCAGCGTGAGATCGAAATCGAGAGGCCCGCCGCTTCTCCGGTCAACCTCGCGGAGAAAAGTCAAATCTACACCGGCCATTCGGTTTACGGCGCGCAACGCGGAAGGGATTCGCTCCTTAGAGAGAAGCCATTGCGCCAAAGGTGTTCCGTCCATCAGACCGCCCACGCTGATCCAGGCCGAGACGCGGTGAAACGACTCGAACCCGGAATCCATGGCCAGCGCCTTCTTGATATCGGCGCCGCCCTTGCTCAGAGAAACGAGAACGATGTTCTTTTCGCGATGGGTGCGGAGCCACTTCAGGATGATGGCCCCATTCTCGGTCAAAGTCCCCGCGGGCTTCAGCGGGATCGTATCCACCGGCAGGCCTAATCCTTCCGCCGCCTCGCGCAGTCGCCGCCCGTCGGCGCCGGAGCGGCGAAACTCCTTGTAGAGCGCGGCTGGACCGATGGCGAGCACGGTATCCCGAATCGGCGTCCGGGGCCTACGCGGCGCCTGCTCGACGGCCCGGATGAAAGGGCCATGCCGGGGCGAGGAGCGTAACGACTCATAGAGACGCCGTGTCTCGTGATCGAGAGCCGCAGACATCGTTACGTCTGCCGCCTGCGCCGGCCAAAGAACCATCCTAATCCCAGAGCCGTGACGAAACTCGCGCCGGCGGTGGCATAGAGCGATCGCCTGGCTGCGTTGAGCAGAGGGTTATCGAAAAGATTGGTGGAAGCGTGCATACTGGCTACCAGCCATTTCCCATCCACCTTGATCAAGGTTGCCGTCCACCGGCCGTGCAATGTGAACTTTTGGCCCGCGGCAAGATCGAATTGATCGGTGGAGCTGCCGAAGGCAATGCCGGTCGATTCGCCGTAGAGAGCGGTCAGCTCGTCGACATTGACCTCGGTCTTGAAGCTCTTGACGAAGGGGTTTGTACCCCCAAGCATGCGGTTGAGATATTCCCGGACGCCCCGATGGCCGCGGCTGACTTCGGCGTTTTGCCAGGTGACCACGATGTTGGGATGCAGATTCCGAATGATTCCCTCGATATCCATCTTGCGGACGGATCCGAGGAGCTCTTCACGCAATAAGCGCAGGGCCGCATGATCCGGCGCCTCGGCCGCGCCCGCGGCCAGGGAGAACGCCAATGCGGAGACCGGCGCCAACGCCCTGAAGATGACCGCTCTGGTCACAGTGGTTCTCCTCCCATCGGCTGGGTTTGCTCCAGGAAGTCAAAATACTCCCTCAAGGGTCTATCGCTATCCACGAAGCGACTGGGCATCGGCAGCGGCCCTTGAAGAGCGCGATTCTCCTCTTCCAGGTAAGCCCGGGCGAAGAAGCGCCGGAGGCCGAGCTCCCAGCGGCGCGACTTTCCGGCAAAGGCGATTCCCTGGCAAAGCGTTGCATGGTGGCCGAGGGGCTGCATGATTACCATGAAGCGGCTGATGAAGCGCCCGAAACGGGCGGTCACCGTGGCGAACGTCCCGCCCCAGATGACAAGGGTGGCGGCCACTTCGCGGGCAAAGACCATGGAAAGAATCCTGTCCCGCCAATTGTCCGGAATGATTTCCGCCCGGTACCGGATTCGCCGGACGCTTTCCATCGGGACATCGATGGCAGGCGGCTCCAAGAGCCGGCGTTTGTGGGCATGGAGGAATTGCTGGATGTCGAATGCATGACCGGTAACGGATGGCCATGGAGCGGCCGCAGTGAAGTGGAACGGGCGCCCGGCAGCGTAGTCCTCGGGCGCCTCGGCGTCGAGGAACCAGGGCAGGGAGAATGCCGGAACCGGACCGTTGAAGAAGAACAGATAGCCGTGCCGCTCTTCGGCGGGGTAGACGGTCTGGCGGGCGAAAACAGGGATGGAGCAATTCGAAGGAATTTTCTCGCAGCGCCCGCTGGGTCCGTATCTCCAGCCATGATATGGGCATTCGATGGCGTCGCCGATGACTTTGCCGCGGCCCAGATTGGCCCCGAAATGAGAGCAGCGCGCATCCATCACGACCGCGCGGCCGTTCTGCCCGCGAAACGCCACCAGGCTTTTGCCCAGCGCTTGTTTGACGATCGGTTCAGCGCCTAGAGCGGACGAGGCATCGAACAGATACCACGACGCGGGGAACAGCGGCAGCGCCGGCCTTTGCTTTAGACAAGGTTCGCCGCCGGCGATGGTTACCTGGTAGTCTGACATTTCTCCTGCCTCCTGAGATAGATTCCGTATCCGGAAACGGGGCGGCAACCGGTCTGTGTGTGGGGGCGAAAAGAGTCGTTCCTTGTCATGTTTCTTCCGGCAAAGGGCGCGGCCCTTTCCACATGCTGAGGTAAATTTTCCAAAACGAAGGCCGCGGCTCGTCCGCGTTCACAAACCGTCCGAGATGAATCCAGGGAATGCGGGGATCTTCATGGTGAACGCGATGATGATGGTAATTGAGAAACAGCCAGCGAACGACGGGGTTAACGCGCAGGTTCCAGGCTCCGCGCAGCGGGTCGAGCTCGGACCAGGCATGGTCGGCGTATTGGAGCGAGCTCCAGTTCACGGCAAATCCTGCGTAGCACAACGCCCAACCCGCGAAATTCAGGTCTAGAAAATGGAACAAGGCAATTTGCCAGGCTATTGCGAACAGGACTTCAGCCGAAGCCGCGCCGTAGCGGACTCTCCCGATGCCGGCTACCATCGCCCCCGCGCCGGACTGCCGGCTCCATGCCGCTTCGTCGTTGCGAAAAAAGCGCGACGAAAAGACGTTGGGCGCGAGCAAATAGAGAAAGCTGGAAAGAGGGGGCAGCAGCCAATAGAGTCCCGTCAAAATGCCATACCACTGGGCGCGTTTTATGAAAGCGTTTTGCCCGGGAGAGATGTAATCGAAGCGCTCGGCGGGAGACCGGTTCCGCTGATGGTGGCCCAGATGGAATAGCCGCTGCAGGCTGAAGGAGGTCGGAAAAAAGGCGGCCAGCCAGCGTCCGAAGAGGTCATTGACTTGTCTCGAAGAATGAAAGACACCGTGCACAGCCTCATGCAGTAAGGAGAACACAGTGTTGTTTACATAGGAAAAAGCGACAGCGCCCGCCAATATTTGCAACCGGTGGTTTGCGTGGGAGACAAATTGAAGAAGAGCCACAGCGCAAGAGCCTGCAATGAATGCGAGGGCGATATTCAGCGCCTGCGGGATGGCTGCCGGAGGTGTTCGAACCGCGTTGTCTTCCGCGCTGCTTCGCTGCTTCATTGGATACCGGGCGCCGCTGAATCGTCAGTCTACCGCAAACCCCGCCGGCTGGCCGACTCTGGGGGGCTGCGACCTCGAAATAAAAAAACAGCGACCGGTGGCGCGCGCAGCGGTGTTCTCCACGCATGATCCGGCTGGGCGCCACCGCGGCCTCGAACGACACGGCGCACCCCCGGCTGGCTACGATATGAAGGTGCGATTTGCGGTTCTTGCGTTGGGTGTGCTGCTTGGCGGATGTGGGTCGAAGCAGGAATTCACACAGGGTGAGCGGAATCCGCTCCAGGCTGAGACGGTGGATATCGCCGATCGTTTCGGAGACGGCACTCCGGAATTTTTGCGGCTCGAGACGGAAGGGGACCGGCGGGCCTTCCGGCGGTGGTTTACGCTGCTGGCCGAAAGCCAGTATTATCGCCCGCCGGGGAAACTGCCGCGCGAAATCAATGACTGCGCGGCGCTCCTGCGCTTCGCCTACCGGCAGGCGGTGCGGGAGCATGACGGCGCCTGGGCGTCGGAACTGGATCTTGACGCGCCGCCGAACGGGGCTTCCGTCGTGAAATTCATCTACCCGCGCACTCCTCTGGGAGCGGGTCTCTTCCGGGTCCGGCCGGGTCCCTTCGTTCCGTCGAATCTGAACGACGGAGCCTTCGCGCAGTTCGCCGACGCCGACACCCTTCGGCAGTTCAATTCGTACAAAGTCACGCGCGATATACGGCGGGCTCAGCCGGGCGATCTGCTGTTCTACAAGCAACTGGAACAGAACATGCCTTTTCATGCCATGCTGTTCCTGGGACGCAGCCACTTCGAGGAGTCTACGGAGAATTGGATCATCTATCACACGGGCCCCTTGCACGGCAGCAAGGGCGAGATCCGGCGGCCGGCGGTCAGCGAGCTTTTACGGCACCCCTCCCCCCGCTGGCGGCCGAACACGGGGAACGGAAACTTTCTGGGCATTTACCGCTGGAACATTCTCCGGGAGCCGGAGTAATGCGCGTGTTGCTAGCGCTGCCGGCGTACAACGAAGAGCAGGATCTGCCGCATGTTCTGGAATCCTTCCGGACGCACGTACTGCAGGCCGGATTCGAAGGCCGCGTGGTGATCGTCAATGACGGGAGCGCGGACGGAACGGCGCGAGTGATCCGCGAGTGGTCGGCGCGGGTACCGATCGATCTGGTGGAGCATAAGCGGAACCTGGGGCTTGGCGAGACAATCAAGGACGCGCTGCGCAGGGCGTCCGAGCTGGCCGGTCCGGAGGATGTAATTGTCACCATGGACGCCGACAATACCCATTCACCGGCTTTGATTCCGCACATGATCGGGCGGCTGCGCGAAGGATATGATGTGGTGATCGCATCCCGTTACCGGCGCGGGTCGAAAGTGGTGGGACTGGTGTGGTTCCGGCGGGTGATGTGTTACGGCGCGCGGTTCCTGTTTCAGGCGCGGTGGCCGATCCGGGGAGTGCGGGATTACACATGCGGATTCCGGGCCTATCGCGCGGACCTGCTGCGCCGGGCATTGGGCGAAACCGGCGGGGACCTGGCCCGGGAGAAAGGATTCGCAGCCATGGCGGAAATCCTGATTCTCATGCGGACGATGGGAGCGCGAATGAGTGAGGTCCCGATGATCCTGCGGTATGATCGCAAGTCGAGTCCCGGCAAGATGCGGATTGGCCGAACCGTATGGCGCACGCTGGCAGTTCTGGCGCGAGGGCGGTGAGCGGGGCAGGAGGACCTGCCCCGCAAAGACGGCCGTTTTACATGGAGCTAGCGGCCGTAGTAATCATGGTAGTGCCGACCTTCGCGATCCACGCCGCGGTCCGCCACTCCCATATCCAGAGGGCGCTGAACCCTGAAAGTCAATAAGCTATCACGCGGAATCCGGACGCGCGGTCCGCGTGGGTCCCCGGTGATCGCTCCGGCGATGGCGCCGACCAGACCGCCGGAATCGCTGTCGATGCGCTTGACATCCGTGCGGATCGCGTAGCGCTCGCCGTCGACGCGCACGGATTCAAGATCGATGATCAGATCGTTGTCGCGCTCACGCCTGACGATCATTTCCACCGTGGCTCCCCTCGGAATCGCGAGACGGCCGTTGTCGCCGCGTACGTCCTGGTCTACGATGCCTCGGTAGATCCGATTGTCGCGTTGGTCCGTGTCGATCGTTTCATTGGTGCGCACGGGAATGAGGGTTCCCGGCTCAATCCGGGTGTACGCGCCCCTGTCCTGGTCAGCATACCGGCCGCGGTCCCGGTTCTGGGCCACCGCCGGCAAAATGAGAAGAGCGCCTGCCAATCCAACTCCACTCAACAATTTGATGATTGGATTCTTCCTCATGACGTTACTTGACCTCAACCTCAACGGAGCAACTATTCTGCCAACCATATGCAAGCGGCAGGTTCGGGCCATGATTCACCGGAACTTCCCTAGCGCGCCGTTTGATTCTCACTCTACTGCAAGTGCCCGGACAACCAGGCGTTTCGGCAGGCGTTTCGGCGGTCGTGCCGGCTGCGTGGAGGCGCCAGCAGAGTCTGCGCATTGCTCTCGAGCGTGGTTTCATCGCAGAATCGATGCGAACGATGGCGACCCATGCCCACGATACGGTTAGAGGACGATGGACTGTGGTGTCGGGGACGACTGGACGCAGTCCGGCGAGTCTCAAATCCAGACTTTCAAGGTGTTTAGCGGCGGTTATGGTTTACGGTCCCACTCGGCGGCGCCGCGCTCAACCAGCTTCGGGACATCCTGCTCGAGCAGGTAGCCCCCGGCGACCAGGTTTCTTGCGGCGGTTTCCACATGCTGCAGGTAGTCGGCGCGGTTCTTGTAGCGCTCCTCCACGGAGGGCCTGGGATCCTTCTTCCGCTCGCGCTCAGAGCGGGTGCGGGCGAACGGAATGTACGATCCCACCATGCTGAACAGCTCATCCGGGGCTCCGATCTCCGGGGAGCGGAGGTTCCAGCCGGCGTAGGTTCCGAGCGGCGCCTGAATATCCGGCATGCGGATACCGGAGGTCTCGTTTCCGTCCGAATCCACTTGCGGCAGCAGCGCGGGAAACGCCTTGCCGACTCTTGGGGGCTCGATGCTCACGATGCCCATCGAGCGGAATTCCGGACCGTAGTCGACGCGATAAGCCCGCTGCACGCGCGCCGGGACAGCGACGCTTGGAATCTTTGGAAACTGCAGCTCGTTGATCGGAACCAGCTTTCCAGCGGCGATCTTCGGATACTGCGAAGGCGGAGGCTCGACGTTTTTCGCGACCCAGTTGTCCATGGCGACGAGCAGCGCGCGCATCGACCATGTGTAAGGATTGGGGTTCGGCAGGTTCTGGGTAGCGGCGCGCACAGGGGGGTAGGCCGCGGGGCCGTGCTGGCCGCCGGCGAAGAAGTAGATCCGGGTGTTGGCGGGGATGGGAGCGTCTTTTTTACCATCGATCAGGGTGTGGATCAGAGCGGCCGCCCGCCCCCAGTATTCGTAGGACGAGTTGGTGTAGAAGATCTTCGGCGCCACCTTGGCGTGCTCGACCCGGGCGAGGATGCCATCGCTGATTCCGGTCTCCGGGTCGGTCTGAGAGACGTCGGTGAACGGAAAGATGTCGGTGGGGTAGAGCAGGTTCATGAAAGGATGGCCGTCGCGCGAGGGCTGGCCGAAGCGGATATTGAAGCTGCCGCGGCCGGCTCCGGCCACGTGAGGCATCACGCCGTCAAACACGATGCCGCCCTTCTCGTCGCCGTTGAAGCCGAAGTAGAGGAAAGTGCGCAGAAAGCGTCCGCTCTGCGAGGTCCCGACCGCGTAGGCGCGCTTGATGAAGCGCCGCTGGTCCGCCAGAGGCAGGACATTGTTTCCGTTGCCGTTCTTGAGGTAGGAGATCATGTCGCGGATGGCGGCCGGGCCGAGCCCCACGAGGGCCGGATCCTTGGCGCCGTAAACGAGCTCGTAAATCCTGCCCGGCTCGAATCCGGCGTCGAGAGCGAGGTGGGTACCCTCGACGATTTTCCAGGCGCTGCGCGGAATGGCGCGCCGCGGTGAATCGCCATGGTCGCGCACGGTGAGCGTAAGCTTGGGATCGTCCGGGTCGGCCGGAGGATAGGGGACATGATTGCGATCGGCGAGCGAGTGGCTGAACTCTTTCTTGTCGACAATAATTTCAGAACGGACGAGGCCGGGGATGGGCCGATCGCCGTTGCGCGCGATGGGCGTGTAAAGCCTCATCAGCCCCTCAGTACGGGGGACGTCGAACTGCCAGCCGAGCCAGACCAGGGTGTAGCCGCGCTCGAGCAGGAAATTGTCGCCGAAATCCGCGGCTGTCCTGGGATCAGTCGCGGAACCGCCGCGGTTGTACATGGCCAGCATGCCTTTGCGGCCGCGATTCGAGACCTCGTAGATCACCGCTCCGTTGCCGTTCTTCGGATCACGCGGTTTGAGGACGTAGATGTCGGACGAGAACTCCACCAGGCCGCTGTCGTTGCGGGGCGCCTTATCGATGTCGCAGATGATCTTGTTGGCCGGGAGCTTGGGATCGACGCCGAAGTAGGCTTTTCCGATCAGCCGCTCGTACGGTCCGGCGGCGCCGAAGGATTTTCCTCCCAGCACGTCGGACCGCTCCGACAGCTCGATGCGGAGCAAGCCGGCCGGCAGGACGGGAGCAAGGCAGAGCGACAGCAGGAGGAGTCTGTTCAACATCATGACGATATTTAACCACGGCCGGCCGGCTTCGAGAGGCTGCCTACTTCGATCCGGCGGTGCGGGCGCCGAGCAGCGCCTGGCGCTCTAGCGTCTGCCGCGCCTCCTGGGGTATCACGCGCCAATTGCCGTCCGCGCTTAAGGGCATCGTTCCGCGCTCGATGAAATAATCAATGATGAGCTGCCGGATGTCCTGCGACGAGCGCCACACGATCTTGCCTTTTGGAAACATGGTGTACCCGGCGGCGCCCCCGGCGCGGTAATTATTCAGGGCGATGCGCAGCTTCTGTTCCGGGTCGAGCGGGCGGCCCTTCCAGGTCAGGTTCCGGATCCGCCGCCCTTCCGGCTGCGTGAGATCGATTTCATAACTCACTCCCTGCGCCATGTCGAAGTTGTAGCCGATGATGCGCGAGTTGGTGAGCGGACCCTTGCCGCAAGTCTCCGCGTCGCAGGAGAGGAAGTAGCGCGCCGCGTTCTCCAGCGCATCCTTGACCATTTGCCCGGTTCCCTCGATGGCGTACAACTCGTTCTCGTAAAGATAGAGTCCGGCGATCTGTCTCACGGTGACCGGCCCTTTCGGCACGGCCGCGCGCGGGTTGAACAGAGACGCGAACGAGACGTCGGCCTGCGCGTAATGAAGCTGCACGGTCTGGATCAAATCCACCAGCGCGGAATCTTCCACGCGCCCGAGCGTGCCCTCGAGAGTCGCGGGCGACTGCGCCACCACTGTATTCAGATAGCGCTCGGCCATGTCGTGATAGGGCCGGGCGAGAGCGTCGATCTCCTTGTCCACGGGCGTTGCGGCCGTGACCGGAATGATGCGGCTGCTCTTTTCCACCACAGTCCAGCCGCCGGCCGGTTTCGACTCCAGCGTGAAATCAAGGCTAGCCAGCGAGATGGCCCAATTCTTCGGCTGCGCAAGGAGCACCCCGTTAACCACGAGCTGCTTCACTTCCGAATGGGTATGTCCGAAAACGATGGCGTCCACGCCGGGAACATGGAGAGCGATTTCATACATCTGGTTTTCGCCCGGCACTTCGTCCACCCGGCTCTCGCCAGTTCGCGGATCACGGCCGAGCCCCGCATGCGCGGCGACCACTACTACGTCCGGGCGGCGGTCCGCGGGCAGCCTCCGCAGTTCGGCCACCGATTTTTCAACCGCCGTGCTGGCGGAAATGAACCGGTAGGGCGCGTAATTTTCCGGTTTTTCCCAGGCAGGAATCGCAGGAGTGGTCACGCCGATCACGGCTATTTTCACTCCGGCGACGGTCTTCAGTATGTAGCGGTCGAACGCCCTTCCGGACGCGGTGACGGTTTCTGTGTTGGCCGACAACCAAGGGAATTTCGCGTCCCCGCGGGCCCGGTCGAGGTTCGCGAGCCCGAAATTGAATTCGTGATTGCCGACCACCATGGCGTCATATCGGAGAGCGTTCATGGCCAGCATCATGGGATCGCGCTCGAACGGCTTACCTTCAAAAGCCAGCTTCAGCGGCAAATGGCCTGTGCGGATATAAGTCTGGTAGACATATTCGATCGGCGTACCCTGGATGGTATCGCCGCAATCGATCAACAAGTTATTCGGATTGGCCGCGCGAGCGGCCCGGATCAGGGACGCGACTTTTACCAGGCCGCGGTCGGCGGGTTTGTCGTCATTGTAATAATCGACCGGGTACAGGTTTCCATGCATGTCCGTGGTAGCCAGCACGGAGAGTTTGATCCGCTCGGCTCCAAGCGGCAGGCACGCGAGTAGCAGGCAGAAGGGGATAATGGCGCATAATCGCCGCATTCTATATCAGTATACTTTGTACATGAAGGCGGCCTGTGGCAGAATAGACTGCTTATGGTACGTACTGTTCTATTCGCCTTTTTATTGTCCGTAACAATGTGTGCGCAGACGCCGCCCGCGCCGGCGGCAGCCAAGCCTCCTGCTCCAGCCGCGCCGGCTCGTGAGCCGGGGACTTACGCTACGATCACTACCTCGATGGGACCGATCGTCTGCCTTCTCTACGAGAAGGAATCCCCTATTACGGTGAGGAACTTCATCGCTCTCTCTCGCGGCGGTAAAGCGTGGACCGATCCCAAGACGAACCAGAAGACTACGCGGGCGCTCTACCCCGGCACGATTTTTCACCGCGTAATCCCGGGATTCATGATTCAGGGCGGCGATCCGATGGGCACCGGAATGGGTGATGGCGGGATGACGCCGATTCCGGATGAATTTCATCCTTCGCTCAAGTTCGACAAGCCCGGCCGCCTGGCCATGGCCAACGCCGGACCGCGGACGGGCACCTGCCAGTTCTTCATCACCGAAGTGGCGACGCCGCACCTGGACGGGAAACATACCATTTTTGGCCAGGTAGTGGAAGGCCAGGAACTGGTGACAAAGATCGCCAACCTGCCCAAGGATTCCAACGACAAACCGCGCACGCCGGTGAAGATCGTCGCCATCAAAATCACACGCGAAGGGCTGCCGCCGGCTCCGCCACCGGCGGCGAAGAAAGCGGCTCCCAAGGCGGGTACGCCCGCGCCGAAGACGGGTACTCCCGCGCCCAAGACCGGCGCTCCCGCCGCGGCGCCGAAAGCCGCGCCGAAGCAGACTACGTCCGCGCCGAAGGCTCCGGCCAAGTAGAGCCCCCCGAGCGCCATCCGCGGGGGCGAAATAGGCATACTCGACGCGCTGGCAGAGCGCGGCTCGAGCGCAGGGTCCGGTTCACACCCGGGTAGTGCCTGACAACCTTGTTGCGCCGTGCGGGATCCGCTACTTTCTGGATGTGTTCAACCGCCGCCAATTTCTCGCTGGCGCCATGGCCTTGCCGGGGGGCCGTCTTCGCGCGGGCGAGCAATCGTACTGGGCCGCCATGCCGGACATGGTGCCGGCGTATCTTTTGGGTTTTTCTGCCCGACGGCCCGCCTTCGACCGGCCCGTCCACGTTGTACGTAAACGACGCGGGCAAGCAGGCGGCCGGTCTGGAATTCGGCCTCTAAGAGAAACTGGCGCGGGAAGGCAGACCTACCGGAGCGCTGGCGTCGAGCCGGAACGAAGAGCGACACAATGCCCAGTACCAGTGTCGGAAGCCAATCCAGAATACAGTTTTCATGTTGTTAATCCGACGAATATTTCTGGCGAGTGGATTTGACGGTTGTCAGAATCCCCAAGACCAGCAGTACGATTGCGCCCACCGTCATCCTGTTCGCGGGGATAAGCATCAAGGGGCGCCGCATTTCAGCCCGCAGACGACGATTGAAAAGCCAAGTACGGAAAGCCCACACGATGATCCCTTCTCCTCTATCGCTGTGGC
>DATJFH010000279.1:0-2273 GCA_035495815.1 Bryobacteraceae bacterium
TCCCGGTACTTCTCCCTACTTTCAGAATTCCTTTCGCGGAGGCATCCTCCGCCAGGTCGCCGACCTCGCCGCCGACGCCATCTTCGCCCTCGACTCTCACGGAAACATCCTGCTCTGGAATAGAGGCGCCGAAACCCTCTATGGCTGGGCGCAGGAAGAAGTTCTGGGCAAATGTGCGCACGAACTGTTGCACACCGTTTTTCCGCTTCCCCTCAATGACCTGCTGCGCACCATCGTGCAACTGGGCGAGTGGCGCGGCGAAATAACCCACACCACGCGCGCCGGACAGGCCGTGCACGTCGACAGCCGCTGGCAACCCTACTACGCCGATGACCAGCGTCTGCTGGGCACTTTCCAGATCAATCGCGATCTGGCCGGAGAACAGGATGTGCGCCAGCAGTTGCGGTTGCAGGCCGCCGCCCTCCAGGCGGCCGCCAATGCCATCGTGATCACCGACGCCGCCGGTAACATCGTCTGGGCGAATCCCGCCTTCACCACTCTCACCGGCTACACCCTCAACGAGGCCCGGGGCCTGAACCCGCGCATGCTCAAGTCAGGCCACCACAGTCCCGAGTTTTATGCCGAGCTATGGCAGACCATCCGGTCCGGCCGTGTCTGGAATGGCGAGATCACCAATCGCGCCAAGGACGGCCATCTCTATACCGAACAGATGACCATCGCTCCCGTTCTTTCACCCGACGGACAGGTCAGCCATTTCGTTGCCATCAAGCAGGACGTTACGCCTCGTAAAACCGCCGAAGCCGCTCTGCTACGCGCCGAAGAAAAATACCGTGAGATCTACGAGAATGCCGTCGTCGGCATTTTCCAGACTTCACTCGACGGGCGCTACCTGTCGGTCAATCGTGAACTGGCGCGGATGTTTGGCGACGACAGCCCCGAGCAGCGCATGCAGGTTTCAGACATTGCGCGCGAGGTGTATGTGGATCCCGAGCGCCGCCGCGAGTTCCTGCGTCAGATCGAAGTCAAAGGAGTGCTGCGTAATTTCGAATATGAAGTCTACCGTCGCGATGGCAGCCGTGCCTGGTTCTCGGAAAACAGCCGCGCCGTGCGCGACTCAAAGGGTCAGACGCTCTACGTAGAGGGAACGGTCGAAGATATTTCCGAACGCAAGAGTCTCGAGCTCCAGTTGCAGCGGTCGCAGAAACTTGAAGCCGTCGGCCGCCTCGCCGGCGGCGTCGCCCATGACTTCAATAACATTCTCGGCGTCATCATGGGATACGCCGACATCGCTCGCAATCGTCTTGACCCCGGCCATGCCGTCGCCAACGATCTGGTTCAGATCAAGACTGCTGCCGAGCGTGCCGCATCCCTCACCCGCCAGCTTCTGGCCTTCAGCCGCCAGCAGGTCATCTACCCGCGCAATCTAGATCTGGGCAGAGTGGTGGAAGGCATGGCTGAAATGCTGCGCCGCCTGGTTGGAGAAGACATAATCGTCATTCTTCGCTGCGATCGTCCCCTGGGTACGGTGAAGGCCGATCTCGGGCAGGTGGAGCAGGTGCTCATGAATCTGGCCGTCAACTCGCGCGACGCCATGCCGCAAGGCGGCGAGATACGCATCGGCATCGAGAATGTCGAACTCGACGCCGGCTACTGCCGCCATCATGATGCCGTGCAGCCCGGCCCCTATGTCGTCATCAGCGTTGCCGACAACGGATGCGGCATGGATGCCGCCACCCAGGCCCGCATCTTCGAACCTTTTTTCACCACCAAGGAGATTGGCAAGGGAACCGGGCTCGGACTCTCCACCGTTTACGGCATCGTCAAGCAGAGCGCCGGTTTCATATGGGTCTATAGCGAGCCAGGCCGTGGCAGTACCTTCAAGGTTTATTTCCCCCGCGTAGTCGCCCGTGCGGAACCGCTCGTTCCGGCCGCCACTGTCACGGAACCCATTCCCGGCGGCAGCGAGACCATTCTGCTGGTCGAAGACGATCCCACTCTCCGGGAACTGACCCAACACTTTCTGCATGAGGCCGGTTATACGGTGCTGCTCGCCGAGAACCCGGCGCAGGCTCTCGAGGCCGCATCGGCTTCTGAGGCGTCCATCCATCTGTTGCTCACCGATTTCGTTATGCCCGGGATGAACGGCGTGCAGCTGGCGTCGAAGATCGGCGCGCTTCGTCCCAATCTCAAGCTGCTGGTGATGTCCGGATATGCGAGCGACCAGATGGCGCAGCGCGGAGACTGGTGTCCCGGCTCAAATTTTCTGGAAAAGCCCTTCTCCCGCAACGAGCTCCTGGCGCAGGTCTACAAGA
>DATJFH010000280.1:0-15330 GCA_035495815.1 Bryobacteraceae bacterium
GTACCCGCCCTCTTTCAAAACCCGAAGCGAGGGAATGTACGACATGACGTCGTTCGAATAGCCCGCTACGATGATCCCTTTCGATCCGTACTCCTTCTTGATGCGCAGGACGTAGTCGACCACCACTTCGCCTCCCAGCGCCACCAGCGTCAGGTCCTTGCCGAACGCGATCGCCTGCACGGGGTATGAATAGCGGCGGATCGGCCGGCCCTGATCGTAGGTGGCCAGCATCGCCCTGGCGTGGCGCACGTGGAACACGTTGGTCTCCTTCAGACGGGATTCGAACGTTTCGCGAGTATGAAAGGCGAACTCGAGATCGACGCCGCGGAAGGCCGGCACGATCGTTCCTCGAACCGGCTGCAAAGCGCCGCCCAACACGCGTCCGACTTCCCTGGCCAGTTCCGCGCCGTGCTGGCGGGCCAGATCGAGCGAGCTCCGCGGATTCGGATTCTGATCGGCGCCGCACAGCATCATGAACAGGGCGGTCGCGCCGGGATTGGCCTGTTCGATATCGATCTGCGCAAATCCGGCGTAGTCGCCGCTGAACTGATAGAACTCTCCGGTCAACGTCGTGTTGTGGCACGCATATCCGAAAAGCACGGCGCGCAGCTTTCCGTCCGGCGCGGCCACCTTGAGCACGGGCACATCGTGATCGGTGGGACCCTTCGGATTGACTCCGATGCGCAGCGAGTTGGCCGTGTTCTGCCTGCGGTTAATCGCGAAACCGGCCGTACCGTTGCCGAAAGTCAGATCGGCGGGGGCCAGTTCCTTGAGAGCCGCGCCGATCACCGTAACCAGCTTCTCCGTCAGGTCCCGGCTGTAATCGTCCACCCGCTGCTTCTGCTCCGGATCGAGCTCGAACATGAGGCTGAGATTGCCGCGAATCAGCGGCCCGGTATGCGTGTGCGAGGAGTTGATCACCAGCCGCGAGCGCTCCAGGTTATATTCTTTGAGCGCCCGCGCCGCGACCAGATCCGTGATGCCCCGCGGCAGGCCCACCAGGTCTGTGCTCACAATCACGACCCGCCCGCCCTGTCGGTCTTCGATGGCCAGCGCCTTCGCCCACAGGTCGTGAATCTTCCCTTCGGAAGCGTGCGTCCGGTTGGCGTAGCCGGAAAGGTACTGCGGCTTGTCCGGAGTGATGATGATACGGGCCGTGCCCGCCTTGTATTCGGCCGCGGCGGCGAGGGCCGTCAGTGTTGCCGCCAGGATCGTCAGTCGGAGCATTTCGCTGCAATGATAGCCGATTTCGCACAACGCGGGGCGTCTGGCCGGGCCCGCCGCTCAAAAGCGCGCAGGTTCCCTACTCCGCTTGCACCGCCATCGTGACCGGCGAGCTTTGCTGGCCGCCCATCTGGATCACGACCGGAATAGCGTCTCCCACCGGCGCATTCGCCGGAACCACCACATCCACGCGATACACGCCGATCAGACCCGGCGCGAGGCCTGCAAAGCTGGCTGGCGTCTCGACGTCTCCGATTCGGACAGTAATCGGACTCGTCACTGTTGAGGGCGGGGAGCTGGGCGTCTGCAGTCCGATAGGGACCGGAGGATCCACCGGACCCAATCCTGAGCAGAGGATCCCAACCGTCTGGCCGCGACGAGCGGCGTGGCCTGGTTCGGCATACTGCTGGTTTTCATCCAGAATCGAACCCTGACCTTTTCCGCTCCCGTCCTTGGTGAACGCGGCAGGCTGATTCTGTGACACGGTCACAGTCTCCGGAACGGCGACAGTGGCTCCGCGTCTCACCACCAACTGGTGCCGGGCATTGATGGGAATATCGAAGGGCACGATTGCGTCGATCTGGTCAGCCTTGACAGATAACAGAGGAATCGACTGGCCGGCGATCAGGACCGAGGTTCCGGCCAGGTCGGTCGGCAGCGGCGGTTCGCTTACCGTCATGGATTGATCCGCCAGCTTGGATCCCAGGACGGAGACGAGGCTGCCCAGCGCTAGAGGCGAGTCTCCGCTTCGGCTGGCGGCGTTAACGACGCCGCCGGCGCTGATTACCGGCGGATCGGCGTTTGGCTGGATTCCGCCGGTAATTTGAATCGAACCCCGAAGGACGGCGCCGGGATTCTCCGCATTGACAGTCACGGTCACTTGGGGTGTGCGCTGGTTGCGGGGCTGCCAGGCTCCGGCCCATCGCCCGTCCTTCAACGGTGCCATATAGAGCGGCGGATCGCCATTAGAGAACGTGGCCACGACGGAACCCGAGACCAGCTGCTGGCCGCAGTCATCGACTACGCGCACTTCGATCGTGGCCGGCCAACCCGCGGGCACGGTGAAGCTGGAGTTGAGTTGGGTGAAGAGCGGCAGCAGGCGGGACGCGGTACACCCGTCCGCCGACCGCACTCCCTTCGCGGACTGGTTAATGCCGGCCCCGGCGACCAGGAACAGAAGATTCACCACCGAGGTGTGGCCGTCGGCGAACAGTAGAGTGAGCGCACCGCGATAGATGCCGGGCGAGAGTCCCGTCAGGTCGGGCTGCACGATCACGTCGAAGGGACGGCCAGGTGCGACCGTGCCGCTCGGCGGCGCCGCCACAAACCAATTGCGTCCGTCCAGAGTCAGGTTTCCCGCGATAAAGCTATTGCTCTGGTTCGAAAGTACCGATGTCCGGATCGTTTGCGAACCGGGCGGCGTATCTCCGGCGAGGCCGGTGAAAATAAGACCGGTGGGGCGCACCAGGGGTCCCGGGTCACTGCCCGCGGGTAGCACGTTGAGAACGACCGATACGGTCTGCGGGCTGTTGTCCGCCGAACCGGCGCTGACGTTGATCTCTCCGTAGTAATCCCCAGGACTCAGGCGTGAGGCGTCCACGGCGACAGTGACGAGGGGCACCTGCAGCGAACTCGCATTCGTGCTGCCGGCCGAGGGAGTCACGGAAAGCCAGTTCCCGGCAGCGGCGGCCGTTCGAACGGAGACGGTCCAATTGATCACTCCGGTTCCCACGTTGAGCACGCCGAAAGTCTGCGGAGGCGGTGTCCCTCCTCCGGCGACCGCGGTAAAGGTCAGTCCCGATTGGGAAAGCAGAACACGCTGCCGGCCCGCGCTCACCGTCATGGTCACGCTCGTGACCGCGGCCGAACCGCCGGAGCCGGTCACATTGATTGAGCCGAGATACGTTCCGGCCGCCAGCCCGGCTGGATTGGCGCGCACCTGCAAGGCAGCGGGTGCGGACGCCGCCACCTCTCCCCTCTCCGAGCCCACCGTCAGCCAGTCTCCACCGGATACGGTCCGGGCTGTGGCCGCGTAGGCTATCTGGCCCCCGCCCGCATTGCGTATCTGCAACGCCTGAGAATCGCCGGTATCGCCTTCGGTGAACGAGAAAGAAAGCCGGGCGGCGTCGCTTTCCAGCCTGGGTGGAACAGCGCTCTCCACCGTGAGTTGGACTGCGACCGTCCGAGTGGCCGGATTGGCGAGAGGCGCCGAAATCGTGATGGTTCCGGTGTAGCTGCCGGCGGTGAGCTGTTTCGGGTCCACGGCAACAGTCAGTGAGGCTGGCATGCGGCCGTCGGTGGGTGAGACGCTGAGCCAGTCCCCTCCGCTGGCAGTCACCGAAACGGAAAACGGGAGGCCGGAAACCGAGGGTGTGAGGTCAATTGTTTGGGCCGGAGGCGGCGCGCCCTGCTCGCTGGCTGAAAAAGGTTGCAGCGTCGCGGGCGCCTGGAATGACGGACGGACGGAAAGCACGGTGCGTATCCGGTTGTTGAACGCGTCGGCGATGATGATATTTCCGGCGGCGTCCACCTTCACGTCGCTCGGTATGAACAACTGGGCCGATGTTGCCGCGCCGCCATCGCCGGTGAAGCCGTCGGCGCCGGAGCCTGCGACAGTGGTAATCGTTCCCTGCGGGGTCACCATCCGGACCCGGTTGCCGAACAGCTCGGCTACATAGAAATTGCCCTGGGCGTCGAAGTCCATGCCCGCCGGTTGATTCAGCGAGGCGCTGGCCGCGACTCCTCCGTCGCCAGTCGAAGCGGGCTGGCCGTTTCCCGCGAAGGTCGAAATCGTTCCGGTCGCGTTGACCATCCGCACGCGATTGCCGAATCGCTCCGAAATGTATAGATTTCCTCGCGCGTCCAGGGCGACTCCGACCGGGGCGTTGAGCGCCGCGGCGGTAGCCGGTCCGCCATCTCCCGTGGATGCCGCCTGGCCGTTCCCCGCGACCGTGGTGATCGTGCCCGCTGTATTGACACGCCGCACGCGGTTGTTCCGAAAGTCCGCGATGTACAGATTTCCGGCCGCATCGAGGGCAATGCCTTCGGGTTGATGGAGGGCAGCGGATGTGGCCGGGCCGTTGTCGCCGGCAAAGCTGTCGAGTCCCGTTCCGGCGACGGTCTGGATGATCCCCGCGGGGGTGACGCGGCGGATGCGGTTCAAGAGATTGTCAGACACGAAAAGATTCCCGCTCCGGTCGACCGCCACCCGGCTCGGAGAAAACAGAGACGCCGTCGTCGCCGCCACCCCTTCCCCGGAAAAGCCCTGCTGGCCGTTGCCCGCGATGGTTTGGATGACGCCGTTAGCGCCCACGCGCCTGACACGCGGACGCTGATTCTCCGCGATGTAGAGATTCCCCGCCGGGTCGAGAGCAATGCCCGAAGCAATATGCAGGGCCGCGCTGGTGGCTGCGATGCCGTCCGGAGATAGCCGGAACGTGCCGTTTCCGGCTACTGTGGTGATGATCCCGTTAGACCCGACCCGGCGCACGCGCGCGTTCTGGAAATCGGCGATATAGAGATTGCCGCTGCGATCCGCCGCCACCCCCGTCGGAAAATTCAACGTGGCGGAGGTGGCCGGTCCGCCGTCTCCGGTTGCGCCGATCTGCCGGTTTCCGGCGAAGGTCGTGATGACACCGTCGGCGATGCGCCTTACGCAATGGTTTCCGGCATCGGCGACATAGAGACGGCCGGCGGTATCCTGCGCAAGGGCAGTGGGCTGATAGAGCACTCCGGAGACAGCGGGTCCGCCGTCGCCGCCAAAGCCCTGCGCGCCGGTCCCGGCGACGGTCGAAATCACACCGGCGGCCGACACGCGGCGCACCCGATGATTCAAAGTGTCAGCGATCCAAAATCCGCCGCTGCCGTCCGGCAGCACGCCGAAGGGAGAGTTGAGCAGCGCGCGGACAGCCGGTCCTCCATCGCCGGAAGAGCCTTTCTGGCCATTGCCGGCCACCGTCGTGATTACGCCCGATGAGCTCAGGACGCGGATCACGTGGTTCTCGGAGTCTGCAATGTATATGTTTCCGCTGGCGTCCGAGGCGAGACCGGTGGGACCATTCAGCTGAGCGCTCGTCGCCGGTCCTCCGTCCCCCGAATACCCGGCGGAGCCAACTCCCGCGGCGACATCCATTGTGCCGTCGGGCTTGATTCGGATCACACGATGATGGAGCGAGAGCGCGACGTAAAGGTTTCCCGATGCATCATACGCCAGACCTCGGGGCAGGCGGAGACTGGCGCTGCGAGCCGAGCCGCCGATGCCTGAGAATCCCAGAATGCCATTGCCCGCCACGACGTGCACCACGCCATCCGTCGAGACGTTCATCACCATGAAATTGTCCACGTCGGAAAGTGTGATGCCGCTATCCGGGCTGAGCGCGATGAAAACCACACGCCCGATCGGAGCCGTGGCTGCCGCGGCCCCGTCGGCTGGGAAGATCCAATCCGTGCCGGCGGTGGTCGTGATTACCCTTTGCGCGAAGCCGAACGTCTCGAAGGAAAGGAAAACAACTAGGGTCCAGACACGAAACGGAAATGTCATACCTGTATTTGTTGTACGGCGATGCAAGAGGAAAATGAACTCATGAGGCTGTCCGCGCAGTCGTAAGAAGATCCGGCGCCTGTCGCGCCAACGCGGCAGGTGGCCTTACGAATCCCGCCGGCTCGACTCTCGGAATGATCCTGTCGAGCCGGTTGCGCATCAGCCGCCCGATCGCCGCCGGTGAAAATTCTTCTTGGATGCAACTCTTGCCTCTCAGGGCTCTTCCCTGTCTCAGTTCGGGCGATTCCACCACGAATCGCAACAGCGCTGCGGCGTCCTTAACCCGCGGTTCGGCCCACGTCATTCCTTCGTCATACGGCTCGCAGCCGGCTGGAACTTGCGACAGATCGTAACCGACGAGGAAAGAGTTGTCAGGCCTGGTGAAATCCATGTTCCCGGAATAGGCCGTGACGATTACGGGTTTTCCCAGGTACATGGCTTCCGCGATGCTCAACCCAAAACCCTCGGAGCGGTGAAGCGAGATCAGGGCGTCGCAGCAGCGGATCAGGCTGTTGACATGTTCCCGGCTCATGGTGTGATCCAGGATCGTCACCGGCAAACCCGCGCAGGCTTGTGCGATCCGTTCCATTTCCCGGGGTCGCCGGCCGGCATGATTGACTTTCAACACCAGGTGGCATTGCTTCGATGACCTGAACGCCCGGGCGAATGCTTCAATCGTACCCAGGGGATTCTTGCGCTCGAACACGCTCAGCAGGTCGAACACGGACAGGAACACAAAACGGTCTTCGGGGATGGAAAATGATGAGCGGTCGAGCGCAACACGATAGTCGGCCTGAATGGCATGCGGTATGCGCAGTACCGGCGCGCTCGACTTGCGGGCGATCGCGTCCTGGCAAAACGAGCTTGGCGTCCAGATTTCCTCGAAGAATCGGAAAGAGTCGAGCCAGCGGTCCGGAAACTCCGACAACTCCCAGGCCCAGTACCCGATATTGCGGCGGCCCGTGAGTAATTCGCGATCCAGCCCGGCCATTATCAGAGGCGCCTGATCGGCATTCACATGAAACACATTTACGGGATGCGGGAACTCCCGGTCTTCGAGACCTGCAGAATGATCTCCCAACTCGAACGGACCGTCTTCGCTGTCCACGGTCCGGAGAGCGACCGGAATACCGGCCGACCGGGCAGCCCGGGCCGCGCATCGCACCGATTCGCCTACCCCCATCTCCGACCGCAGGTATCCCACCAGATTCACGCCGCCTGAACCCTCCGGCGCAACCTGCTCCGCGCGGATCGCCGCCGTGGGCTGCTCGATGTGCAGGTCCGGGCGTCTTCTCTTTCGGAGAGCTGAAGTATGCATTACCGCCGACATCCGGATGAACTCGGCCATCCTCCCTATAGAGGCGCGGCATTCCGAGGATGTCTTCATTCCGATCAGCAGGCAGCGGTACCAGAAGCGCTGCCACGGGCTCTCCAAAGACTGGAGGACCGTCCCCCATTGCGCCCGGAGGGGTGAGACCAGTTCTTCCACCAGGCTGTACTCACGAGTTCCGTGAGTGAGGAACCAGAGCAGGAACCCGATACCGTCTGCCCCGCAAGGGTCAGGCCAGATTTGCTGGATGTCCGGCCGGGAATCATAAATGGCCTGTGACAGCCGGCTCAAATGGAGTCCGGAATGGCCGTTCGCGACGATCTCGTTCAGGTCTTGCAGCTTTAATGCGCCGAGGCCCGGTTTGGTGCCGCTGGCCGCCAGCGCTCCCAGAATCCTTGCGTTGGCGATCGGGTCTGCAGCCATGCCGCCGTGGGACGCCTGCTGCCGCGATTCGGTTTGCGAACGTAGCGCCTCCCACACCGGCGCCAAAAAAACATCCGGGAGCCCATGCTCTTCCTTTCCGCTCGAAAGATACCAGCGGAGGAAGCGGATCAGGTCCACGCCGAGAAGATCGGGCATGGCGGCCTGCACGTCCGCACGGGTCTTGTAGAGCCGATAGGCAAACCGGGTAATCGCCGACGGCTTGCCGTCGGCGCCCGTCATGGGCTGGTTCCAGGCGTCCACGAATGCGTGGAAGCCGTCGGCGGAAAACGGATTCTCGATCTGGAGCAGTATCTCGGGTACTTCGTGGTGAGCCGGACGCCCCATGTCCGGGATCCGGAACCCGTTCTCGAAGTAGCCGAAGGCGTACGGCCATGTACGGCAGTCGGCGTGACCATTGGCTAGAAGCTCGTCGCGATAATCGAGAACCAGGTCAGCCGCGTCGCCCAGATCACCCAGCGTAAATCTGTTCTGATGCTTCGAGAAGCGATGGCAGTTATCGGGATCGAAACCACTGAAGTGGAAAAAATAGAGAGGAGCGCCGTTGACGGTATAATCCGTACCGGACCTTCTCACCAGGCGTGCCCCAAGGTTCCAGTAAGCGACGTTGTACCCTGGGTCGCGCATGATGCGGACTCCCTCGAACAGCCCCGGAACCAGGTCTATCCAGCGCTGGTCGACGAACAATCCCTTGCTCACGTCCACCACGCACTGGTCGTAAAGCCGCTTCTGCCACCAGCGCAGAAATCGTTCCGTGTCCGCTGTCCGCTTCACTCCGATGAAGCCGAGATTGTAGGCGCCGGACCGCAAAATGTCCAGATCGGTAGGGTGGCCGCTCTCGTCGAGAGGAGAGGTCAAATGAGGGGTCAGAAGAATCGAATGTGCTCCGAACTCGCTGAATAAACCTGACAGGGATCGATAAACCTTGATATCCGGATCCAGATAGAGAATCGTCGACGCTCCGTACTCGTTCATCAGCCGCTCGATCGCATAGGGCTTGATCGCGGTGCTCAGCTCGAGAAGGGTGTATTTGAAGTGAAACCAGGCGGACTGCGGGATCTCCAGGCTGCTGGAATCGATAACGTCGAAATTCTCGCCGGCCGGATCGAAATACCCGTCCGCGCGGTCGACCAGCACCACGACGCGGATCGCCTCCGGAGCCCACTCGCGGACCGACTTCATCAGCACGCGGGCAAACGAGAGATAGTTCTTCGCAACAATCGTGAATACGACGGTTTTCATGATTCCCCTATGGGACGAACGCAGTACCTACCCTTAAGATCTGATCCCCGTTGGCGGGTCTGGCGCCATTGAGACGGATCAAGTCCGCCCGCAGCGTCACTTCCCTCGAAATGTCGGGGGCCATGAATCCGGATGCCAGGAACCAGTGCCTGAAGCAGGCTTCATTAGGAAGCCACCAGCTGATTCTGTCCACCGCGGTATACGGCAGGTACTGGCGAGGCAGCGTTTCGGACTCCGGCTCACCCAGGACGATCGGCGTGGACGCGATGATCCTGTGTTTGCAAACGCTGCGCGCGGCCATGAGCGCTCCGATGGGATCGCGCAAATGGCACAGGATCGCGCCCATAAAAACCAGATCGAACATCTGCCCATCGAAAAGAGCGGGACAGAGTTCGTAGACTCGAGCGTGCCTGAAGCGGATGCGCGAGCCCAACAGGTCCTTCATGATCCAGAATCCGCGGCTCACCGGACTGAAATAGACGGGCCTTCCGTATTCGTCGTAATGATCCGGGGGACGGTCTGCATTCATGGGCGGATTATTGAACCGGCCGTATACGTCGAAATCGGAATAATCGCGCGCGTCGACTGTCACTACGTCGGCGCCGAGCTGCTCGAAGTAGTGAGCGAACCATCCTGCGCCGGTACCGACATCAAGGACCCGCAGGCCAGCCATCGATTCCGGGAAACCATAGTGGGCGACATCGGCTCCGATGTCGTAATCTCCCCGCACGCTGAAGCCGTTATCAAAGTAGTAGCTGTGATACCACCAGTCCAGCTCCCCGCAGCGGCTCCGGAATTCCGCTTCCCCGGCATCTCCGGTGAAACGCAGCTTCCCGGATCCGATTAAGGGGCGAGGCGCGGTTTTCGTCTGCGCCTGGACCGTTACCGTCGGAGCGCACATCATGCGAAGAGCTTCGGGTGAGCCGGGGAACTCGTCAGAGTCGCCGGGGCTCGTTCTCTTCTGCAGAAAGATCTGCCACTGGTGCCCGGGGATGGAAGGCGGGATCGTCCTGCTCACTCTGAGCCCGCTGCTCCGAACCAGTTGCAGAAACCATTGCCAATCGTAAATGACGGCGTTCGTCGGATCGATTTCGTTGATGAACAGGCTCACCTGAAAATCGAACAGCATGGGAAACGAGCTGCGGTCGAAGAGGAACCAGGTTGTGCGCGCCATCCCGCCGTCCGTCATGATTCGGGCCACTTCGGACAGATAGAATTCCGTCTGGTCCTTGTAGAGATGAGTGAAAACGGAGTGGGCGACGACCAGGGAGACGGAGCCGCTTTCAACGGGGAACGGAGCCGTTCTCTGCCGCGTGTTGTCCGGCCCGAGGCCGAGGTTCCAGACGTCGTGATGGTGGAAGGTGAAATTCGGGTCGATGACGGTCAGGTTCTCGCGGCACCAGTCGACCATTCCCCGGTGTATGTCGACGCCCGTGTACCGCAGAGGCTTCGGGGTCTGGCAAAGCAACTGGCGGGCGATGCGTCCGCAGCCGCAGCCGAAATCGAATACGGATTCATATAGTTTGGCGGGAACTTCCGGAAAGACCAGCGAATCGGGGACGATCTCGAAGGGTTGGTCATCGTGACAGACAAGCCGGCGGAACCCCACCGGCGGGAGAGGCGGCTCGAGCTTTGGCTCTTCGAGTGCAGTATGGTCCGCCGCTGATCCCTTCAGATCGTTTGAAGTCATGATCTGCTCTGCTCCAGGAAACAACATCCTGGATCAAGTGGCGCGCCGGTCTTGATCAATCATACACCCTTCGGGAAGTACGGTTGCGCAGATCCGTTTGAGCTACTGTCCCCTCAGGAATGTCAGCGAGGCGAGGTCGCGGGTCGTCCCTGCCTTCGATACCGCCTGCACGGTAAGCTCATGCCAGCCGGAAGAGAATGTGGTGGTGTCGAGAGTGGCGCGCCATCCCGATTCTGCGCCCCCGGTGGCTTTCGGGTAGGCGGCGGCGACGTCCGCCCGCGGGAGCCCGATCGAGGCCTTTGCGTGAAAGGCGCGGTCGACGTAAAGAGAGACCGATTCGATGCCGCTGTCGGCCAGCGCCCAGCCGATAACTTCGACCGCGCCCTGGAGCTTCTGGCCGCCGGCGGGACGATTGACTCCGCCGAAGGGCAGCGTCGCTGTCCTCTTTGAGTCGGGGCAGGACAGAAGAAAACAGATCAGAATGAGAAGAATCGCGCGGAAGCCGGTGTGGTGGTCCATGCGAGGCGGAACTCGTCTCCATTGTTGCATGGCGTGGCAGCCGGCCGCTTCCGCCGTGGGCCGATACCCAACCGTCTTCGGATTCCCTGCTGCCGGAGGCAACTCGCATTACACCGTTAACGAGCGGATAGCCCTGAGTCTGATCTGACTGCCGCGTCTGGACCGTTCGATCAGCCGGCTCTCCGGGCCATTACCCGGAACAGCTCCCGCGGCTCGCCTGTTCTTTCGATCGCGTAGCCTTCCGGCCCCCACATATCGGCCAGAAAGCGGTCGAATTCAGGCCGCAGCGCAAGATAGGTTTCGTCGCGGTTTGGAGCCAGCATCCGGTCGTTTATGGAGATCTCGCAGGCGCCGTCCTCAAACACCAGCTTTCCGGCAAAGGCGGGTTCCTGTTCGAGTCTTCTGCACGCCGACACCGCGGCTTGATACGCCTGCCGCAGATTTTTCTGGGCGTCTCCGCCCGCCTGTTTCCGCGCATAGAGAAGCCCCAGGCGGCCTTTCGTGTTATCCAGACTGTAATTGGCCTCGTGGCCGATCAGCATCACGCCCGGGCCGTTCGGCACGTGGCGGTAATCGGCGACATCGATGAGCATTTCGGGACAGGCGTGGTCCTGAATCCAGCGATGGAATACGGGAATCGCCTCGCCGAGGTCGATGGACACAGGTTCGACCGCGAAGATTTTGACTCTTACGTGTTGGATGGAATTCATCAGTCTCTATGCGGTCACCGCCGCCGGTTGCGCCGCCATGCGGGCGTAGCAGCTGTGGGCCGCCTCGATGAACAGTTGCGCTTCCTCGATCAGGTAGTGAACCGATTCCGCATTATACTGCCCTCCCCGCCGCTCGTGCGCCTGGAAATAGTACTGCGCGAACTTACCGCCGGTGAACGGGTCGAAGAAAAGCTGGGTGTCGTAAAAATGCCTGCGGAACGCTGCCACGATGCCGTCCGGATCGTCCGGAGGAAGCGTCACCTGCAGCTTGAGCAGGGCCAGCGCGGCGTGCTCCATCGACTGGTAGGCGATGGTTGCGGCCGCGGCGATGTCGCCGGCTTCCAGACGGAGCTGGGCTTCGAAGGCTTCGCGCTCGCAGGCCGTCAACTGGAAATCGGTCGGGGCCACCACTTCTCCGGCGCACTCCCCGACGCCGAGGTCGCCGGTGGTGAACTCGCGGGCATCGGCCCAATCGGTGTAATAGGACGGGTCTTCTTCATGGCGCGGCACTTCGGTCAGGTCGTCGATCATCCGCTTGCATTCCGACTTGCCGATCCGCGTAACGAAATGGTGGAATGACTCGCCTGCGGCGCGCTGTTCGAGGTAACGCTTCGTGATGCGGTCTACCGCCGCCGGGACGCGCTTGGATGGAATGGCTCCGATGGCCAGCCCGTAGGAGCCGGCGTTCCGCTCCCACATGCCACCGAGGACAACCTGGAAATGCGGCACCGTGTACCCGTTCTTGTGGCGGCTGACGCCATAAAATCCGAGGTCCGCGATGTGATGCTGGCCGCAGGAATTGAAGCAGCCGCTGATCTTGATATGCAGGCCGCTGACGGCCTCATCCATTTCGTAGCTGCGCTCGGAGAGCCGCATGCGCAGCTCGCCCGCAAGACCGCGTGAGGAGGCGATGCCGAGCTTGCAGGTGTCGGTTCCCGGGCAGGCGGCGACGTCGACGATGGTCCCCGCCCCCGGCGCGGCAAGTCCCACCGCTTTTAGCTCGCTGTAGAGCGCCGGGAGATCCGCTTCGGTGACCCAGCGCAGGACCATGTTCTGCTCGACAGTCGTACGAATCGTTTCCTTGACGTACTTGCGCGCCATGTCGGCGACGCTGCGCAGCTGGTCGGCCGTGATGTCGCCGAGCGGCAGCGCGATGGTGACGGTGGCGTAACCGGTCTGCCGCTGCGGATAGACGTTGGTGCGATGCCATTCGTCGAACCAGTCCGGACGCGCCGAACCGATCTGCAGCAGCGCAGGAGTCTTCAGGGGAGTCTCCTGGTAATTCGGAATGTCCTTCAGATAGGCGGTCCAGGCCGGATCGTAGGGAAGCGTAGCCCGCTCGGCGAGCACCAGCCGCTTGAACTCGTCCATGCCCAGTTTGGTCACCAGGAATTTCAACCGGGCGGTGTTGCGATTCTTCTTTTCTCCCAGCCGCGCGAATACGCGTGCGGTGGCTTGCGCGATGGGAAGCAGTTCCTCTTCGGGCAGGAATTCATCGAACAGCTTGGCCTGCTGCGGCACCGAGCCCAGGCCTCCGCCCATGTAGACTTCGAACCCGCGCTTGCCGCCGCGTACGACGGCGAGGGCGCCAAAGTCGTGCAGCATGATCAGGCCGCAGGCGCTGTCCCGGCATCCGGAGAAGGCGATCTTGAATTTCCGTCCGAAATCCTGGCAGTCGGGATGGCCGAGCATGAAATATGCGGTCGCCTTGGCGTAGGGCGTAACGTCGAAAGCCTGCTCGCGGCAGACGCCGGCGATGGGGCAGGCCGTTACGTTGCGGACCGTGTTGCCGCAGGCTTCGCGCGTCGTGATATTCACCGCCGCCAGCCGCCGCATGATGGAAGGCGTATCCTCGATGTGGACGAAGTGGAGCTGGAAATCCTGCCGTGTGGTGATGTGGGCAATGCCGTCGGAGTACTCCTCGGCCAGCTCCGCCAGAGTCTCGAGCTGGGCGGCGTTCAAGTCACCGAACGGGATTTTGATGCGCTGCATCCCGGGGGCGTCCCACAAGGTGTGGGGACCCTTCGTACCGTCGCTCGGATAGGACAGCGTTTGTTTCGCCCGGCCGTCGTGCCGTTGGCCATTGTCGTAACGCTGGCCGTAGGATCCGCGGCGGAGGCGTGTCTCGGCGAAGATGCGGTCCTCGATCTTGCCCTGTTTCTTGAGCGCGACTTCATTCTCGAAAATGTCAAGTTCGGCGGCCAGATGCGCCGGCATCCTGCCTGCAAGATGAGTTTTCCACTCTCCGTTGCTTGCCTTCATATACCCTAAACTATATCGGAATAGGGGTATATTGGGCAAGTGCGGTGACTTGGTTTCCACACCGGGCAGGACGAGCGCGTTGGCCTGCCGGGGCCCCGCTTCTGCGATACTTGCTTGCATGGAAATCCGAATCCGCCTCGCCTTGTCGCTGGCGATGCTCGCGGGCGGCCTGCCGCTTGCCGCGCAGCATAGCGTGGCGCGATCCAACCCGTTCAAGAGTGCCGGCGATTTGTCCGAAGGCGCCCGATTGTTTCGCGGCCAGTGCGCCGCGTGTCATGGGCCGAACGGAGCCGGAGGCGCAGGAGGACCTGACCTGAGGACCGGCGCATTCCGCCGCGGCGATTCCGATGAAGCGCTGTTCCAGCTCGTCGCTAAAGGGATCCCCGGAACCGCCATGCCCGCCTACAACGGCGAAGGACGGCAGATCTGGCAGATCGTAGGATACGTTCAATCTCTCAGCGTAGGGCAGGCCGCGGAGCGGGCGAAAGGCGACGCGGCGCGCGGGGAGACGGTGTTCAAAGCTCACGCCTGCGCAAACTGTCACACTATCGGCGGGAGCGGAGGCGCCGTCGGCCCGGACCTGACCGGCATTGGAAGCCGGCGCTCGCTCGGCAGCCTGCAAAGGTCGATCCTGAATCCCGACGACGTGGTCTCACCGGATTACTGGACAGTCCATGCACGCATGAAATCCGGCGGGCAGATCTCCGGTATCCGGATGAACGAGGATACTTTCTCCATCCAGTTGAGAGACAAGAACGGTCTGCGGACCCTCCTCAAGGAGGACATCCTCGAACACAGCCTGGTGAAGAAGTCGCCGATGCCGGCCTTCCAAGGCAAACCGGGCGAGCGGGATTTCGAGGACCTGGTCGCATATCTGGCCGCTCTCAAAGAAAAAGAAGGAGACCGCCCGTGAAGATTCTGACTTTGCCGCTGCTTGCCGCCCTGGCTTCCGCGCAAATCACCCCCGACCGTATTCGCAACGCCGCTTCCGAGCCGCAAAATTGGCTAACCTACAACGGAGGCTATGCCGGGACGCACCACAGCGCGCTCGCGCAGATCCAAGCCGGCAACGTCGCCGGGCTGCAGCTCGAATGGGTGTGGCAGGCCCGGTCGATCGAGAAGTTCGAGACGACCCCGCTCGTTGTAGACGGCGTAATGTACTTCACCGGGCCGCCCAACACGATCGTCGCTATCGACGCGCGCACCGCGCGGGTTTACTGGAGCTACACGCATCCGCTGCCGGAAATCACCTATCCCTGCTGCGGCAAGGTGAACCGCGGTCTGGCAATCCTCGATAAAACCCTGTACATGGGCACGCTGGATGCAAAGCTGATCGCCATCGACGCCGTGAGCGGGCGCAGGAAGTGGGAAA
>DATJFH010000281.1:0-11013 GCA_035495815.1 Bryobacteraceae bacterium
CCGGCGGTAGACGCCGCTGTCGAGCCAGACGTATTGGGGTCCGAAGCCGGCGGGGGCCGGGAACTGGAAGTAGAAATCGACGCAGGCGAACAGCGCGGAGGCGGACGCCGCCAGGAACACGGTTCGCGCGGCGCTCCACTCCGGGGCCCCCGGTCCGCTGGCGATGTAGAAGTACAAATAGACGGAGATGCCGAACAGAATCACGCGGGCGAGCGTTCCGGCGGCGATTGCCGGGCCGGAATAGAACGCCGCCAAAGCGGCGCTGGCGAGCAGCACGAAGAACAACAGGAGGATCGCGCGGCTCAGCCCGTCGGCGGGGACCCGCCAGCCGCCGACGCGCAACAACCCGGAGGCCAGTCCCAGGGCGGCGACCACCAGGCAGGGATGCGGTCCGGAATCGCCCAGCTCGATAGGCAGCGGCGGCAGCAGGACGGCGGAGCAGAGAAACGCGATCAGCCAGCGGTTCGCCGGACCGCTCAGGATCCACCATGCCAGGCCCAACAGCAAAGCCGGCGCCGCCAGCGTGGCCGCGGCGAGCGGCGTGCGCATGAGCGCGATCAAAGAGGCGTAAGCGCCGATGGCGATCGACGCCCAGAGCCACCGCGGCCGGAGAGCGGACTCAATCATGACGGCCCGCAACCCGGATCGAGCGCCGGCTCTGCTCGACCCGCTGGGCCGTATAGCTGGCCTCCAGCATCAGGCCGAGGACTGACAGCACGAAGGCCGCGAACAGGGCGATCCCCACATTGAGCGGCGCATTCGGGAACGACGGACGCTCGGGCGCCACGCCCGGATCGATGATCCGCAGGCGCTCCCCGCGCGACCCGAGCGTGGACCGGACATCCTGCAGGCGCGCTTCCGCCGCCTTGGCCGCCGTCTCCGCCGCCGTGCGCTCCGAGGCCAGCCGGTTCAGCCGCGCCGAGCGCTCGGCCAGCTGCTTGTACTTCGACGCCATGCTGCGCTGCAAGGAGTCGAGCTGCCGCCGGAAGCGTCCGGTGCGCTCGTCGGAATCCGGCAGCAGCGCCTGCGAGGAGGCCAGGTCGCGCTGCAGGCTGCTGCGCAATTCCTGGTCGGCTTCGAGCTCGGCCTGCAGAGGCTCCGCCGGCGCCCGGGCAGCGGCCTCGCTCCAGGCCTGCTCGGCCGACTGCAGCCGCGCCCGCGCCAGCTCCACCTGCTTTTCCGCGCCCGACGTCAGCTCCTGATCGCCTTCGCGGCTCACCGATTGGTTCAGCTTCACGGTCTCCTCGGCGATGTACAGCGCCAGTTCGTGCGCGGTATTGGGATCCGGCAGGGTGGCGCGGATTTCGAGGATGCGCGTGTTCCGGGGCACTTCCGCCTTGAGGACGGATTTCTTGAGCCTGTCCAGCGGGGCCGAACTCCGCCGCAAGCCGAAACGTCGCGCGGCTTTGGAAAACAGATCGTCGCTCGAAGCGAACACCTCGTAGCTGCGCAGCGACTCCAGGTAGATCGGGCTCACGGCCGTGGAGGCGCGCGGATCGCTGCCCGCGGGCGGATCGATCACCAGTCGCGAAACCGCCGTGTACTCTTTCGTGAGCAGCAGGCTGACCGCCAGCGCCAGCGAGGCGGCTACGCCGCACGCCACCGCCACCATGCGCCATCGCGCGCGTAACCGGTCGAGGGCCGGTAATAGGATTTTGTCCGGTTCCGGCATCACTCACCATTAAAACACCGTGAACCAAGGGCCTGGCGCCTTCCGCGAACAATTAACACCCGGCCGGTGCGCGCCCGCCGTACACTATGAATGGGATGACCGCTGAGCATGCCTTCTAAGAAGATCGTCTTTTTCTTTCCGGCGTTTTCCAGTCAGGAAGCTACCGCGCCGCTGGGCATCCTGGCGGTTTCGACGCCCCTGCTGCGAGCCGGCTACCAGATCCGCATCATCGATTCCACCATCACCCCCGACTTCCAGAAGGCGGCGCTGGAGGAGTTGAGCGACGCCCTGTGCCTGGCCGTGTCGCTGGTCACCGGCCCCATGATCCGCGAGACGGCGCAGATCGCCCGGGCGGCCAAAGCGCTCTATCCCGACCTGCCGGTGGTGCTTGGCGGATGGCATCCTTCGCTGCTGCCGGATCAGACGCTGGCCGCCGAATGCATCGACGTGGTGGTCCGGGGACAGGGCGAGGACGCGCTGCTCGAAGTCGTGCGGCGGCTGGAGGACCGGGCTTCGCTGGCCGGCATACCCGGCGTCGGCTACAAGGAGGACGGGCGGCTGGTGTTCAATCCGCCGCGGCCGCTGAAGTCCATTCGCGACCTGCCGCCGAAGGCTTATCACCTGGCGGATTTCAACGCCTACGAGCGCACCTGCGGGCGGCGCTGGGCCATGTACATTTCGAGCCTCGCCTGCCCGTACAACTGCGGCTACTGCACCAACGCCGGCGTATATGGGCGCCAGTGGAACGCGCTCGACCCGGACCAGGTGGTCGAGGAGACGATGGACGTGGTCTCGCGCTACAGGCTGCAGCTGCTGTGGATCGTCGACGACAATTTCCTGGTCGACACGGAGCGCGCCTTCGGAATCGCCGAAGGGCTGGTGCGCAAGAATGCGAAGTTCGACTGGAGCATCCAGGCGTCGACCAACCTGGTGGACCGCTTCACGGTGGACGAGCTGAAGGTTTTCAAGCGCGCCGGGCTGAGCCAGATCGCCATGGGGGCCGATTCCGGCTCCATGCGCGTCCTGAAGCTGATGAACAAGGACGGCTTCCAGAAGATCGAGACCATTTACGCGGCGGCCGCGAAGCTGCACGCGGCCGGCATACGGCCGTCCTTCAACATGATCTTCGCCTATCCCGGCGAGACGGAGAAGGAGCAGCGGGAGAGCGTGCGGCTGATCATGGACATCTGCCGCCGGTACCCGGGGGCCGAATTCTGGACCAACATCTTTTCCCCCTATCCCGGCGCGCCGGTGATGGAGCGGGCGTTCGAGCTGGGAATCCATGTGCCGAAGACGTTCGAAGAGTGGTCGGACTTCTTCCCGCGCTACCAGGTGCTGCCCTGGATGAACGGCAAGAAGCACGAGCGGCTGCAGACCATGCGGGAGTACATGCGCATGGCGTTTCATCGGGTGCCGGTTTCCATCCACCGGAAGGACAGCTTCACGCGCCTGGCGCATGCGCTGCTGGCCATACCGGCGCGGTGGCGGCTCGATCACGACGTCTACGGCTTCCCGGCGGAGATCTGGCTGAACCAGGCCGCGCGGCGCGTATTCAAGCCGCTCAAACCCAAAGTGGACGCGCAGCAGCTTTCGAGCGAGCCGGTTACCTGCTGACGTGGCGCTGCCCCTGATCGTCGCGCTGGTTCCGCTTCTGATCGCGCCCGGGCTGCTGTTTTTTTACGACGTCACGCCGAAGGTCGCGCTGCTTCTGCTGGGCGTGGCGGCGGCGCTGCCCTGGACCGCGCCCGGCAGGCTGACGGCGCGGCGAGAAGGTCGCCGGCTGCTGGCGGTGTGCGCGGCGGCGGCAGGGTCGCTGATCCTGTCGAGCGTCTTTTCAAGCCGCCCGGATCTTTCGGTGTTCGGCACGAACTGGCGCCGCTTCGGATTGATCACGCAGCTGGCGGCGCTGCTGTTCGCGCTCGCCGCGGCGGCGGATATGGCCGGCGGCGGACGTCTGCGGGCTTATCTGAGGGCCTCGGCAGCCGCCGCGATTCCGGTTTCGCTCTACGGCGTCGCGCAGTACTTCGGCCTCGATCCCTGGCTGCCGAAGCAGGCCTATCATGTCGGCGAAGGCGTTTGGACGATCGTCCGGCCGCCCTCCACGCTGGGGTATGTCAGCTACTTCGCCGGTTACCTGGTGTTCGCGGTGTTTCTGGGAGCGGCTCTCTACACCGTCGAGGAGCGTGGATGGTGGAAGCGCGCGGGCGCGGCGGCGGCGGCGCTGGGCAGCGTCGCCATCGTGCTCAGCGGCACGCGCGGGGCGATGCTGGCGCTGCTGGCCGGCGCGGTGTATCTGTGGTTCTGGTTCGGGCGCCGTATTCCGCGCCGCGTGGCGCTGCTGGGGGCGGCGGGGGTGGTTGCCCTGGGCGTGTTCTATTACTCGCCCGGCGGACAGATGTTGCGCAGTCGCGCGCGATGGTACGCCGAGGACGCCTGGGGCGGCGCGCGCCTGCTGCTGTGGCGCGATTCCCTGGCGCTGGCAGGACGGCACTGGTTGATCGGCGCCGGCCCGGAGACTTTCTCCACCGGATTCCCGGCCGTCCAATCGGCCGCGCTGTCGCGGGCGTACCCGGATTTTTATCACGAGTCGGCGCACAACATCCTGCTCGACGCGCTCACCGCGCAGGGCGCGTTCGGTCTGGTTGCGCTGATGGCTCTGATCGCGCTGGCCCTGACGCAGGCCCAAAGAGCTGAAGGCGCGCTGGGCGGCCTGCTCGGGGCCTGCTTTGCCGCGGGGCTGGTGGCGAACCAGTTCGTGGTGTTCACCGCGCCCACGGCTTTGTACTTCTACCTCGTCACGGCGATGCTGGTGTCGCAGGGTAAACCGGTGGGCGCTCCCAACCGGTTGTCCCCTCTGGTCTGGGCGCCGCTCTCGATCGTCCTGGCCGTGCTGGCCGCGAGACTGCTGGCAGCCGACTATCTGCTCGAGCGGCTGCGGCTGGACCTCGATTCGGGAAGCAGTCCGGACGCGGCGCTTCAATACCAGCGGGTACGCGCCTGGGGACTGACGGCGGACATCTGGTACTCGCGGCGCATGGCCGAGGCGGCGAGGGCGGCCGGGGATCCGGTGTCGCAGCTGCGCGCCTGGCAGCAGGCTCTCGAAGCCGGGTACCGCGCGACGAAGACCGCGGAGGATCCGCACAACGCCTGGTACAGCCTGGCCACGCTGCACGCGCGGCAGGACGATTTCTTCCAGACCGAAAAGTGTCTGCGCGGAGCGATACAGGCCGCGCCGCGCTGGTTCAAGCCGCACTGGATGCTGGCGCAGACGCTGCTGGCGAAGGGCCGTCGGGACGAAGCGCGGGGCGAGGCGCGGCTGGCCGCCGAGTTGAACGGAGGCCGGAATCCGGAGGTGATTCGGACGCTGAAGCGAACCCTGAGCGAGCAATGACAGTGGATCGCCGCGCCGTCCTTCTTCGCAATGCGGCGTTCAACCCGCCCGCCAGCGCCGATTCGATCGGCTTCACCACTCCCATCAGGTTCTCGTAGGAATTGGCGACACCGGCGGTGTGGAGCAGGAAATGGGCGCGGTCCTGGATCTATTCCCGTTCGGGGTTGATGTTGGCGAAGGCGGCGTCGGGGCCTGGCAAATTCTCCAAGACAGGACAGCGCCAGACCAATCTGCCCCACAGTAATGAAATCGCGCTTTCGCGCCGATCATACTCTTCATGGCGTCAACCCAAGCAAAACCCTTAAATGCGGTTGCATGGTTCGCACTGCAAGCGACCATCTTCTTTTCGATTGCCATTGCGGTTCTATGGACTGCACTCAATTTCTATCCTGGCCTGGCCATTCTGCCATTCGCCTACGGTGTGAAGAACAGCCCGTTCTGCACGACCTGGCAAGCGGTTCGGGATGGCGCCGTAAAAATCCGGCAGGACGAACTGGCGGCGGAAATCAGAGCGAAAACGCGGCTCGTACGCAAGGAACCCGGCTACAAACTGTGGTCTACACCGGACGGCGAGTATTGGGTCCCCGACACGAGTGACGAGATTATCAACATACTGCTGGCGCAGCAGAAACGGAAAATCTACGGCGACGCGGAAACCGGTGGAGTGAAGGCCGGCGATATCGTGCTCGACGGCGGGGCGCACGTCGGAACGTATGTCAAAACGGCTCTTGACGCGGGTGCTGCCAAGGTAATTGCCATCGAGCCGTCACCGGAGGCCATCGAATGCCTGCGCCGCAACTTTGTGAAAGAGGTCGCTTCCGGTCGGGTCATTATCTATCCCAAGGGTATTTGGGACGAGGAAAAGCGGCTCATCTTCTACTCCAACGGAAACGGGGCGGCCGGCGACAGCTTTGTCGAGCATGTGCCCGGTTCCAGGGTGATCGCCGACATCCCCGTAACTACGGTGGACAAAATGGTCGCCGAACTCGCTCTCCCTCGAGTGGATATCATCAAGGCCGATATCAAAGGCGCGGCGGGACGCATGGTGGCCGGAGGAGAGAATACCATCCGCAGCTTCCATCCGCGGATCGTCATTTCGATGGAGGAGGGAAGTGAAGACCCTGAGGCCGTCAGGGCGGCAATCATGAAGATCGTGCCGAACTACCGCTTCCGCGGCGGGCCCTGCCTTTTTACCGGCACTGAAATCGTCAGCGATACGATCTTCTTCCAATAGCGATCTTCCCGTTGGGAGCCGTCCGCCGTTTCGATAGACGACTATCGCCAGGCTCGCCTGATGACCGATATTCGGCGGTGCTGGAGAAACTGCAGGAATACAGAGACTGGGGCGTCCCCCACAGCTGGGTCGTCGATCCGGTACGGCGCGCGCTACAGGTGTATGCAGACAGCTCCGTGACAGAAGTCGCTTCCCTGTCTATCCCCGAATACGGCGTTCAGCTCACTGGCGCGGAAATCTTCGGGTAACGGCCCGCCAGCGCCGATTCGATCCGCTTCACCGCTTCCATCAGGTTCTCGTAGGAATTGGCGTAGCTGAACCGGACGTACCCTTCGCCGTATTTCCCGAACGCCGCCCCGCTGAGGCACGCCACACCCGCGGTGTTGAGCAGGAAATCGGCGGCGGTCCTCGAATCCATTCCCGTTCCGGTGATGTTGGCGAAGGCATAGAACGCCCCGCCGGGAGGCGCGCAGCGCACTCCGGGGATGCGGTTCAATCCCTCGCAGAAGGCCGACCGTCTGCGGGCGAATTCGGCGACCATCCGGTCCACTTCATCCTGCGGTCCGTTCAAAGCGGCGATCCCGGCGCGCTGCGTGAAACTGGCGGTGCAGGAATTGGAATTCACCATCAGCTTGTTGACGGCGTCCACCAGCCACTCCGGCATCACCCCGTAGCCCATGCGCCAGCCCGTCATGGCGTAGGTTTTGGAGAAGCCGTCGAGGATGATCGTCTTCTCCTGCATTCCGGGCAGGCTGGCGATCGACGCCGGACGCTCGCCGTAATAGATCCGCGAATAGATCTCGTCGGAGAGCACGATCAGGTCGCGGTCGCGCACCAGGTCGGCGATGATCCGGATCTCCTCGGCCGGGATCACGCCGCCGGTGGGATTCTGCGGCGAGTTCAGGATCAGCATCCGGGTCCTGCCCGACAGCTTGTCGCGCAGCGCATCGAGGTCGAACGAAAAGCCCCGGCTCTCGAGCAGCGGGATGGGTACCGGTGTCGCGCCCAGGAACTGCGTCATGGACTGGTAGATGGGGAATCCCGGATCGGGATAAATCACCTCGTCGCCCGGCTCGAGCAGGGCCAGCATGGGAAAGAAGAGGATCGGCTTGCCCCCCGGCACGATGCACACGTGCTCGGGTCCGGCCTCGATGCCACGCGTCGACGACACATGCGCGGCCACCGCCTCCCGCAGTTCGGGGTAGCCCTGCGTCGGACCGTAGTGCGTCCAACCCTCGTCCAGCGCGGCTTTGGCGGCGGCGACGATATGGGCGGGCGTGGGGAAGTCGGGCTCGCCGATCTCCAGGTGGACCACGCTGCGGCCCGTGGCTTCGAGCGCGCGTGCGCGCACCAGTACCTCAAAAGCGGATTCGACAAGAATCCGGTCCATCCGTTCGGCCAGTTTCATTCGCTCTTCCTGAAGAAAGGAACGCCCTCGCGCTCGCCGGCCAGCGCGACCCGGTCTCCGATCGAGACTCGCGCGCCCTCGACGCGTCCGGTCACCCGGCCGCCCTCGTCGAGCGACACGATCGCCACCTGGTAGGGAACGTCTTTCTCGAACGCCGGCGGGGCTGTGTACACCACCGTCTCAGTATAAACAGTGCCCGTCATGACGCGCCCAGAATGGTGACCACGCAGCTTGCGCCGGATCCGCCCAGGTTTTCCGCGAGACCCAGCGAGTGGCGCGGTAGCTGCCGCTCGCCGGCTTCGCCGCGGATCTGCTGGACTACGTCGCAGATCTGGCCCACGCCGGTCGCCCCCACCGGATGGCCCTTCGCCTTGAGCCCGCCGCTGGCGTTCATCGGCTTCGCGCCCGAGCGCGCGGTGAAGCCGGCGGCCGAGCAGAAGCCGCCCTGTCCGCGCGGGACGAAGCCCAGGTCTTCGAGCGCCACGATTTCGGCGATGGTGAAGCAGTCGTGCAGCTCGCCGAATTCGATCTCGTCCGGACCCACGCCGGCCATCTTGTAAGCCTTCGCCGCCGCCGCTTTCACCGCCGGGAAAGTCGTGATGTCCGCCTTCTGGTCGAGCGCCAGGTAGTCGGACGCCTGCGCGATGCCGAGCACGCGCACCGGCTTGCCCGGGAAGTCGCGGGCGCGTTCCGCCGCCATGACGATCGCCGCGGCCGCGCCGTCGCTGATCAGCGAGCAGTCATACAGGTTCAGCGGATCGGCCACCGGCTTGCCCGCCATGGCCTGTTCGAGCGTAATCGGCTTGCGCAGATGGGCGTCCGGATTCAGCGCGCCGTTGGCGTGGTTCTTGACGGCCACCGCGGCCAGATGCTCGCGGCGCGTTCCGAAGTCATGCATATGGCGCCGGGCAATCATAGCGAACAGGGACGGGAAGGTGGAGCCCGCGCGGATCTCGCCGCCGCAGTCTCCGGCGGCGGCCAGAATCTCCGTCACCCGCGCGGTCGGCTGCGACGTCATTTTCTCGACTCCCACCACCATGACCACGTCGTAGAGTCCCGCGCCCACCGCGGACACCGCGTGGAAGAAGGCCGATCCGCTCGAAGCGCAGGCCGCCTCGATCCGGGTCGCCGGGACTTCGTGGATGCCCAGGGCGTTCGAGATGTACGGCGCCAGATGATTCTGTCCGGCGAACGACGGCCCGGCGAAATTGCCCAGGAAGAAAGCCTCCACTTTCGACGGGTCGACATTCGCGTCGGCAAGGCATTTTCCGCCGGCTTCCACCGCCAGCGAGCGCAGATCGCGGTCTGGAAAGGCGCCGAAACGTGTCTTGCCGATGCCGGCGACGGCTACCGATCTCATGATTCCAGTCTACAGAAACGGCGGACCGGCGGGTCAGCTCTCGAACTGGCGCCGGAACCGGGCGAACTCTTCGCGCAGTTCGCGCAGCTCCGTCCGCAGCGCTTCGATTTGCTCCTGCAGCGGCGCGGCGCGCTCCACCGCCACCGGCGCCGCGGCGGGCTCGGCGTCGCCGCTGAGCAGATGCATGTAACGCGGTTCCTTCATCCCCGGCTGGCGCGGCAGACGCGCCGCCAAAGGAACGGGCTCCCAATGCATGAGGCTCTCCAGGCAGGCCTCCACTTCCTCCAGATCGGAGAACGACCGCATCCGCTCGCTGCGGTCCTTCAACTCGCCCACCGTCTGCGGACCGCGCAGCATCAGAGTGCAGAGCAGCGCCAGCTCCCTGCGGCCGAGATTGAAGACTTCCAAAAAGCTGTGCTCGTACTTTTCCACACGGCTGTGCGCCGAGGAGCGCCGGGCCAGGCGATTGGCGCGCAGCGAGTCGATCGCTTCGCTCACGGCGGCTTCATCGTAGGAAACCACCGGGTCCCGGTTGGTTTTCTGGTTACACGCCAGCATCAGGGCGTTGAGCGACAGCGGGTAGTATTCCGGCGTCGTGCTCTCCTTTTCGATCAGCGACGCCAGCACGCGCACTTCGGTCTCCGTCAGGGCATCCACGGGGACAGGGTAGCAGAAGAAAAAGTCCCGTCAAAAGTCAAAACCGCGGGGGCTTCAGACGGCCTCTCGCAGCCGGTCCAGGAAATGAAACAGGAACAGCGCCACTACGGCGTTCAGCAATCCCACCACCAGCGTCCGCTGCAAATCGAAATTGACCTGCTGGCCGAGCATCGCGCGCGCCATCACCCAGGAGAAGAACTGGTGGAAGAAGAAAAAGAAGAAGCCGAGCAGCAGACGAATGAAGGTATGATCGACGTCGAATCGCAGCCCCACCGAGGCGGCGAAATAGCCGACCAGCGTTTTTACGATTCCGTAAATCCCCAGCGGGTTTTTGGACAGCGAATCCTGGGCGAGGCCGATAAAGGCTCCGATGAACGTTCCCGCGACCGGGCTGCGGCGCATCAGGGCGAAATACACGGTCACGAGCAGCGGCAGGTCCAGGTAGTTGAGGAACTGGAAGAACAGCGGGATGTACACCTGGAACAGGATCGCGAACAGCGGGATCACGAACAGCACCCACGGGCGGAATCTGGAAACCCTGCTCTCCCGCTGGCTGCCGAGCAGAATGCGATCGCTCGAGTAGGTCATTGCCGTGCGGCGGGACGGGCAGGCGCGGCGGGCGCAGACTGACCGGGGGAAGCCGGCGCAGACTGACCCGGGGAAGCCGGCGCAGACGGTTTGGCGGCCGGTGACGCGGGCAGGAGCGGAGCGTTGAAATCAGCGGGCTTGGCGCCCGGACCGCCTTCGCCGAATTTGTGCCCCTGCGCCTCGCCGATGGCCTTATAGCGATCCCGCAGCCGGTCGGCGTCGGTTCCGGCGGCGGCCGAACCGGACCGGTTCTGCGGAGCGGCTCCCGGATCTTCGGGGGGCGGCGACTGCAAATGAACCGACTGCGCAGCGTTGGGCAATTCCGGAATCTGCTCGTGCACGCCTTCGAGAACGATCAGCACCTCTTCGATGCCGTTCTGCAGACCGGCCGGATCGAGCAGGATCTCCTGAAAGGCGCCGCCGGGGCGCACCACCCTCACCTGGCCGGCGGGTATGCCCTTCGGAAATACGCGGTCGTCGCCGGAGGTGTAGAACCACTCGCCGGGCTCCACCTTTTCCTCCGCTTGTACTCTGTCGACACGGCAGAGCGCGTATCCCTGGCCCTTGAGGATTCCGTGCACGCGGTTCTTCTGGGAGATGACGCCGGCGGCGAACGCGGTGTCGGTTACCAGCACGACCTGCGAAGCCGTGGGGTACGCGGCGATCACTTTCCCCACGATGCCGTCCGGCGTCACCACCGCCA
>DATJFH010000282.1:0-8512 GCA_035495815.1 Bryobacteraceae bacterium
GTTATCGCCGAAGAAGAAGATGGCGGTATTGTCGAGCAGCTTGTCCGCCGCCAGCCGGTCGAGGAGCACGCCGACTTTGTGGTCGAGCAGCTGCACCGCGTCGAGGTAATTGGCCACTTCGTCCCGCACCACGGGGTGATCGGGATAGTTGGGTGGAAGCTCCACCCTGGCCGGGTCGATGAGGGACTTCTGCTTCCGCGCTTCGATGAAGGCGGGTCCTTTGTGCGGCGCGGTGAAGTTCACCTGGCCGTAGAACGGCTGGCCGGGCTTGCGCTGATTCCAGTGCGTGCCGTCGAAAGGTTTGGGGGCAACGAAGTTGAAATCCGTTTTGCCGTTGCCAGTGACGCCTTCCGCTATTTCCCGCACGTTGCAGGTGAAGTAGCCCTGGTCGCGGAACCGGTCCGTGATCAGGCGCGCGCCATCCGGCAGATGATAGCCGTCCTGGCGGTGGCTGCGGTGATTGTGGGTTCCCGTGGTGGTCTGGTACAGGCCGACGTTGAACGCCGAGCGTGAAGCGGAGCAGACCGGCGCGGTGGTATGGAATTGAGTGAAGCGGGCGCCTTCGCTCGCCAGGCGGTCGATGTTGGGCGTGCGCACGCCTTTATACCCATAGCAGTTGACCTCGCAGCCGAGGTCGTCACCAAGGATCCAGAGCACGTTGAAGCGGCCGGAAGACTGGCCGCGGGCGCGGATGATGGCGGGGAAGGAGGCTGCGGCGCGGGCGAGAAAACTTCGTCGGTTCATGGGTTCGATCTCCGGTGCACAACGACTGCGCGAAAGCGACTGTCCTACCCGGCGTTTTCTACGTAGACGTAGTAGGCGCCGCGTTCGGAATTGTCTCCTCCGTAGAACCAGGTCCGCAGCTCCGCCGGGCCTTTTTCCAGCCGAACCTTGAATACGGCTGCTTTGTCGGCGGCGTCCACCGGGCGCGTCTCATCCACTGCGCCGATTTTCAGCCTGGCTTTCACGGCCGAGATGGCTTTGCCTTGCGCGTCTTCCCGATTGGGCCTGGAATCGCGGTAGGGGGCATTGATCGGCAGGTCCACTTCCCCGCCCCAGCGGCGGAGTTCCACGCGGTACTCGCCCGCCTTCTCCACGTACACCGCCCAGAAGCCGTTGGCCTCCGGTCCCAGGCGGATGCCGCGCTGGTTCCACACCTTTTCGGCGCCATCGCCGTGCCAGTCATGGCAGGTGAGGCGGACCGGGCCGGCTTTGGCATTTCCGAGCACGATCCGGACGTATTCGTTCGCCCGCTTCGAAGTTTCGATCCACCATTTCTCGTAGCCGGCTTTGAGGCGCTCGACAACCTGCGGATTCTGCGCCGCCACGTTCTGCTTCTGCCCGGGGTCCTTGCGGATGTCGTAGAGCTCGAGCCTGGAGGGATCTCCGTCCGGACTCGGATTCACCAGGTGCCACTGGTCCGTCATCACCGCCGCCTGCCGCCATTTCACCAGCTTTTCAAGGCGCTGCGAGTCGGTGACGAGGGTACGGTCCGGCCAGGACGGATTCTTTTCGAACAGGAGCGGGCTCAGGGACCGGCCATGCATGGGCAGGCCGCCCGGACGTTTCAGCCGGCAGACGTCGATCATGGTGGGGAGCAGGTCGATGTGCGCGGCGAGCGCGCCGATGTCCCGTCCGCCCTCGAGGCCGCCTTTCGGCCAGTGGAGAAAAAGCGGAACCCGGTGGCCGCCTTCATAAGGACTGCCCTTCTTGGCGCGCATGCCGGCATTGAAGACGCGCTCGCCCGACGAGGTTCCGTTGTCGGTGCCGTAGACGAACAGCGTGTCGTTTTCGAGGCCGCGGTCCCGCAGGAAGTTCACCAGCTTTGCGAGGTTGTCGTCGATATTGGTGATCATCCCGTAAAAGCCGGGATCCACCAGCTTCTTCACACCGGCGTAGGCGGCGGAATAGGAATCGGGCGCCCACATCGGACCGTGCGGGGCGTTGGTAGGGATGTAGCAGAAGAAGCGCCTGCCTTGCTTGTGGGCGGCGTCCATGAAGGCGATGGCGTTTTCGAACCAGACGTCGGTGCAGTATCCTTTATACGCTTCCGGCTTGCCGTTGTGGAAGTAGGAATCATCGGTGTAATCGTTGCCGAAATAATCCGGAGTCTGCCATACACCGCCGCCGCCGCAGACCACGGCCTCGTCGAAACCCTTGTCGTTGGGGCGGCAGGGATAGTTGTCGCCGAGATGCCACTTGCCGAAGATTCCGGTGCGGAATCCGGCGGCGCGGAAGCAGGAGGCCATGGTGACCTCATCGTGGCCGAGGAGGCTGCGGCCCATGATGGTGTGCCATGCGCCGGTGGCATTGGAGTAACGTCCGGTCATGAAGGCGGAGCGTGTGGGCGCGCAGGTGGGGCTGACGTGAAAGTTGGTGAAGCGAACGGAGCGGGCGTGGAGCGCGTCGAGGTTGGGGGTCTTGATGGAGGGGTTGCCGTGACAGGCGAGGTCGCCATAACCCTGGTCGTCGGTGAGGAGAAAGATGACGTTGGCGGGAGGGGCGGGCGCGGCTTCGGCCGGAGGGCGGGCGGCGGCGAGGGCGGCGGTGGCTGCCAGGGATTTGAGGAACGTACGGCGAGCGGGGTTGTTCATTGCAAAGACCGAGGATATGTAATGGGCCGGAGAGTTGTCAATTTTGCGGAAGCTCACGGCGTGCCACGTCGGCCCGAACTTCACTGACGAGCGCCGGCACAACATCCCGCTGTTTTTTCCGGTCGCTGTCCGCTCGAAGTCCGCGCCCAGGAATAACGGCGCGGCGGCGCTTCAGTGCGGACCCGACGATCGAGACGTCATCCTTCGTTGCCATACGAGGGAGCATGTCTTACTCCTGCCGCAGAGCCACCAGGGGATCGATTCGGGACGCTCGTCTTGCCGGCGCATAGCCGGCGAGAATCGCGGCGCTCAGGAGGACGGCGGCGGCCAGCGCCAGGGTTCCCGGATCATTGGGCTGGGTCTGGAACAAAAACGACTTGACAAGGCGGAACGCGATCAACGCGACAGGCACGCTGATCCCGAGTCCCACAGCCGCCAGTAGTAGAACGCGGCGCAGAACCATCCATATCACGGCGCCGCGTGGCGCGCCCAGCGCCATACGGATTCCGATCTCCTGGAACTGCCGCGTGACGCTGTAGGACATCGTCCCGTAGAGTCCCACGCAGGCGGTCAGGAGAGCGAGAACAGCGAAAACCGTGCAGAGTTTCGCGAACATGAGTTCCCGGCTGATGGTCCGGTCGATTTCCGCGGCCTGGGTGACCACGTTGGTTACCGGTATGCGGGAATCCGCTTCCCGCACGATCTCGTGCACGCTCTTGACATACCTCAGCGGATCGCCCGCGGTGCGGAGCGCGTAGGTCACCAGCTCCGGAGAAAACTGGCTGACCGCGACAAACACGGTCATCGCACTCGCCTCGTCATTTTTCAGACCACCGTTCCGCAGATTCGCCGACACGCCGACGATTTCGACATCGAGCTTGTCGTCCACCAACGTGACACGGCGGCCCACCGGATTCTCGTTCCCGAAGTAAGTCCGCGCCAGCCGCTCGCTGATGACGGCAACCGGGGGGAAGCCCGGCTGGTCGCGGTCGTCTATCTCACGCCCGGCCAGGATCGGAATCTGCATCGTCGTGAGGAAACGCGATCCGGCGGTCATTACCCGTGCGCCGTCGATGGTAACAGCGCCGATCTTCATGGCCCCCCTGTATGTCTTTCCGGCATGGCCGGCGCTGATGATCGAGGATTGTGAAAGCGTCGCGCTGCTCACGCCCGGAATCGATTCGAAGCGCTTGCGCAGGTCCGCGTAAAAAGTGGTGATTTCCGGGGCGCGGTGTCCGGCCTGGCGAGCATTCAACGAGAACAGAAGGATGTTCTCGCGGGCGTATCCCAGTTGTACGGAGTGGAGCTTGTCGAGTGTCCGGACAAACAGACCCGCGGCGACCAGGATGAGAAATGACATCGCGATCTGGGCGACCACCAGGATGTGCTGCGCACGGCGCGGCGGTCCGCCCCCGCGACCATTCTTCAGCTCGGGCATGACCTCCGGACGGGTGGACTGAATCGCCGGAGCGAGGCCGAATAACAGGCCGCAAACTACGGAGAGCGCCGCCGTCACGCCCAGCACGCTCCAGTTCACTTCCGCGTGCAGCGTAAAATTCTGCTGCCCCTTGGAGAACAGGAGCGTCAGCGATCGCACGGCCCAGATCGCAAACAACACTCCCAGTGCTCCTCCGAGCGACGCCAGCATCACACTCTCGGTCAGCAACTGCCGCACGACACGAAACCGTCCCGCTCCCAGGCTGAGCCGGACAGCCATTTCGCGGCGTCGCGCGGCGGCCCTTGCCAGCAGCAGATTGGCGATGTTGGCGCAGGTGATCGCCAGGATCAATCCCACCATCGTCAGCAGCACGTACAGAGGCTTGGAGTACTGGCGGCGCAAACTGCCCAGACCGGCGGCGCCGGGATTCAGCAACAGGGCGGGCAGTTTGGCGCGCTCACCGTCGGTGGTGGCGGTGGTGGCCACCCATTGATGGAAACGGGGAGCCAGCGCTGCCTGCGCCTGGGCCACGCTGACGCCAGGACGCAGCCGGCCCATCATTTCGATCCAGTAGAAGTTTCCGTCGCCATACATACGGGCCGCGCCTGCGCCCTCTACGAGCACATTCGCGTGCAACGGAAGATAGAGGTCCGGCGCCGCCGCGGGGTCGACTCCGAAGAAGTCCGGCGGCGCGACGCCGATCAACGTGAAGGGAATGTTATCGACGAGAATCGCCTGTCCGATGGCGCCCGACGGTCCTCCAAACCGATTTTGGCTGGCAGCAAAACTGATGACGGCGACCGGCGCCGCCCCTGGACGGTCATCGTCGGAATCGATCAGACGTCCCGCGGCCGGCGACACTGCCAGGCCGCGGAAATACTCGCCGGTAACGTACTCCGTGCTTGCGCTCATGGCCTGCCCGCCGATGGCCAGGCTGCGGTTATGTCCATTGAAGTATCCGAAAAGCGTGGAAAAGGCGGTTTTCTCCTCGCGAAGCGTCTCGAACGCTCCGTACGGGAACATGCCGGTGACCAGGTACCCTTTGTCGCCCGGCCAGAGAGTGCCTTGTACCCCATGGATGACGTGCTCCCATTGTTTGCTGGCGTTCTGCGGTGGCCGGCTATACCAGTTCATGACCACCAGCGACTCGGGATCGGCCACCGGCAGCAAGCGCATCAGAATCGATTCCATGAGGCTGAAGATCGCAGTATTGGCCCCGATGCCGAGCGCCAGCGACAAGACCGCCAGGGCGCTGAATGCCTTGTTGGAGGCCATGGCGCGAAACCCATAGCGGACATCCTGCTCGAGTTCCGACAAAAAACGTGTCATCCAAATCTCCCGTGACTCTTCGTGCTTCAGTCCGAGGTTGCCAAATCGCCGGCGCGCTTCCGCCCGGGCGCGCTCCGGCGTCAGGCCGTCTGCTTCGAGTTCCTCGGCTTTTTCCGCCAGATGGAGCTCCATTTCCTCGCGCAGCGCCGCGCTGCGACTGGTATTTTCCAACCAATACTTCAGCCGTCTGAACACGTCCGTCACTCTCCCATCACGCGCGCGATCGCCAGCGTGAGCTTGGCGTACTGCCGGGTTTCAACGGCCAGTTGCCTGCGGCCGGACGCCGTAATCCTGTAGATCCTCGCACGCCGGTTATTCGACGTCACGCCCCACACGCCGTTGATCCAGCCGTGTAGCTCCAACCGCTGGAGAGCGGGGTACAGCGAGCCTTCCTCGATGATGAGTTCGTTGCCGGACGTCTGCTGGATGAAGCGGACGATGCCGTATCCATGGAGCTCGCCCCGCGACAGCGTCCGCAGAATCAACATGTCCAGGGAACCGGGCAGCGACTCGTTCTTTTGCGCCTTGCGTCCCATGCCAAGAATTCTTAGCTTACGACGGCGGATCAGGCGAGTCAAATTCATGGGAACGACCGACACGCAGGCACAACGCCGGGATGGCCGTGCTTCGGCTGACAGCAGCTACATACCACTACGCGAGGTGAGGATACCGGTTCAGCAGGGAGGTCAATAAAAAAAACCGCGCCCCTTGCGGAGCGCGGCTCGAATTACAAGATGATACAGCTCGAGGCTTAGTACTCCATCCCCTCGGGGCCGTGGCCGGAGGGAGCCGGGGCGGACTTCTTCTCGGGGATGTCGGCGATCATCGCTTCGGTCGTCAGCATCAACGAGGCAATGGACGCCGCGTTCTGCAGGGCCGTACGCGTGACCTTGGTGGGATCGATGACGCCGGCCTTCACCAGGTCCTCGTACTGATCGGTCGAGGCGTTGTAGCCGAAGTTCGAATCCGAATTCGTCCGGATCTTCTCGACGACGATCGCGCCCTCGGTGCCCGAGTTGAGCACGATCTGCCGCAGCGGCTCTTCGCAGGAGCGGCGCACGATGTCCACGCCGAACTGCTCGTCGCCGCCCACTTTCAGCTTGGCCAGCACGGCCGAAGCCCGCAGCAGAGCCACGCCGCCGCCGGGAACGATGCCTTCCTCGACAGCCGCGCGAGTCGCATGCAGGGCGTCCTCGACGCGCGCCTTCTTCTCCTTCATCTCGGTCTCGGTCGCGGCCCCGACTTTGATCACCGCCACGCCGCCGGCCAGCTTCGCCAGCCGCTCCTGCAGCTTCTCGCGGTCGTAATCGGAAGTCGTCTCGTCGATCTGCGCCCGGAGCTGCTTGATCCGGCCTTCGATGCTCTTCTGGGAACCGGCGCCGTCGATGATGGTGGTGTTGTCCTTATCCACCGTGACCCGCTTGGCGCGGCCCAGATCCTCCAGCCGGACGCCTTCCAGCTTGATGCCGGTCTCTTCCATGATGGCCTTGCCGCCGGTCAGGATCGAGATGTCTTCGAGCATCGCCTTGCGGCGGTCGCCGAAGCCCGGAGCCTTCACCGCGCAGGCGTTCAGCGTGCCGCGCAGCTTGTTGACCACCAATGTGGCCAGAGCCTCGCCTTCCACTTCCTCCGCGATCACCAGCAGCGGCTTGCCGGAGCGGGCGATCTGCTCGAGCAGCGGCAGCAGGTCCTTCATGTTGCTGATCTTCTTTTCGTGGATCAGAATGTACGGATCTTCGAGGACGCACTCCATCCGCTCGGCGTCGCTGACGAAATAGGGGGAAAGGTAGCCGCGGTCGAACTGCATGCCGTCTACGGTCTGCAGCTCGGTCGTCATGGTCTTCGATTCCTCGACCGTGATCACGCCGTCCTTGCCCACTTTCTTCATCGCGTCGGCGATGATGTTGCCGATGGTGGAATCGCTGTTGGCCGAAATCGTGCCCACCTGAGCGATCATGTCGCCCGAAACCGGCTTGGACAGCTTCTTTACTTCTTCAACAGCCACCTCAACGGCCTTCTCGACGCCGCGCTTGATCGCCATCGGGTTTGCCCCTGCAGCCACCGCTTTCACGCCTTCACGATAGATCGCCTGCGCCAGAATCGTGGCCGTCGTGGTGCCGTCGCCGGCGACGTCGGAGGTCTTCGACGCTACTTCACGAACCATCTGGGCGCCCATGTTCTCGAGCGGATCTTTCAGCTCGATCTCCTTGGCCACCGTCACCCCGTCCTTGGTGATGTTCGGTCCGCCGAATTTCTTCTCCAGTACGACGTTGCGGCCCTTGGGGCCGAGAGTTACTTTTACCGCGTCAGCCAGCTGGTTGACGCCGCGCAGAATCGCCTGCCGGGAATGCTCGCTGTAAATGATCTGTTTTGCCATGGATGTTTTCCTCTCTTTTCAAACTTGGATCTGTTTTAGCTGGCCTTTTTGGCCGCTTTGGGGGCCGCATCCAGAACGCCGAGGACTTCGTCCTCACGCATGATGATGTACTCTTCGCCGTCCAGCTTGATCTCGCTGCCGGAGTACTTTCCGAACAGAATCCGGTCTCCCACTTTTACATCCAGCGGAACCAGCTTTCCGTCGTCCAGACGCTTGCCGTTTCCGACGGCCATGACTTCCCCTTCCTGGGGCTTCTCTTTCGCGGAGTCGGGGATGATGATTCCGCCTTTCACCGTTTCCTGCTCCTCGACCCGTTTGATGACAAGACGATCGTAGAGTGGTCTAAGCTTCATGAGTTTTACAGCTCCTCTAAGGTTGTTGATTGGGTTAAAATTCGAACCCGGGCATTGCACCGGATCCAAGCAACTATTATTAGCACACTGGGGCGTCGAGTGACAAGAAAAAGTTTTAAGCGATTGATTAATAGAGACTTAAATTTTTGCGCCCAGGAGGACTCCGCCCATTCACCCGTGGATCCCGGGAACCCGCTTTACGATCCCTCGGCTGTTTTCGCGTTCCTGCCCTTCCGTTCCAGGTCCGCCTGCGCGGCGCTCTTCGAGCTTCGCCTTTGTGCGCGGCTTCTTCACCGGGGGCCTGGCCCGGGAGGGAGCCACCCGTGGCGCTTCTCCCTTCATCTTGCGAAAATGCGGCGGCCAAGGCGCGTCGCCCAGGCCGGTGGCCTCGTCTTTCGACGCCAGTTCGAGCAATGGCTCC
>DATJFH010000283.1:0-32811 GCA_035495815.1 Bryobacteraceae bacterium
AACGCCTCCCGGCCGATGAACGCGCCGGCGTGGAATCCTACGCCGAGGCGTTCACCCGCGCCATCCGGAACGAGTCCTCCCTGGCTCCGGAGAAGCTCAGCATCGCCGAATACAAGAAGCGCGGCGGCCATTCCCTCGAAGATACGCCCTGGGAAGCCGCCTGGAAAAACGCATGAGTTTCCGCAGCAACCGTGCTCGAGCGGGCTGCGGACGGTCGGGGGCGAGCGGTGAGCGAAACGCGCCGTTCCCCTCGATTGGCGGGCCGGCTTACCAGTACAGCTTGAGCCCCAACTGCATGATTCAACGGCTGCTCGCGCTGGTTGAAATTAGCTGAATCCCGTCGCGCGGCAACCGGGGTGCGCCCCAGACGCATCGAATGCATCCCCTACGGCCGTCGAATGACCGGGAATATCAGCAAGAACCGCCGGCCGGGAGTTCGTTGTAAACCATTGCGGTCTGTCATTGCGCGGAGGAACTGCTATGCTCAGGGCGATGTTCCCAAAACCCCTGGTCTTCCTGCTGGCGCCCGCGATCCTGCTGCCCGCGGCGGTTAAGATCGAGCAGCGCGATGTGGCTTTGTGGCCGACCGGTAACACCCTTCGCTTCCGCCATCCGGATTCGACGCCTAAAGGCCGCCCGGTGTGGGTGGACACGGAATTGCCCGCGAAGTTCAATCCCGATTCGCTGCGTATTCTCCCCGACAGTTCCACGATCTCGATTCCCGCCAAAGTCGAATGGCGCGCGCCGAAAGCGCGAATCAGCTGGCTCTCCACCGGCGCCGCGGTGTACACCGTCTACTTCGATCTGGGCAACGGAGGCGAAACACGCCGCGCGCCCGAACCCGCCATGATCGGCACCGGTGACCGGGTTACCTACGGGCGCCTGGGCGTGCGCGGAAAACTGGCGGTCGGGCTGTGGGGGCATCCCGTAGCCCTGGACTTCGACTACGACGGGAACACGGACGTGATCGTCAGCTGCCCCGACCGTCCTTACAACGGCACGTATCTCTTCCGGAACATCGGGACCAATGCCAAGCCGCTGTTCGACCGCGCCGAATGGCTCGGCCGCGGCCACAAGGACATGGTCGGCGCCGACTTCAACGGAGACGGCGAAATCGACCTGGTGGTCAGCGGCGGATATTACAGCGCCGTCCGCAAAAACGGGATGTCCGGTTTCGTCCCCGTAAAATTGCCGCGCAGCTACCACGTCGGCCGGGACGATCTTTGGTATCCCGTCGATTGGGACCGGGACGGCAGGATCGATATCCTGGCCGGGGTCAGCGACTGGCGCGATTACGGTTGGGATGACGCCTATAACGGCCGCGGCGAGTGGACCCGCGGACCGCTCCACGGCTATGTCTGGTTCCATCGGAACACCGGAACGAACGAGAAACCGGAGTACGCCGAGCCCGTCATGCTGCAGGCGGGAGGCAAGCCGATCGATCAGTACGGCAGTCCCGCGCCGAACCCGGTCGACTGGTTCGGGCGCGGCCGTCTGGATTTGATCGCGGGAGAGTTTATCGATCAGGTTACGCTGTTCCGCAATACGGGCGGCGCGCTGGCCGCCGGGACGAAGATCAGCGCCGGCGGGAAGCCGCTGAAGATGGACCTCTGCATGATCCAGCCTCGCGTGGTGTCCTGGCATCCGGACGGCAGGCCTTCGCTTCTGATTGCCGAGGAGGACGGCACGGTATCGCTGGTCGAGAACCTGGCGCCGAAGGGCCAGGAACCGCGCCTCGCCGCCCCCAAGCCGCTCGAGCAGATGGATCCGTACATGAAAAGTGGCGCCCTGTCGCGTCCGGTGGCGGTGGATTGGAACGGGGACGGCCTGCTCGACCTGGTCGCAGGCAACTCCGCGGGCTATATCCAATACTTCGAGAATGTCGGTTCCCGCCAGCAGGCTGCGTTCGAGAATCGAGGCTACCTCAAGGCGGGCGGACAGGTGATCCGCAAGATGGCCGGGCCGAACGGATCCATCCAGGGTCCGGCCGAAACCAAGTGGGGCTATACGAATCCATGGGTCGCCGATTGGGACCTCGACGGCAAGCCGGATCTGATCGTGAACGATATCTGGGGCGCGGTGGTGTGGTATCGCAACATCGGCGCGAAGCAGAAGCCGGAGCTTGCGCCGGCGCAGCCCATCGAGGTGGAGTGGGCCGGCCGTCCGCCGAAGCCGGAATGGGTATGGTGGGAACCCAAGGGCAAGCAGTTGGTGACGCAGTGGCGCACGACTCCCCGCGTCGTGGATTGGGATGGGGACGGCCTGCCTGACCTGGTCATGCTGGATCATCAAGGCTACCTGTCCCTGTTCCGGAGGACACGGCAGGCCGGCGTGTTGAAGCTGCTGCCGCCCGAGCACATTTTCGTCGAAGCCGGCGGACGCTTCCTGAACCTGAGCGCCGGCCGCGCCGGCCGCAGCGGGCGCCGCAAGGTGGACCTGGTCGATTGGGACGGCGACGGCGATCTGGACCTGATCACCGATTCCGACGCCGGTCCCATCTGGTACGAGAATACCGGCACGCAGGCCAAGCCTGTGATGTCGCCGCGCGGCCAGATACTGAAGGCCAGGCTCTCAGGGCACAACCCGACGCCCATCGCGGCCGATTGGAATGGAGACGGCAGGCTGGACCTGCTGGTCGGCGCGGAGGATGGATTCTTCTACTTCTTTGAGCGCTCGTACATTGAAGCCCAGCGTTGAGAAATGCCGGGGGGCCTTGCGTTAGGTGAGCTTAAAAAGCTTCTTGCCGTTTTCCCACAGGATCTTTCGCGCCGCCGCGGCGTCCGGCGCCAGCCGCCGGATGGCTGCGATCTGCTGCGACCCGGAGCACTTCTCGCCGTGGCCGTCCCGGTCATTGCAATCGCTGCCGTACAGCAGCTTGCTCTGATGGCGCTTCAGAAAACCGCGCGCGTGATCTTCGTCCCGCAATAACGCGTTCAATCCCGAGCCCGCGCTCATATCGCCGAACATGTTGGGGTAGTCCGAGAGCAGCCGGTCGGAGATGCCGCCGGGCGCAACCGGTGTCTTCGGATACATCACACGCGGGTCCAGCTTCTTGTCGATGTTGCCCCACCATGTTTGCGCATGGCCGATGAAGTTCACCTGGGGAAAGCGCTCCAGCACTTTGTGGAACCTTTCGAATCCGAGATTGTACGTCCCGTATTCGAAGTGCAGCAGCACCGGGACGTCGTAATAATGGGCGATCTCCGCGATCAGGTCGATGTGCCTGGAATCGGCTTCCACCGGAAACTTCTGCTCCCCGATTCCGATCGCTCCCATCCGCAGGTATTTCTCCAGCACCGCGCGCGTCTGGGGAAGATCGGGCAGCTCGTTGGCGAAATACACATACTCTTTGGGATACTGCTTCGCCAGCTCCACTACCGTATCGTTGCCGCCCGCGCCGGCGGCCAGGCCGTACTTCGACCCGGCTGGAAGCAGGATGGTCTTGGTGATTCCCATCCTGCGCTGATGGGCCACCAGATCCGCGTTGCTCCGGCCGGAGTAATTGGTGTGCTGGTGAATATCGAGAATGGGCTCGCCGGCCTGCATCTTATGCGTCGGCCTTCCTGGCTTTCAGGTTCTTGTCGAACCAGGCGATTGTTTTCGACCAGGCGTCGCAAGCCGCCGTGGGGTTGTATGCCCCTCCCGTGTCATTGTGGAAGCCATGGTTCGCGCCTTCGTAAATGTGAATGCCGAAGGTCTTCCGGCGGTTCAATAACCCCGTAATCACCGCCGGAACCTGGCCGGTCAGGTTCCGATCGAGTTCCGCATAGATGCCTAGCAGCGGCCCTTTCAGATTATCCAGGAGGTCCGCGGCGGGCGGCGCTCCATAAAAAATCACGGAGGCGCTCACGTCTTCGCTGCTGACGGCCAGGTCGAACGCATTCCCTCCCCCCGCGCAGAATCCGAATGTGCCCAGGCGGTCCCCCATCACGTTGGGCAGCGTCTTCATGTAGGCCAGCGTGGACTTCAAATCCGCGCGCCGCGTATCCTGCGTCGTTCGGCCGTAAGCCTGTGTCTGCTGTTGCGCCTCGGGAAATTGTTGTACGCCGCCCTGCCTCGAAAGCAGATCCACGCTGACCGCCACATAGCCCGCGCGGGCGGCGCGCCGGGTCACGTCCCGGATATGCTCGACCAGGCCGCGGTTTTCATGAATGACGAGCAGCCCCGGCAATTGCACAGGCTCATCCGTCTTCGAATAAGCGACATAGCCGAACAGAGGGCCGGCCTCCCCCGGAAACTGTACATCCTGCATGACCAGATCCGGCGCGTCGTCGGGAACTTTGATGCCGTCCGGACAAGCCGGCGGCTGGGCATCGAGCACGCCCATGCCGGCCACCACGGCCGCCGCGGCCGCGATGCTTCCCGTATGGCCGGACACTCTCCGGATCAACTCCCGTCGGTTGAATGCGCCATCAAAATACAGGTGAACAAGACTGACGATCGGATTTTTGTCTTCGTACATGCCTTTGCCTCCCCGATAAATGAGTCTATTTTATCTCATAACCGCCGGAGGACCTGTTAATTCTGAGGCGCGATCGCAATGGCTTCGACTTCGAGCAGCAGCCCGCCTCCGAGCCCCGATTGGACCAGGGTCGCCGCCGGCGGCGCGTTCATATTCAGGTAATCCGCCCGGATGCGGCGCAGTTCGGCGGTGTTAGCCAGATCGGTGACGAAGTAGTTGATTTTGACCAGGTCCTTGTAAGACACTCCCGCCTGCTTGAGGATCCGCCCCATATTCTCGAACGTGTTTCTGGCCTGCGAGGAGAAGTCCGGGGGCATCTTTCCGTCCGGCCCCGTGCCGCCCGTTCCGGAGATGAAAACCATTCGGCCGGCCGGCGCGCTGACGGCGCGTGAGTAGCCCGGCGGTTTGGCTTCCCCCGGAAAATTCAGGAACTGGCGCGCCGGACGTCCGGCGGCGCCGAGCAGATACATCGCTGCTCCAAACATGACGATTGCGATTCCGCGTTTCATAATAAAGCTGGTTTCTCCCTCGGTGAAGTGCCGTCCGGATCATTAGCCGTGGCGCCCTTCGGTCCTTTGATCGGCCCCGCCAGGATAGGATCGCTCGTGGCCCGCATCCAGCGCTCGAGCCGTCCTCGCATTTCCCCCAGCGTGCGCCGCTGCGCCGTATCGCCGGCGACGTTGCGGGTTTCGTTGGGATCGAACATCAGGTCGAAAAGCTGCTCCTTGTCCACGGTCCGGTCCCGCCAGCCGTTGTCGATCCACAGCGACTTGCTCGGGCTGTCATCGCAGTTGGGCAGGTTGGGCTTGCTGCGGGCGTCGAAGTGACGGATGTACTTCCAACGCTTCGTTCGCACCGCGCGCTTGGGCTCGTAGGCGGCGTGATACGTCACTTCGGCGAAGATCTCTTCGTTGATCTCCGCCGCCGAGCCGTTTACCAGGGGCAGCATGGACTTGCCCTGCAGCCAGGCGGGCCGCTCGATGCGCAGCAGGTCGCAGATCGTCGGGAACAGGTCGATATGCGATACCATGGCGTCGCTGACCTTGCCTCCCATGAAGCCCCCCGGTCCCCGCATGATCAGCGATACCCCCATCCCGTGATCGGTGAGGTTGCACTTCATGGCGGGGAATGCGATGCCGTGATCGGTCGTCGAGATCACCAGCGTGTTCTCGGCGAGCCCGGCGCTTTCGAGCGCTTTCAATACAAGTCCCACGCCTTCGTCCATCACCCGCGCGGTGGCTTTGAACGCGGCAATGTCCTCCCGTGTTTGCGGAGTATCCGGAATCGGCGACGGCGGCAGACAGAAGCGCGGATCTTCCTTCGGTCCGGGTTTGCGGAACTCGCGGTGCGTCTCCTGGAATCCGATGTCCAGGAAGAACGGCGTCTGGGGACCGCTCTTCAGGAACGCGGCCGCGGCCGCGCTGACCGGCTCCACGTGATTTCCCTGAAAGGTCTGCGCCTTGTCATAGCCGATGATGTTCGGATCGCGCGCCACGTGCTGCACTCCGAATAGCCCGGAATAGTAGCCGGCCGCACGCAGCGTGTGCACGATGTGCTGCTTGTAGTCGTTGAGGGCGAAACCACGATGGGCCAGGCCGAACATGCCGTTGCTGTGAGGACACATTCCCGTCAGCAGGCTGGCGCGGCTGGGTGAACAGGTAGGCGCTGCGTTGAAGGCTTGCCGGAAAAGCACGCCCTCGTTCGCCAGCCGCTGCAGGTTGGGCGCGGGAACGGCATGGCCGTAAGGCTGCAGATACCGCCCGGAGTCATGGGAATGAATGTAGATGATGTTGGGCCGCATCGCTCCCGTCTGGGCAAGTGAAGTGGCCGCCGCGCCGGCGAATGAACCGAGGAAGTGGCGACGCGCGACGGGCGAATCCGGCTGGTCCGTTGGCATAGCGACTATTCTATCCCTGCGAGGGGATCGAGGCAGCAGCACTCTGCGCGGCGAAAGCGAAACCGGTGTGGCTGCCGGCTCACGCTATAGTAAGGTCGTGAGGTATTTTTTCAGTAGACTGCAACCGGAGGCGACCCGCATTCTTTTGATCGAGAGCGGCTCCCGGTATCTGCTCGAAGGTCTTATCTCAGGCATCCGCGCGACTTATGGGAACAGCATCTTTGTCGACCTGGTGACCTGCTATCCCGGCATGCCTGAAGGCTTCGATCCCGCCACGACGAAAGTCTACCGGGTGACCGACTACCGCGGCCGCGAGGGCCGGGGCAGGCTATACCGGGAACTCGCCCGGAACCGCTACTCCATCGCCGGCATGATTTGCAGCGCCGAGCCGATCATGACCAAATGGAAGTGGTCGCTGGCGGCCCGGCTGCCTGCCAAGTTTTTTATCCTCAACGAAAACGGCGATTACTTTTGGATCGACTACGGTCACTGGGCGCTGATCCGGCACTTCATTCTCTTTCGCGCCGGGCTGGCGGGCGCGGGCGCCGTCCGGACCCTGGCCCGGCTCGCGCTGTTTCCGCTTACCCTCCTGTTTCTGCTCGCCTATGCCGGCTTCGCGCATTTGACCCGAACTTCTGAAAAGGTGGCTCAATGAAAGCGATCCAAGTGAAGCAATGCGGCTCTCCCGAGGCGCTTGAAGTGGTGGAGATTCCAGCTCCGACGCCCGGCCCCGGACAGGCGCTGGTCCGGATCGGGATCTCGGGGGTCAATTTTATCGACGTCTATTTCCGCACGGGCTTATACAAAGCCGATCTCCCTTTCATCCCCGGCATGGAAGCGGCCGGAGTGGTGGAAGCCGTCGGGCCCGAGGTTACGGAAGTTGCGCCTGGAGACCGCGTAGTCTACGCCATGGCGAGGGGCTCGTACGCCGAATTGGCGCTGGCGCCGTCCTGGCAGCTGGTGAAGATTCCGGACGGCCTCGATCCCAAAATCGCCGCCGCCGGAATGCTGCAGGGCATGACCGCGCATTATCTGACGCATTCGGTTTTTGCGCTCAAAAAGGGAGATACGGCGCTGTTGCACGCGGCCGCCGGCGGAACCGGCCTCCTGCTGACCCAGATGGCGAAGATGCTCGGAGCGCGCGTCATCGGAACCGTGTCCAACGAAGCCAAAGCGGCGCTGGCCCGGGAGGCTGGAGCGGACGAGATCATATTCTACACCCGGCAGGATTTCGAATCGGAAGTAAAACGGCTGACCGGGGGCCGCGGTGTCGACGTAGTGTACGACTCGGTGGGACAGACTACGTTTCTGAAGAGCTTGAACTGCCTCCGTCCGCGAGGCATGATGGCTTTGTTCGGCCAGTCCAGCGGGGCGGTCGCGCCGTTCGATCCGGGGCTGCTGGCCGCCCGGGGCTCGCTCTTCCTGACGCGCCCCAGCCTGGCGCAGTACTCGGCCACCCGGGAGGAGTTGGTCTGGCGCGCAGGGGATGTTCTCGGGTGGGCTCAATCGGGCGCGCTGAAGATCCGGATTGACCGGGTCTACCGCCTGGCGGAAGCTCCGCTGGCGCATCGCGATCTTGAAGGGCGGAAAACTTCCGGCAAAATTCTGCTGCTTCCTTCGTAACCCCGCATGACGCGCCGTATTCGGCTGACTTTGATTTCGGTTTGCCTGGTCGCGCTGCTCACCGGCACGATCTCGGCTTACTATCTGAAGACCGAAATCGACAAACGGTTTCTTTCCGCCCTGCAGCGCGCCGAAAGCATGAAGAACCTGGCTGCCGACAGCGTCGCCCGCAGCCTTGACCGCAGCCCGTCGGTTCCCATCCCGGATGCGCTCGCCAGCGACGAAGACCTGGCGGGCCGGCTGTCCAAGATCATGACCTTCTCCGACAGCCTGATCGAGATCACTATTTGCGATTCCCGGAACCGTGTGCTGCTCAGCACCGATCCCTCCCGCCGCCGGGGGGATCCGTTTCCCAGGGACTATGGCGACTATCGCGCGCTGGCCACGCGAGCCGCCATTCTCGAGAAGATCCGGGTGCTGCGGGATGAGGGCACGCCGCGCTTCTACCAGCTCTCCGGGGCGCTTGGACCCGAAGGGCAGAGCCCCGATCTGTACGTCCGCGTAGTGATTCTGCCCGGGCTGCTGCGCAGCGACATTCTGCCCGAACTGGAGAAGGCGGGTATCGTGTCCCTGCTGTCGATTCTGGGCTCGATTCTGATCGCGCTGGTCTTTTCCAACTTCGCCTTCCGCCCGCTCAGCAATGTCAGCAAGATGCTCGATCACCTGACCCGGGGCCAGTATGAATCTCCGGAGAGTCCGCGGCGATCCGCGGAAAGGGAGGACGAATTCGGCGTAATGGTTTCGAAGGTGAATCTGCTCGGCCAGCAGCTTGGCAATTTCGAGCGCCTGCTGGACCAGCTGGAGGAAGCGGTTCTGGTCTTCGGACAGGATGGCCGGCTGATCGTCGCCTCCGGCGCTCTTGAAAAATTCATCGGGAAACGCCGCGTGGAGCTGATGGGGCTGACCCGGACGGAAATTTTTCCGCCCGACGCCTCGGTGGGTTTTCGTCTCGAGCAGCTACTCGAAACCGGACGCCCGGTCCGCAATTTTTCGGTACGGTTGGGCGGTGTGAACGGTTCCTATGGCCCGGCCGAGAGCCAGACCAAGCTCTCGCACGCTCTCCTCTCTGTGGAATTGGTGGAGAGCTTCGCCTCGGGAACGCGCAAGAATACCGGCATCATGGTGAGGCTGCGCGACCCCGAAGTGCGGCGGCAGATCAAAGGACAATTGCAGACCGCCGAGCGGCTCACGGCCATCAACCGGGTAACCAGCGGCGTCGCGCACGAGGTGAAGAACCCGCTCAATGCCATGCTGATGCACGTGGAGCTGGCCCGCATCAAGCTGGCTAAGGGCGATCACGACGTGTCGCAGCAGATGGACATCATCTCGAGCGAGATCGTGCGCCTCGACCGCGTAGTGAAGACCTTCCTCGATTTCACGCGCCCCGTCGAGGTGAAATCGACCGAGGTGCCGGTGGACAGCTTTGTCTCCGAACTGGTGGAACTGGCGCGACCCCAGGCGCAGGCCGTGGGCGTCACCGTTTCCTCCGACCTGCACGCCCCGGGGGCCACCATCGTCGTCGATTCCGACCTGCTGAAACAGGCGGCGCTGAACATCGTGGTGAACGGAATCGAGGCCATGCCGCAAGGCGGCGAGCTGCGTTTTGAATCTTCCATGACCAATGAAGAAGCCGAGATCCGCATTTCCGATTCGGGCGGCGGAATCCCGCCGGATAAGCGCGACAAGATTTTTCAGCTCTACTTCACCACCAAAAAGAAGGGCTCCGGAATCGGACTGGCGATGACTTTCCGGATTGTGCAACTCCACAATGGTAAAATTGACTTTTCCAGTGAACCGGGGAAGGGAACTACGTTCACTCTTCGTTTTCCGCTGGAAGGTGTAGCTCAATGAAGTTGGCCCTCCTTACCCTCCTGTTGACCGCCTGTTGTTTGTGGACTCTGAGTCTGCCCGGCTGCTCCCTGATGGCTGGGAAAGCGGCTCCGCGTCCGGCCGCGGCCGCCCCGAAACCGGCTCCGGCCGCTCCCGATTCCCCGGAGGTGGAAACTGCCGCCGACCTGCCCATATCCGTCCCGCAGACGCAGGTGACGCTGCCGAGTCCGCAGCCGATTCAGGCCGAAGCCCTCAGCGTGGTGAAAGTGGAATCGCCTCCGGTGGCGCCGCCTGCTCCCCCTGCCAAGCCCCGCCCGGCCCCGAGGTCGGAGCCCCGCCAGCCGGCCACGACTACCGCGAACACTCAGCCCGCGCCTGCCGTCCCCGTTGCACCGCCCCCTCCAGTCGCTTCGCGGCCCCGCATCCGGCCCGTGGAGTCGGCCGCGGAACGGCAGCGGCTGACGGCAGAAATCGCAACCAAGCAGAAGCATGTCCAGGAAAATCTTGGAAAAGCCCGCAGCCGCCAGCTCTCCGAGGCGGAGAAGAACACCCTCGAGCGCGTCCTGGCATTCCTCGAACAGACCGACGCCGCCTTGAGGGATCAGGACCTGCAGCAGGCCGCGGCGCTTTCCAGTCGTGCCTTGCTCCTCAGCCAGGAATTGAATCCCGAGAAGTAAGTGAAGGATCTCGCCGTGGACGAATTCGAATCGAGGCGGCGTGCCCTTGCCGCGCAATTGCCCGCCAAACACGCGGACGCGCTGCTGGTGACCTTCCTTCCCAACGTGCGCTATCTGACCGGCTACACCGGCACCAGCGGGCTGCTGTTGCTCGAAGGCTCCGGTGAAGCGCTGTTCTTCACCGACCCGCGCTACCGGATTCAGGCCGCCGCCGAGGTGAGCTGCCGCGTCAAGGTAAGTTCGGGCCCGATTCTTGCGGACGTGGTGAAACTAGCCTCCGCCCGAAAGATCCGGCGGCTGGGCTTCGAGAAGTCGAGAATCGGCTACGAGCAGTTTGAATTTCTGAAGTCCAGGCTGCCCTCCCGGTGCTCGCTGGAGCCCCTGGCCGGGCTGGTGGAAACGCAGCGTATGGTGAAGTCGGAATCAGAGATTTCACTGATCCACCGTTCGGTGGAGGCTAATTCGAGAGCCTTTGAAGCGGCCTTGCGGACAGTGCGCCCCGGACATACGCGGGAGGCCGACCTGGCTGCTGAGATCGATTACCGGATGCGGAAGCTTGGAGCCGAAAAGCCGGCCTTCGATACCATCGTCGCCTCCGGACCCCGGTCGGCTTTGCCGCATGCCCAACCCTCCCAAAGAATTACCGGCAAAAATGAACTATTATTAATAGACATGGGCGCCACCCTGGCGGGGTATGCAAGCGACATGACCCGGGTCGTGTTCCTGGGAAGCCCCAGCTCCAGAATCAAAAGGGTTTACCGGGCCGTGCTGGAGGCGCAACTGTCCGCCATCGAGGCGGTGCGTCCCGGGGTTACCGCCGGCCATGTCGACCGGCAGGCGCGGCGCAGTCTGAAGGCGGCCAGGCTGGACAAAGCCTTCATCCACTCCACCGGGCATGGCCTGGGACTGGAGATACACGAGCCCCCCCGGTTAGGGAAGAAGGACAAAACCAGGCTCGAGGAGGGAATGGCCATCACCATCGAGCCGGGGGTCTACCTGGAGGGATTTGGCGGAGTCCGCATCGAGGACACTGTGGTAGTGACCAGGAACGGCTGCAGGGTGCTGACGCCGACGCCCAAAGAGCTGCGGGACTTGTGAAGATAGAGTTGCTCGAGTGGGGCAGCAATCCTGCCCGCCGCCATCTTTCGGGCGGCTTTTCGATCGCTTATGACAATTGACGAGATTCGTGAACTGATAAACCTGTTGAACGAGAGTGGGATCGGAGAGTTGGAGGTGCAGCGGGGAGACAACCGCGTACGGATACGGAGGACGGTGCGCGAGCGGCCCATGGGATTCATGCCTGTGGAAGCTTCCACGTCCGTGTCCGTTCCGCCGCCCGACACGACTTCGTTCCGCACGGCCCCGTCCTCCGCTGCCGTCCAAACGCCCCCGCTGCCGGCTGAAAATGAAATGCTCGTCAAATCTCCCATTGTGGGGACCTTTTATGAAAGCAGCTCCCCCGGAAGCCCGCCCTTTGTCCGGGTGGGCGAGACGGTGCAGCCCGGATCCGTGCTCTGCATTATCGAATCGATGAAGCTGATGAACGAGATCGAGGCTGAAGTCGCCGGCGTGGTGACCAGCAAGCTGGTCGGCAACGGCCAGCCGGTCGAGTACGGGGAGGCTTTGTTTGGCATCCGCCCCCTTTAAGAAAGTCCTGATCGCCAACCGCGGCGAAATCGCGCTGCGGGTCATCTGCGCCTGCCGGGAGCTGGGAATCGGAACGGTGGCCGTGTATTCGGAAGCGGACCGCGAGAGCCTCCACGTCCGGTTCGCCGACCAGGCGGTCTGTATCGGCCCGGCCAAGAGCGCCAAAAGTTACCTCAACATTCCGTCGGTGATTTCGGCCGCCGAGATCACCAATGTGGACGCCATTCATCCGGGATACGGGTTCCTCAGCGAGAACGCCGGATTCGCCGAAGTATGCGACGTCTCGGGCATCAAATTTATCGGGCCGGCCCCGGCCGTGATTCGCTCCATGGGCGTGAAGGATTGCGCCCGGGCCATCATGCAGGACGCAGGCGTTCCGATCCTGCCGGGTTCGGGCGGCGTACTCGGCAGCGCAGAAGAAGCCGTGGAAACGGCGCGGCGCATCGGATATCCCGTCATCGTGAAGGCGTCGAACGGCGGCGGCGGGCGCGGCATGCGCATCGTGCGCCAGGATTCGGAGATGCCGGGGCTGTTCGCCCAGGCCCAGCAGGAGGCAGCCGCTGCTTTCAGCTCGCCCGATGTCTACCTGGAGAAGTTCATCGAAGCTCCGCGGCACATCGAGTTCCAGGTGCTGGCGGATGAGCACGGAGACGTGGAGATTCTGGGAGAGCGCGAGTGCTCCATCCAGCGCCGGCATCAGAAGCTGATCGAGGAATCGCCGTCCCCGAAAGTGACGCCGGAGCTGCGCGAACGGATTTCGAACAAGCTCAAGGCGGCCATGAAAGCGGTGGGCTATACGAACGCAGGCACGGTCGAGTTCCTGATGGATGAAAAGGGCGACCTGTACTTCATCGAAGTCAACGCGCGTGTTCAGGTGGAGCATCCGGTGACGGAGCTGGTGACCGGAATCGACATCGTGAAGAGCCAGTTGCGGATCGCGGCCGGCGCCCGGCTCGCCGATATTATCGAGACCCCGGTCCGCTTCCGCGGCCATGCGATCGAATGCCGTATCAACGCGGAGAATCCGGACACCTTTGCCCCGTCGCCGGGGCGTGTAACGGGACTGAACCTGCCCGGAGGCATCGGAGTGCGCGTGGATACGGCGGCGTATCAGGATTGCGTGATTCCGCCCTACTACGACTCGCTGGTAGCCAAGCTGATCACCCACGGCGGCGACCGCGCCGAGGCCATCGCCCGCATGAACCGTGCGCTGGGAATGTTCGTGGTGGAGGGTATCCACACATCGATACCCCTGCAGCAGAAGGTCTTGCAGGATCCGGATTTTCGGGCAGGGCGTTTCGATACGAACTTCATCAAGAGGTTCCTGCCCTCCGAGAAGCCGGTGAAGGCGAAGGCCTGAGCCCGCGTGGTCAAACCTGAAATCCGGCAGCCGCAGACGAATCTCCGCGGATGAGGTAAGCGCGCTCGCCGCCTATTCGCTGCGGTATTGGCGGCCGCGGCCGGCGCGTGCTAGCATCAGGCCAAATGGCTCTCGGCGAGATCACCAAACAACTGGCGCAGCAGGCCCTCGGCAACCAGATGAAGGATGTGCTCGATTCGCTCCGCCCGCCCGATCTGTCTTCGATCTCGGAGGGGCTGCGCGCCGCCAAGCCGCCCGCCGGCCCGGGCGATAACGTCGGAGCCACGATCCTCGGGCAAATCCAGGCCATGCAGAACGCCCTCAAGGAGGATCAGGAGCTGGTCGTCCTGGTCGGCGCCGGGGCCGAGCTGATCCGCGTGCTGGAAATCTTTGTTCCATCCTGGCGCGTGCTGGTGCTCACCGGCATCGATGCGAATCGCAACGTCACTCGCATCGTCTCGCCGATCGAATCGGCTCAACTCGTCTGCAAAGTCATGCGCGTGCAGCCGCAAACCAAGGCCGTCCGGATCAGTTTTATCGCCCCGAAGCCGTAAACGGAACCGGGAGCCTTTTAAGCGGCCGCCACGGTTTCGCCGGGCATTAATGCCAGATGAAGCTTGTACACGAAGACCGCCCTCTTTACGTTCCCTCTTATGAGGAGGCAAGAATAATGAAAACAAAGCTGCTGATCCTTCTTCTGTTGGCGGGAACTTCTTTGTTTGCAAAAACTCGAGTCTTCGTCGGGATCGGGGCGCCCTACGGTTACGGCTACTACGCTCCGCCGCCGCCCGCGCCACTGGCGGTCTACGGCCATCCGGCGTACCGTCCCGGGTACATTTGGATCGGTGGATACTGGTATCCCGCCGGACCGCGCTATTACTGGAGAGCCGGCTACTGGGCACGGCCGCCCTACATCGGCGCGCGCTGGGTAGCGCCCCGTTATTACGGGCGCCGTTATTACCGCGGATACTGGCAGCGATAACCGCTCAGGCTTCGGGCCGCGCCCAGGAGCTCTCCCGGGCGGACCTGTACACGGCTTCGATAACCGCCATGTTTCGGATCGAATCCTCGAGCGGGGTGGGAACCACGCCGTTCTCCCGCACGGCTTTCGAGAACGCGTCACCCTGCACGGTATATTGATCACAGGTCGGGAAGGACTCCATTCTGGATCCGCCGCCGAACAGATCCGCGCCGTTATCCACCCACAGGCGGCAGGGGCGGTCCGGCGGCGCGTTAAACGGAATCTCGATCTCGATGCGCCCCTTCGTCCCCAACACTTGAGCGCGCTGGTAGGGAACCATCTGCATGCAGACGGAAAACACGGCGTGCCCCGATTCGAAATCGAGCGCCGCCGAGCTCAGCCGGTCGATCCCCATAGCCGGATCGCGGTCCACCATTCCCATCACCCGGGCCGGCTCCCTGCCGTACATGTAGCGCGAAAACTGAATAGCGTAGCAGCCGATGTCCATGAGTGCCCCTCCGCCGGCTTCGGGTATGTTGCGGATATTCTTCGGGTCCCGGTTGAAGAAGCTGAACACTACCACGATCGAGCGGATCTCCCCGATCTCTCCCGAGCGTATGATCTCCCGCGCGCGCAGCCACTGGGGATGCGTCCGCACCATGAACGCTTCTCCGATCTTCACGCCCGTGCGGTCCCGCGCTTCGATCAGGGTACGCGCTTCGGCGACGGTCATCGACAAAGGCTTTTCGCATAATACGTGCTTGCCCGCCTCGGCGGCCCGGATGGACCAGGGTACGTGCAGGTGGTTCGGCAGGGGATTATAGATCGCCTCCACGTCCGGATCGGCCAGCAGTTCTTCATACGAACCGTATGCCTTGGAAATACCAAGCCCGGCGGACGCGTGGCGCGCCGTTTCCGCGTCCCGTGACGCCAGCGCGACAACTTCGGACCACTCGCCCTTCTGCATTGCGGGGATCACTTTCGCGGTTCCGATCTTGGCCGAGCTCAGGACGCCCCAACGAACTTTTTTTCGCATAGACGACAGTCTCGCACAGCAGCGCTGCCCGGAGCGATACAATACCAGCGTGAATCGTAGAACTCTCCTCGGAGCGGCGGCCGGTTCCGTCGTGGCCGGCGCCGTCTCTTCGGCGGCGTCTCTGCCCATCATCGACTGTCATATCCACCTGTTCGATCCCCGCCGCCCGCAAGGCGTGCCGTGGCCCCCCAAGGACAACGCCGTGCTCTACAAGCCGGCGCTGCCGGACCGGTATCGCAAAATTGCCGCGCCGCTGGGTATCGTCGGCGCGATCGAGGTGGAAGCGAGCCCCCTGCTCGAGGACAACCAGTGGGTGCTGGACGTGGCCGCCAAGGACAAGATCATGGTGGGCATGGTCGGCGACATCGAAGCCGGAAAGCCCGAATTCAAGAAGAATCTCGAACGGTTCCACCGCAATCCGCTGTATCTCGGGATACGTTGTGGGAATCTGTGGGGACGGAATTTCAGCGCGGACGTGGCCAGGCCGGAATTCATTTCGGACATGAAAGCGCTGGCTGACGCCGGACTGGAGCTCGACACGGCAAATCCTTCGCCGGCCATGATCGTCGACTTGCTCCGCCTCACCGATCGCGTCCCGCAGCTCCGGATTGTGATCGATCACCTGCTGCGGATCGATTTGCCTGCCGATCCGGCGGCCCTCAAGCCGTATCATGCCAACCTGCGCGAGCTGGGGAAGCGCAAGCAGGTTTTCGTGAAAGGCTCCGGCGTGCTGCGCCGCGTCGACGGGCGCGTGCCCGAGGATCTGAACTTCTACCGCGACCGCCTCGATGAGCTGTGGGAGGTGTTCGGCGAAGATCGCCTGGTTTACGGCAGCGACTGGCCGAACAGCGATCAGTGGGCCGAGTACCCGCGCCAGTTAAAGGTGGTTCGCGAGTACTTCACGGGCAAGGGGCAGGCGGCGGCGGAAAAATTCTTCTGGAAGAATTCGATCGCGGCGTACAAGTGGGTGAAGCGCGAAGCGAACCAGCCCAAGCTGTAGCTCCGGTGCTGCTATCGCTTCCGGCGGCGCCAACAGCCCATGTTTTTCGCTCCAAGCCAGGCGGCTCGGCCGGTTTGACTGCGTAACTCCCCATCCTGCCTGGACTTGCCTGGGAACCTGCCAGGTGCGCTACTATTAGCAGTATAAGATGCGACCTTTGCAGTCCGGAATAATCTGAAGTAGAGAAATGTTTCGCGAGATCCGAGAGCAGATCGAGACCATCTTTGACCGGGATCCGGCAGCAAAGAGTGTTCCCGAGGTCCTGCTTTGTTATCCCGGTCTCCACGCGATTCTCCTGCATCGGCTCGCCCATCTGCTGTATGGCTGGAAAGTGCCGTTGATCCCCCGTCTGCTTTCCCAGTTCAGCCGTTTCCTGACCGGCATCGAGATCCACCCCGGCGCCACTATCGGCCGCCGGTTTTTCATCGATCATGGCTCGGGCGTGGTCATCGGCGAGACCACCGAGATCGGCGACGACGTCCTGCTTTACCAGGGCGTGACGCTCGGAGGAACCGGCCATGAGAAAGGCAAACGCCATCCCACTCTCGGAAATCACGTCGTGATCGGCACCGGCGCGAAGGTGCTCGGGAATATCCTGATCGGACACCACGTCAAGGTCGGCGCCGGATCGGTGGTCGTGCGGAATGCCCCCGATTATTCGACCGTCGTGGGTGTCCCCGGCCACGTCGTCCGCACGCGGAACGAGGATGGCCAGCTCGAGCACGGCAAGCTGCCGGATCCGGAAGGCCAGGCCATCGAGGATCTCGCCCGTCGCGTGCAGGAGCTCGAAGCCCAGCTACGCGCCCTCCTGGCCGGCCGGCTGGAGCACGAAGTCAGCCGTAAGGGATAACTCCCTCCCCCAGCTCCTATCTGTATCCATCGCGGACAGCTTGCGGGGTCCAACTCCCGAGTGATATGCTCCGAACAAACAAGGAGTCTCGTAAATGCCAAGAAGCATCTGGACAATCCTCGCGTTAGCCGGGGCCTTCGCCGTATCGTTAACAGCCCAAACGGTGAGCGGTTTCATCTCCGGCGCCATCTCGGACCCCAGCGGCGGAATCGTGTCGAACGCCAAAATCACCCTGATCAATGAGGCCAACGGCGGGCAGCGGGAGACCCTCAGCAACGAGAGCGGCGCGTATGCATTCACATCCGTGCAACCCGGATCCTATTCCATCCAGATCCAGCTGTCCGGCTTCAAGACCTTCCGCCAGACCAACGTCATTTTATCGGCGAACGAGCGCCTCCCCATCAACGTGAAGCTGGAACTCGGCGCCGTCTCGGAAACGGTCCGCGTGGAAGCCCAGGGAGCGACCGTGCAGACGGCCAGCGCCGAGCGCTCCGGCACGGTGACATCCTCGCAGCTCGAGAACTTGCAGCTCAAAGGGCGCGACTACATGGGAACCATTCGCCTTCTGCCCGGCGTCGTCGATACCAGAAATCGAGACGCGCCCGGCTTTGGATCGCAGGCCGGAATCACGATCCAGGGGCAGTCCAGCGCCAACGTCACACTCGACGGCGTCACCAGTCAGGATTCCGGATCCGCTTCAGGCAACTATTTCGCTCCCAGCATGGATTCGGTCTCGGAAGTCAACGTTCTGCTCACGAATTACCAGGCCGAGTACGGCCGCAATGCCGGAGCCACGATCAACGTAGTGTTGAAATCGGGGACGCGGGATTTTCATGGAACTGCGTACGAGTACAAGCGCAATGAAGGTCTCAACGCCAACAACTTCTTCAACAATTCGACCAACGTCAAGCGGGCCCGCTACCGCTATGACATCTGGGGCTACACGCTGGGAGGTCCGATCTATGTGCCTGGCCTGTTCAACCGGAACAAAGACAAACTTTTCTTCTTCTGGTCCCACGAAGTCTCGCCCCAGAACTCGCCCCAGCCGCTGACCTTCCGCACAGTGCCCAACCTCAGGGAGCGCCAGGGGGATTTCTCCCAAACACTGCTGACCAACGGCCGGTTGCAGGTGATTAACGATCCTACTACCGGCCAGCCGTTTCCGGGAAACGTCATCCCGGGAAATCGCCTGGACAAAAACGGCCAGGCGTTTCTGAATCTGTTTCCCACGCCCAACATCACCAGTCCCACACAGCAGTTCAATTACTTTTTTCAAAGCCTGGTCAAGCAGACGCGCAACGTCGAGACGCTCCGTGTCGACTATGCCATCAGCTCAAAAACCAAAGTCTTCTGGCGCGGCATTCGCAGCGCGGAATCGTTCACCGGCGACCAGGGCTTTACCGGCATCTCTTCCAATTGGCCCCAGACCCTCATGCGTTACAGCATTCCCGGGCACGGCTCGGTGGCCAATGTAACGACCATCATCTCGCCTCGGATGGTCAACGAGTTTACCTGGGGCATCAATCGCGGTTTCCAGAGCCGAAATTTCAAAGATGACGCGGCCCTCGCCAAGAATCAGCGTTCCAAGATCGGCCTGGCGACGCTGGGGCAGTTCTATCCGAAGAACAACCCTCTCGACTACGTTCCCGATGCCTCCTTCGGAGGAGTGCCGAATGCGGTGAACCTGACCATCGATCCGAAGTTCCCCTTCCTCGGCACGAACAATATCTGGAACTACACCGACAACCTGAGCTATGTGCGCGGTTCTCACACGTTCAAGACCGGCATCTACTTCGAGCCCACTTCCCGCAACGCCAGGCGTGAGTCGCTATTCCGCGGCGCGTTCGATTTCGGCGCCTCGACGAATAACCCGCTGGATTCCGGATGGGCGTGGTCGAACGCCATTCTCGGCAATTTCCAGTCTTATCAGGAATCCGATTCGCCGACCTTCGGCTATGGACGTTTCACCAACCTCGAAGGCTACGTTCAGGACTCCTGGAAGGTATCGCGCCGCCTGACGCTCGACCTGGGCCTGCGCCTTGCCTGGATTCAGCCGGTCTACAGCGAGCCCGACAACCTGGCGGGCTTCGTCGGCAATCGCTACGACGCCGCCAAAGCGCCCCTGCTTTACCGGCCGGGTTTGAACGGCACGACGCGCGTGGGCGTGAATCCGCTGACCGGCGCCACCGTCCCCGCCGTGCTGATCGGCGCGTTCGTCCCCGGTTCCGGAAATATCTACAACGGGATGGTGGTCGTTTCTCAGGACAAGTCGTATCCGCGGGGGTTGATCGACGATCGCGGCATTCACTACGGGCCGCGAGTCGGCTTCGCTTATGACGTCTTCGGCACGGGCAAGACCGCGGTCCGCGGCGGCTTCGGGATATTCTACGACCGCATCTTCGCCGATACTGCCCTCATCATGGCCCAGAATCCCCCTCTGCGAAACACGCCGATCGTGTATTACAACAACATCGGTACCTACCTCAACGCGCAGCAATCGCAATTCCCCACCGCCATCAACGCCGTGTCGAAATCGGGGGAAGTGCCGACGGTCATGAACTGGAGCTTCGGCGTCCAGCAGGCGATAGGCTTCGGCACCGTGCTGGACGTCGCCTATGTGGGCTCGGTCGGGCGGCACCTGTCCGGGAATCGGAACATCAACCTGGTTCCCTACGGCGCGAACTTCCAGCCAGCGAATCAGGATCCTACCTCGCCCGGCAGGCCGCTGCCCGCCAACTTCTTCCGGCCCTACCCAGGGTACGGCGATATCACGCTGCAGGAGTTCTCGAGCAGCTCGAACTATCACTCCATGCAGGTGCAGGCGAACCGGCGCTTCGCGCGTTCCATGCAGTACGGACTGTCCTGGACGTGGTCGAAGGCGATGGGCCTGGTCGGCAATCTTGCTACCTATGCACCAGTGCGCGTGTGGAACTACGGGAAGACGGGCGCCGACCGCACTCACAATCTGGTCTTCTCCTACACCTGGGATGTGCCGAAGGGAAGTACGCATTGGAATAATCCCGTCAGCCGCCAGGTTCTGGACAACTGGCAGCTGTCCGGCATCACGAGTTTCATCAGCGGCCAGCCCCTGGGCATTGGTATGACCACGACCGACGCCGCCGATATCGCGGGCGGTGGAGACGGCGTCCGAACCGTCGTGCTGCAGAATCCCGTGCTGCCCAAGGGGGACCGCACCTTGAGCCGCTTCTTCAACACGCAGGCCTTCGGACGCCCCGCACGCGGCACCTTCGGCAATGCTCCGGTCGACGTCATCCGCGGGCCGGGAATCAACAATTGGGACATTTCGATTTCGAAGATGTGGAATCTCGGGTCCGAGAAGAGACGCCTGCAATACCGGCTGGAGATGTACAACGCCTGGAATCATACCCAGTTCTCGGCGCTCGATACGACTGCCAGGTTTGCGCCGGATGGCTCGCAGACCAACGCCAGGTTCGGCCAGTTCACGACGGCCTATCCGCCGCGGCAGATTCAAATGGGTTTGCGATTCACGTTTTGAGGGCCTGCGGCCCCCCCGGCGCTCAGCCTGCCGGGCCGGACCGGGCGATGAATTTCTGGAGAAAAGATGCGGCTGCTAGCTACGTTCGTATTAGGGTCGGCGCTGTTACAAGGGGCGGGCCTTCAGAATCAACTGACCTCCCGGGAAAAGAAGGACGGGTACATCCTCCTGTTCAACGGCAGGAACATGGACGGATGGGAAGGCGACCCCGAACGATGGTCGGTGAACGAAGGAATCCTCACCGGATCGAGCGATGGCAGGCCATTCAAGGTCAATACCTTTCTGATCCACAAAGGAACTTACTCCAATTTCATCCTCAAAGCCGATATCAAACTGCGGAACCACAACAGCGGCATCCAGTTTCGCAGCGAGCAGCTCCCCGGCGCGGGCTGGATGGTTCGAGGTTATCAGGCCGACGCTTCCGAAGCCGGCGAGGAAAAATCCGCCTGGGGGAACCTCTACGAGGAGCGGCTCCGCGGCCGCAACGCCATGAAGACCCCGGACGAGGGCTGGAAGGTTGCCAAGGCGATCTATCATCGCGGCGACTGGAACTCGTATGAAATCCTGGCGGATGGCGACCATATTCGGCTCACGCTGAACGGCGTGGTCACCCTGGACATGCATGATTCGGCCTTTTCGTCCGGAATCATTGCGCTGCAGTTGCACGCCGGTCCGGAGATGAAAGTCGAATTCAGAAACTTGAAGTTGAAACGGCTTCCCTGATGCGCGTACTGCTTCTGTTCTGGACGGCAACTGCCGCGGCTCAGCGCGGCGGAGTGGATTGGAATACCAGCGGCAATGACGCCCAGCGCTCCTCCTGGGTGCGGACGGATTCCAGGATCTCACCCGAGAGCCTGCGGAAGCCCGGATTCCAGTTCCTCTGGAAGATCAAGCTCGAGAACGAGCCGCGGCATTCGAATTCGCTCTCGCCCATGATCCTGCTCGACAAATACACCGGCTATCGTGGACACAAATCGCTCGGATTCCTGGGAGGCGCCTCCGACAACATCATCGCCATGGATACGGACCTGGGCTTGGTCCACTGGCGGAATCACGTCTCCTCCGGCGTGAAACAGCCGGAGAGTACGCCGGCTTGCCCCGGCGGGATGACGTCCGCCCTGACTCGCCCGGCCAGTGCGGCGCTGCCCGGCTCGTCCGGCGGCGGCGGGCGTGGACGCGGCGGCCCCGCCCGAACCGGAGCGGGTAAGCCGGGCGAGGGAGCCGTCACCCTTGCCGAGCTAGCCGCGCCGCGCGCCGGCGAATCGACAGGCCGAAGCACGTTTCAGGCGCCCGCCGTGCGCCCGCTGGTTCTCGTGTACGCCCTCACCAGCGACGGCATGCTGCAAACCATGTACGTCTCGAACGGAGCCGACGCGGAGCCTCCCACGCCCTTCCTTCCGCCCAACGCAAACGCAGCCGGGCTGATTGTCGTGGATAACGTGGCGTACGTTGCGACGGCAAACAGGTGCGGTGGCGTCGCCAACGGTGTGTGGGCCCTCGATCTTGCTTCGAAGAAGGTCACCACCTGGGATTCGGGCAGCGCCGGGGCCTCCAGCCCCGCCTTCGGTCCGGACGGGACACTCTACGTAACCGCCGGAGCCAGGCTGGTAGCGCTCGAGCCGAAGACGCTGAAAGTGAAAGCCTCCTACACCTCCGGCAATCAGGAATTCAGTTCATCGCCCGTCGTGTTCGATTACCAGGACAAGATTTTGGTGGCTGCCGCGTCCAAGGGTGGAAGCATTCATTTGCTGGACAGCGGAGCGAAGCTGCTCTCCAGCACCGCTCAGAATTCGGCCGGTTCCGCCCCGGGCGCCCTGGCCACCTGGCAGGACTCGGGCGGCGCGCGCTGGATCCTCTCGCCCGATGCCTCCTCCGTCGCGGCATGGAAAATGACCGATCGGAACGGCGCTCCTGTCCTGCAGCCCGAGTGGAAGTCCCGTGAGATGGTCTCCCCTCTCACCCCGGCCGTCGTCAATGGTGTGGTGTTCGCCGTGTCGCGCGCCAATCCGGCCGTCCTGTACGCGCTCGACGGCGCAACCGGCGCGGAGTTGTGGAACAGCGGGAATACGATCGGCTCGTTTGTGGACACCGGCGGCCTATCGGCCGGATACACTCAGGTCTACCTGGGCGGCCACGACGGCACACTGTATGCCTTCGGCTTCCCGATCGAGCACTAAATGCAAAAACTCCCGGTAACAATCATTTTGATCCTTGGAGCCGTGGCGGCCTGGAGCGCAGACTGGCTCACCGACGGCGGCAATCCGCAGCGCACCGCATGGCAGAAGGACGAGAAGATCCTCACCAGGGCCAACGTCCGGGACATGAAGCTCCTGTGGAAGCTCAAGCTGGATAACCAGCCGCGTGTGATGCACTCGCTGTTTCCGCCCCTGATCGTCGAGCGCGTCAACACGCCCGGCGGCCCGAAACAGCTTGCCATCACCGCCGGCTCATCGGACAACATCTATGCGATCGATGTTGAAAAAGGCGAAGTCATCTGGAAGAAGCATTTTCAGAATACCTGGACGCCTCCGGCGACAGGGGGCCGCCCCGCCGGCATTCTGTGCCCTGGAGGACAAACCGCGACGCCCGTCATCGGCCCGGCCGGCGCTCCCGGCAAATACACCATCTACGCCGCGTCCTGGGACGGCATGCTACACCAGTTGAACGCCGCCGATGGCGAAGATGTCGCGCCTCCTTCGAAATTCATGCCTCCCAACGGGAAGCCCTATGCCTTGAATCTCGTCGACAATGTGATCTACACGCATACGGCGCAGGGCTGCGGCGGCAATCCGAATGTCGTGTACGCCTACGATCTGGCCACCCGGATCGTCGGCTCGTGGGGACCCGCCGGCGGCGGGATGTGGGGACGAACCGGCCCGGCCATCAGTTCCAGCGGTGTGATGTACACCGGAACCGGCGACGGCCCCTGGAATCCGGAAAACGGAAACTACGGAACCGGCATCATCGGGGTGAAGCAGAATCCGCAAACGAAGGGACTCGAACTGGTGGATTACTATGGTCCGTCCAATATTGAATTCCTGCTCAAGCGGGATCTGGATATGCAAGTCACTCCGGCCATTTTTCACTACAAAGGCCGCGAGCTGATGGTGGACGCGGGTAAGGAGTGCCGCATCTACCTCATGGATACCAAATCAATCGGCGGCGACGATCATCGCACACCCTTGTACCGCACGCCCCAGATCTGCAATGAGGATTACAATTCCGCTTCCGCGGGCATCTGGGGCTCCCTGGCCAGTTGGGAAGATTCGAAAGGAACGCGCTGGGTGTTGACTCCCATCTGGGGCGAGAAGCATTCCGCATTCAAAGCTCCGGTGGAATATGGAGAAGTGGAGGACGGCGCGGTTGTCGCCTTCAAACTGGAAGAGAAGAGCGGCAAGCTGGCCCTTGCCCCTGCCTGGATCTCCCAGAACATGAACCGCGCCGAGCCGCCGGTGATCGCCAACGGTATCGTGTTCGCCTACGGTAACGGCGAGGACACTACCCAGTCGTACCCGGACGTGGGGCTCGCCGATACCCCGGAGCGCCGGATTCCCGGGTCGACCCACGCCGTCCTCTATGCCCTGGACGCGCAGACCGGAAAAACGCTGTGGTCCAGCCGGAACCAGATTACTTCGTGGAACCATTGGAGCGGCCTCTCGGTCGCCAACGGACGCGTTTATATCGGCACTTACGACAGCAACTTGTATTGCTACGGATTGAAGAAGTAACCGCGCGGGTTTCCGACAGAAACACCGGCATAAATTCGGTAAGACAAAAAGGGCGGGGGGCCTGCGATCCGCCGAATCTCAGTGCTTGCGTTCCGTGCTCCTCACGCGACCGGCGCGACCTCGATCAGAGTTCCTCTCCTCATTTCCTCCCGGCGGCCTGCTTTAAGCGGGAGCGCTCGAGCGCTTTGTTGCATTCCGGCGGGGCGTGTCCCTCTCAACCTAGTTCCGATTCCACTGCTCTCGCTAGCGCTTCCAGGATCTCCGCGTAGCAGCCCCCATTCGCATTCTCCGACACGTGGGCCAAGCTCCCGATCCAGTGCGCCAGGCGCCGTTCCAGGAACTCGGCGCGCGCGCGCCGCACGGATTCCGGGTCGGTGTTACCGGCGGCTTCGCAGTGATCCAGCCAGGCCAGGAATTCCAATTGAGTGAGCAAGTGATCGGGCGCCGCCCGGTCATCGATCTCCAGGCCGAAGTTCTGGTAGTAGAGTTTGTTCTCCAGCACCACTTCGCCGGCCGGGCGATTGAGCAGCCAGGCGCTCTCCAGAAGAGGACATCGGGGCTGTGGCAAGCCTGCTTCGAACAGATCGATATAGAGCGCGCGTAAATCTTCAAGCGTGCCCGGTACGGTTTCGCAGAGCTCGGCGAAGCATTCCAGATGACGCTCGCGGGGATACGCCAGAGCAAAACGGAAGACCGCCCACGTGTTTACTGTGCTCGATACCATATGGTGAAGTACTTTCTGCCGTCACGATCCTGTTGTGAACCATTCCAGATGGCGACTGCGAACGGCGTTCCGGCATTCAAGCCGGAGATTTGCATGGTTACGGTCCACTTGCCGGCGCCGTAATGAGCCTGCGCGGGGAACGACTGTCCGGTGCGTTTTGTGGTTTCCCGGCCGCTGGCTTCCATGACCGCTGCGCCACGCGTGGAATCCCAGACAAAGATATGGACAGGATGGTCGGCATCGCCCATCTGCAGCGAGGGGTTCAGATCGCCGGTGAGTGGCTTGGCCGGAATCATCACGGCGCAGGCGTCGGAAAAGCGATTCGTGGCCGGCGATTGCGTCACCAGATGGTCGGACTGCCAAGTGCGCTCGGCCTTCGGGAGCATGGCAACGTCGTGAGTCTTATCGGCCCACTCCAGACGCGCGAAGTTGCCTGCGGGACTGTGGAAGATCTGCAACTGCACGGATGAGAGGTCCAGGGACGCGGGCGCGTCGGTCGTGTAGAGCGGAGGCGTTCGGTGCAGCGCCAACATCATGGGGGTGGCAGATTTCCATTCGGCAGCCGCCGGATCGAGAACGTTTTGCGGCCACGCCGTCGCGGAGCAGATCAGCAAGCAGGCAAGGTGTCTCATTACTTGTGCGCTCCCTGAATTTGGACGAGATCTTCGTGCTTGGGGATCTGATAGCGGACGTGATCGTCGCGCCCGATCAGAAGTTGCAGGACTTGGCTGACGCCGCCGTTCTGCGCGTGGCGCAACTCGCCCTCCAGACGGCGAATCACGTCGACCACTTCGTCGCCGAAAAGATACTTCAGGTAATCCATCGGCATGCGGGCGTCTTCCAGCACGCTCTTCCCATAGCTGCCGGTCCGCGGCGGGTTGAAGGGTGGCACGTAGAAAACGTTGGGTTCGGTGCCCTTTTCGGGAAACAGCCCCAGGGCGACTTTGTGAACGTGCACTAGCTTGTGGACCGCGGATTCTGGGTCGTCCAGGAATCCAACGAAGCGCAGCCTGCCCGGACACTGCTTTGCGCAGGCGTTGACCTCTCCCTTTTCAATTCGTGGATAGCAGAAGATGCACTTTTGCGCTTTCCCGAGCAGCTCATTGAAGTAGATCTTCTTGTAGGGACAAGCCTTCACGCAGTAGCGGTAGCCTTCGCAACGCTCCTGGTCCACCAGCACGATCCCATCTTCAGTGCGCTTGTAAATCGCCTTGCGCGGGCAGGCTTCAAGACACGCGGGGTTGGTGCAATGGTTGCAAAGCCGCGGCAGATAAAAATAGTAGTTCTCGCCCAGCATGAGCGCGCCGACGTCTTCGTCCCAGTTCGGCGTGTTGCGCACCTCTTCCTGCGGCATCGCCTGCATGCCGCCCTGGAACAGACGCTCGGCGTAGTTATATTCAAAGGTCTGGCCGTAATCTTCCTTGGAGGGCAGTTCGGACGGCCGAAGTTTGCCATCCTCGAAACCGCCGCCGATCTTGTCCCAGTTACGGGGATACCCTTGGCCGGGACGGGTCTCGACGTTGTTCCAGTACATGTAGTCCATGCCGTCGCCGTCGGTCCACAATTTCTTGCAGGCCATCGTGCACGTCTGGCAACCCAGGCACTTATTGAGGTCGAGCACCATCGAGATCTGATGTTGAGGCATGGCTATGCCTTCCCCTTTCCGGTTCTACGAATGGCCTGCAGGTCAGCCGCCGTCGGGATGTACTTCACGATGTCCACCCTCACGTCGCGGTTGTTGCCGGTCGGACCCCAGTAGTTCAGCTTGAAGTTGACGTGCCCATAGCCGCCCACCAGTTGGGTCGGCTTGATCCTGATCACGGACGTCGATTGCCAACCGCCCTGTAAAAAGCCCAGGTAGCGCTCCCAGCCGTGATACATGGTGAGGCGTTTTCGCTTCTCGCCCGGCAGGATCTGCACTTTGCTGACGAAGCTGCCGTTATCGTTGAAGACCTTCACCCAGTCGTTGTCCTTTATGTTGCGCGCCTTCGCATCCTCTGGATGGATATAGCAAATCGGGATCCCGCGCTGCAGCCGCAACTGATACCGCGCGTCGCGCCACGTGGAATGGATGGACCATCGGCCGTGCGGCGTATTCCAGAAGAACGGATACTGGGCGCTGTCCGCCAGAGGCTCCTTGTAGACCGGAAGCTGCTCGCCGAAATCGAGGAACCAGGGATGGTCCAGGTAAAACTGCTGCCGTCCGGTGAGGGTGCGCCAGGGCCGCTTGTTCTCCACCTGGTGCTGGAACGGCGTGTAGGCCTGGCCCTCTTTGATCTCACTGTTCCAGGCTTCCTCGTCGATCTTCTTGAACCGCTGCGGATGCTGCTTCAATTGCTCGAACGTCATGCCCTTGGTCTCCGGCGAGCCATCGAGGATGAAGTTCGCTGCGTCCTCCGGCTGCTGGAACTTGCCGTTGCCGCTCCACAGTTCGTAAGTCTTGGTGAAGTCGCGCTCCCAGTCGAACTGCTGGTCGTGATAGGGCGCGAGTTTCCGTTCGGCCGCCAGTTGCGCCATCTTCCTGGACAAATCGCGGAAGATCTCCCAATCTGGCTTGGAGTCGTAGAGCGGATCGAGGACCTTGTTGAAGGGATGGACATAGCTGTGGCAGTCCGTGGTGCTGATGTCCGACTTCTCGTAGTAGCTGGCTGCCGGCAGTACGACGTCGGACAAGAGCGCCGTCGTGTCCATCCGAAAGTTCAGATCGACGATGAGGTCCAGCTCCTTCCACAGCGACTTCAGAATGTACTCGTTGCCCTTCGCCTGGTTCAGGTAGTTGGCGCGCCATACAATGAGCGCGCGCGGCTTCTGGTCGCGCTTCTTGGGATAGAGCGGCATCCAGCCGTTCTTGATGCTCTCTTCGATGTAGTGCTCAATCGGTTTGCCATTGTGCAGATGGGGATCTTTGTTGGACGAGTGGAGATAAGTCCACAGCGTCATATTCTGCATGCGTTGTTTCCCGACACCTTCAGGAAACGCGTACGCCTTGAAGCCGCGCTCGGGCCAGACGCGCTCCTGCCCCACGTAATGGTTGAAGCCGCCGCCGTTCTTGCCGGTGTTTCCGGTTAACGCGACCAGAAGGATGAGCGACCGGTTGATGAGGTCGTTATGGAACCAGTGGTTGAGGCCGGCGCCGTGAATGATCATGGCCGGTTTGCGGGTGGCGAACTCGTGCGCGAACCGTTGGATGTCGCTGAGGGCGAGACCGGTGGTCTGGGCGACCGATTCCAGCGTATAGGGCGCCAGCTTCTGCTTCATCAGCTCGAATACCGTGGTTACTTCGCCGTCTGAATAATGCAGATCGGGATCGGCGCCGTTGAGTGCGATCGTCTTTTCCTTCGACCCCATCGAGCCGGGCGCCTCGCGACGCTGGCTGGACTTGGCATCGCGGAAGAAGAACCGGTCGCCGGAGCCGCCGGCGCGGACGAAGAGGTTGGTGCGCTTGTCCACCAGTAGCGGAAGATCGGTCTGCTCCTTGACGTAAGCCGCGTCGTAGAGATTGTTATCGACGATGTACTTGGCGACCCCCAAGGCCAGGGCGGCATCGGTACCGGGTTGAATCCCGAGAAACAGGTCGGCGTGCACCATCGACGAGTTGAAGTCCGGCGAGATGCCCACGATCTTGGCGCCGTTGTAGCGGGCCTCCCACGCGAAATGGGCGTCGGGGATTCGGGTTTGCGAGATGTTGCTGCCCCACAGCACGATGTACTTGGAGTTGAACCAGTCGGCGCACTCACAGGATTCTGTCTGCACGCCCCAGGTGAGCGGTTCGCCCGGAGGCAGGTCGCAATACCAGTCGTAAAAGGAGCAGAAGACACCGCCGGTGTACTGCGCGAAACGCGAGCCCGCGCAGAACGAAACGGGGCTCATGGCGGGAATGACGCTGAAGTAGGTATTGGTGTCGGGACCGTATTGGTAGATGTTGTCGAGCAGCTTGCCGGCCACCAGTGTCAGCGCTTCGTCCCAGGTAGCCTTGCGCCATTTGCCTTGGCCGCGCTCCCCCACCCGGATCAAGGGCGATCGCAGGCGCTGGGGTCCATAGACATATTCGGTGAAGCAGGCGCCCTTCTGGCAGCCGCGCGGATTGTAGTCGGGGAGATCCGCGGAGATGCGTGGGTAGTCGGCGGCCTGCTCTTCGCGAATCATGACGCCGTTGCGCACGTAGACATTCCAACTGCAGGACCCGGTGCAGTTGGCCGAATGCGTCGAGCGGACGACTTTGTCCCAGGTCCACTGCTTGCGATAGAGGTCTTCCCAACCTCGGTATGGATACGCGCGCAGCGGATCGAGCGAACCGGTGAACGCCTCCAGTTGAGGCTTGTCCGCTTTGCGGCAACCCGGGATCGATGCGCCCAGCGCGGTCAGCGCCCCCAGTTTGAGGAAGTCGCGTCGGCTTTTCATGGATTCTGACTCCTGTTCGGCGGCGCCTGCGGCTGCCATTTCCGTACGTAGGCCAGCACGTCGCCGATCTGCGATTCGCTCAAACCCGCGCGGCCGAACGCCGGCATCGGCGAGTGTTCACGTCCGGCGCGGATGGTCTGCGCAATGAAGGCGTCGGTGGCGGCCTTCTGGAACACCGGGTTGGCCAGCGCTGGTGCGATGAGCCCTTTGCCATCCAGGCCATGGCATCCGGCGCATTGCTGCGCGAACAGTGCCGCTCCCCGGGTGATGTCGCCACGCGGCGGCGCGGCGGGCAAAGCCATGGCCGGCGCGGAAGTCCGCAGATAGGCCACCAGCGCGGCGACCTCCACCTCGCTCAAGCCCCCGGCCTTGGGACCCCAGCCCGGCATGCGGGTCCCTGGACGGCCTTCACGAATGTTTTCCGCCAGGCACTCGTCGTCTTCGGTTCGCACGAACGCAGCGTTGCGGATGCCCGGAACGAAGCGCGCGAGCTTTTTGTCCCAACGGCTGTGCAGGCCCGTATCGTGGCAGGCCGCGCAATAGCGTTTGTAGAGCGCGCCGCCGTCCGGAGCCGGCGGATGGAGCCGCGCGTACTGTTCGTCGATCTTGTCGGGCGCCAGATATTCCGCGGGCAGATCGCGCTGGCGCAGAGACAGCATATAGACGGTGAGCGCTTCCACCTGCGGCTGAGAGAGGGCCGGCATGGGCATCAGACTTCCCGCAACGATGCCGGCCGGATCGCGAAAATGCTCGGCGAACCAGTTCCAGGTGGTCTGTGAGCCTTTGAGACTGGCCCGCACAAACTGGTGCTTGGTCTTGAGCCCTTCGTTGTCCAGCGCCGGTCCAAGCTGGCCGCCCTTACCGTTGAGTTTGTGGCAGCCGTTGCAGTGCTTCTGCTCGAACAGCCGCATGCCGAGCACGAGCTTGTCGGCTGAGCCCGCGGGCAAGGCGCGGGGATCATGGCAGGCCGCGCAAGTGGCCTCCGTGAACTTCGCGGGCAGCAGCGGGTAGTCCCAGAAGTAGTCTTCCGCCTTCGCTTCGTCGAAGTTGAGCGCCGCGCCCTGACCCTGGTGGCAGACCGTACAACCGAACTTTTCCACCCGGTGGATGGCGAGCAGCCACTTGGGGTGCGTGCGGTGCGGATTGGGCTGGTCCTCCATGCGAGGATCATCAATGCCCAAGTGGCACGTGACACACCGATCCACGGTGTGCAACGCCGGTACAACCACCTGGCGGATCTCGATCGGAAGATTGCGTGCCGTGGCGCGCCCGGCGTCGTCCTTGGCCTTGGTCTCCAGGATGCCGCGGAACACCGTCTGCAGCCCGCGCCAGTCCGCCGAGACATTTTCCCGTACCGCGGCGGCCACCAGAAACCCGATGGTCACCGCCGAGCACACCAACGTGACCCACTTGAAAGGACGGGATGGATCGCCAGACATCATTTCTCCTAATGTGTGGGCCACTGGCTGGGCCACCAGTAGAAATGCCAGTTCGGTCCGCGGAAAATGGAGCCCATCGCGGTCAAGACGATGAAGCCCGCCAGGAAACAGGTGAACAGGGCCACGGCCGACATGCGAATGCTGCCCGTTCGACGCAGCGCCCAAAGCGACCAGGCCGAATACGGGGCGACAATCAGGGTCGCCGGATTGAGAAGAATGATCGCGATCTGTGGAATGGTGGGGAACCAGGTACGCAGCCATCCGAAGTTGACGGTGACCGCGAGCAAGCCGATAACAGTGCTCAGGCCATACGCTGCCGATTGCCAGAAAACGCGCTTTCCCTCCGGGCCGCCGAACCAGATGCCGACACCATGTGGATCGCGGTCCAGGTAGGGAACCAGCCCCAGGCCGATCAACACGATGCTGGGGATGCCGACCCCGCCCATGAACGCCGAATAGGAGACCAGCTCCTGCAGCCCCAGGAAGTACCACGGCGCCTTGGCCGGATTCTCCGGGATGGCCGGGTTGGCCATTTCCTTGAGCGGCGCATCGGAGAAGTAGCTCAGCGCCAGCGTCACCGCGATGGTAAACATGAAGGCCGCCATCTCGGCCCACAGCAGGTTGGGCCAACTCGAAACCGACCCTTCCGGCGCCCGTCCCACCACGGGAGTCCGGCCGCGGACCACCGCCATCAGCCCATACGTTTTGGTGGGAGCAAACACCTCGACGTCGCGGTCTCCGATGCGCGCCGGCGGCGCTGGTTTCGATTCGTCCCGCGAGAGGCCTCCATCCTTGCGCACACGCCAGAAGTGCACGCCCATGAATGCCACGATCAACACGGGCAGCACCGCGACGTGAAGCACGTAGAAACGAATCAACGACTCCTGACCGACGTAGTTGGCGCCCAGCAGCAGTTGTTTCTGAAAGCCGCCCGGATCGAACCAGGCGGTGATCCCGATAGCGTCGGTCACCTCTCGCGGCGAATTGGCGATATTGGCCCCGATGGTCACCGCCCAATAGGCCAGCTGGTCCCACGGCAACAGGTAACCGGTGAAACTCAGCCCAAGTGTCAACACCAGCAGCGCCAGGCCGATGAGCCAGTTGAATTCGCGCGGCCGCTTGTAGGAGCCGGTGTAGAAGACCCGCGCCATGTGCAGGAAAACCGCCAGCACCATCAGGTGCGCGCTCCAGCGGTGAATGTTGCGGATGAACCGGCCTGCCGGGACCACAAAGTGAATGTCCTTCACCGAGTTGTATGCCAACTCCACCCCGGGTTTGTAGTAAACCATCAGCAGGATTCCGGTGATGGTCAGCACCACGAACGAAGCCGTGAGGATCAGGCCCAGGCCGAAGGTGTAGGTAAAACGCAACGACCGGCGGTCGGTGCGCACGCTCTGCACGTGGAGGAAGAGATTGTGGAAAGTGCTCTGCGAGCGCTCGCGATCGGTCTTCGGAACCTTTCCGTTACGTAGCGCGGACTCGCGAATATGGCGCGGCGCCTGCTTGAGGTTGTCGAGGAATTCCTGGATGGGCGTCATGGCGTCAAACCCGGAAGCGGGTCCCTTTCGACACCGGAGATTCGGCGTTCACCTGCAACTGGCCGTCCGGCGACAGCACAATTTCCAGCCATGGCAGCGCGGCCGGCGCCGGGCCGCCCAC
>DATJFH010000284.1:0-5238 GCA_035495815.1 Bryobacteraceae bacterium
GGGGCAGCGCGCTTCCGCCGGCCGGGCCGCGGCGGGCTCTCCTGGCAGGCTCGCGTGTCAGGCGGCGGCAGCCGCGGCGGGCTTGATGTTCTGATTCACGCGGAAGAAATTCTCGGGATCGTATTTGGCCTTGATCGCAGCCAGGCGGTCATAATTGCCGCGATAGGTGGCGCGGATGCGGTCCTCGCCCTCTTCCATCATGAAGTTGACGTAAGCGCCGCCGGCTCCGAACGGATGCAGGGCCTCATAGTAATCTTTGGCCCAGGCGGTGATCTTGTCCTTGTTGGCCGGATCGGGGTCGACGCCGACAATCACCTCGCTCCACACCGCGTCCCGGAAGCTCCAGGGTGTATCTTCTCCGCCGGTCCGGTGGGCGGCGCCGTTCACCGGGTACATGTGCATTGTCGAGTGCAGCGTCGGCAACGCGGCGCCGTGCTTGACATGCAGGCCGATAGCCTGATCGCTGAGCTCCTTGACGAAATCCGCCTTCCAATACCATTGATAGCCGGGAGGGTAGAGGCCGTCGAACATGCCCTGCAGCATGGGGAACGGCATGGGAGCGAAGAACTCGAAGACCGGGCGGCGGAAGCTGCGAACCGGCTCGAGGATCTGGTTCGCCGCCTCCATCATTCCGGTGTAGCACCAGACGATGGCGCACATCTTCTTGAAGTGCAGATGCTCGGGAAACGGCGGACCGGGTGGAACGGTCATGAAGGCGAAAAAGCCGTTGATCTCCTCGGGCGCCTGTACGATGAACTCGCGATACCATTTCATGATGTCGGCCGCCTGGTCCATTTCCCAGAGCATGGGGCCGGCGCAGACCGTACTCACCGGGTGGGCCTGGAACAGGAACGAAGTGACCACGCCGAAGTTCCCGCCGCCGCCGCGCAATGCCCAGAACAGGTCGCTGTTCTCGTCGGGACTGGCGACCAGGAACCTGCCATCGGCCAGCACGACGTCGGCCGAGAGCAGGTTGTCGATGGTGAGGCCAAACTGGCGGGTGAGGTGTCCCATTCCGCCGCCGAGCGTAAGGCCGCCTACTCCGGTGGTGGAAATGATTCCGGAAGGGACGGCGAGGCCGAAAGCGTGGGTGGCGTGATCGACGTCCCCCCACTTGCATCCGGCGCCGGCGCGAACCGTGCGCGAGGCGGGATCGACGTGGACGTAGGAGATCCGCGACAGGTCGATGACCAGACCGTCGTCGCAGACTCCGAGCCCGCCCGCGTTGTGCCCGCCGCCGCGGATGGAGACCCTGATCCCGTTCTCCCGGCCGAAGCGGACGGCCGTCATGACGTCGGCCACGTCGGCGCAGCGGGCGATGAGGCGGGGCTTGCGGCTGATCATGGCATTGTAAACTTTGCGCGCTTCCTCGTAAGCGGCGTCGGTGGGCTCGATCAGCTCCCCCCGGAGCTGAGTCCGAAATTGCTGGATAGTGTCCTGCTGTAACATCGGTTTCCTCCAGGGTGGCCGGGAGATCCCGGCCACGCCTACGATCCAACTATGCCATTGCCGGCGTTCTGCAAGCGTTCTAAGAACGCGTGGAAGCAGCCGCCGCCAGCTTCCGCAACCGTTCCGAGGCCCGCGTCTCGAACAGCGGAGCGCCGATCCGCCGCGCGGCTTCGATCGCCTGTGCATAGCTGGCCTTCGCCCCCGCAGCGTTCCCCGCCAGGCGCAGCAGGTCGCCATGGATCCGGTGGAGCTCGGACGCCGCCCAATCCTCGCCATTCTTGCTCTGGAAAGCGAAGCCGCTGGCGACGCTGGCCAGGGCTTCGCCCTGCTGTCCGGCCAGGGCGCAAACTTCGGCCAGCAGGCCGTAGTAGAACGGCAGCCGGAGCTCGACCCCGGTGGACTTCAACGCGTCGAGGCCGGCGCGAAGCCCGGCCAGTCCGCCGGCGGCGTCTCCCTGCAGAGCGGCCGCCCACCCGGTGAGGATTTGGGACCAGGACAGGTAATAGCCGAAATCATGCTTACGGCAGAGAGCGGCCGCCTCCGCGGCCAGGTCCAGGGCAGGCTTGGCTTGCCGCAGAATGGCGTGGAGCATGGCCGCGTAGTCGAGCGCGATGGCCAGGCTGAAGGGATTCGACAAAGCCCGGGCCAGGGCGACCGATTCGGCGCCCGTGCGGAGGGCCTCTTCCTGGGGGCCGGCGAGCGAAAGCACGTGCGACAAATAGGAGCGGCAGAACACGCCCACGTCCGGACCGGCGAACAAGGCCAGGGCGGGATGGGAGCGGCCGCCGTGCGCCGCCAGGGCCTTTTCAAGATGCTGCCGGGCAAGGTCCAGGCGTCCGAGGTGAAACAGGCTGCTGCCGGCGAAGAAGTGGCCGGCGGCGGAGAGCGCAGGCTCGCCTTCGGCGGCTGCAAGGCACTGAAGTCCGAGCCCTCTCGATTCCTCCAGACTGCCGCGCACCATGTGAAACAGCCAGGAACCGCCGAGCGCCGGATACAGGTGCTGCTTTTCCCCCAACCGGCGGGACAGGGCCAAAGCGCGCTCGTAGGTCTGGCCGACTTCGGGCAGGCTATAGCCCTGCCTGGTGACCAGCGCCGGTCCGAGGGTGACCAGGAGCACGAGCTCCTGGCGGTCGCGACGCGAGCTTTCCGGGAGCTCTTTCGCGAGCGCCAGGGCCCGGCGGATGAGGGCGGCGGCTTCGACGTCGGCATAGCGCCGGCGGGCCACGGCAGCGGCGGCGAGGTAACAGCGGATGGCTTCGCCGTCCATGCCGGCGGCCTCGTAGTGGGCGGCCAGCCGTCCGCTGACGCTTTCCGGGTCGGCGGCATGAAGCTCTTCGAGCGCGCGGGCGACGCGGCGGTGGAGGAAGCGGCGGCGGACCGGACTCAAGCCGGCGTAGGCCACGTCGCGCAGCAGGTCGTGGGAGTAGTCGTAGGCGCCGGCGCCGTGTCCTTCGATGAGGCGCCGCTGCCAGAGCTCTTCGAGGGCGCGCGAGAGGCTGTCCTCATCCCAGTCGGTGGCTTTGGAGAGAAGCTCGAAAGAGAAGGCGTTCCCGATGGCGGCGGCGAGTCCGGCCAGCTCGTACGCCGACGGCGACAACTGCGCCAGCCGGGCGGCGATCACGGCCTGAACGCGCGGGGCCGCGGCGAGGCGGGCCGGACCTTCGGCCTGGGCGCGCACGCTCTCCACCACGAACAGCGGGTTGCCCCGGGTGGAGCGATAGAGTTCGGCCAGAAAGGCGGGATCGAACTCGCGCTTCCCGACCTGTTCGGCGAGGGCGGCGGTGGTGGCGTGGTCGAGGGGAGCGATGGGCAGCTCGATCAACTGGCCGGTCTGCCGGATGGCGGAGGCGAGCGCCGTCAGCGGGTGATCGCGTCCGGTCTCTTCGGGGCGCGCCGTTCCGAGGACGAGAGTGCGGCCGGCGGGCTGGAGCTGGAGGAGGGAATGGAGAAACTCGAACGAATCGGCGTCGCACCATTGAAGGTCGTCGATGACCAGCAGCAGCGGCTTCCCGGCCCTGCTGAAGGCGGCGTTCAGCGCTTCGTAGAAGTGGCGGCGCTGCCAGCTCTCGGTCAGCGGCGGAGGCGGGGGCATTTCCGGATGCTCGATCAGAATCTCGGGGAGCACGCGGGCGAGCGCGGCGAGCTGCGGAGCGGGCAGCAGCGCGCGGGCCGACCGTAGCGGCTCGGCCCGCAGCCATTCGGCGATCGGGCCATAGGCGAGCTGCCCGTGGGCGATGTAACAGCGCGCGCGGGCCACCGAAACTCCCGGCTGGCGGGAGCAGAATTGAAGCATCTCCCCGGCCAGCCTGGACTTTCCGATGCCGGGCTCTCCCAGGATGAGGGCCAGCCGCGTCTCGCCCTGCGTCACCTGACTCCAGCAGCTCCGGAGCTGCTCGAGCTCGCGGGCACGGCCGACGATCGGCGGCGGATCCACGGCGGCATGGTCCGGCGCCCGGGCGGGCGGCTCCGGGATCGGCTCCGACTTCAATACCTGTTGGAACAGATCGAGCGTCGCCTGTCCGGGAAGCACGCCCAGCTCGCGCTTCAGCGTTTTCAGGCACTGATGGTAGACGCGCAGCGCACTGGCGCGGTCGTGATGGCGCGCGTGGAGACGGATGAGAAGCTGATAGGAGACTTCACTCAGCGGGTCCAGCGCGAGCAGACGTCCGGCGTGGCGAATGCCGGCGGGGAAATCGCCGAGGGTTTCTGCCAGCTCGGCCAGCCTGGACAGGACATGGAGAAGCTGCCGGCGGAGCTGCTCGCGCCGGGGGACGAGCCATTCGTCATAGACGCCGGTCAACAGGTCATCCTGGTAGAGGCGGGCGGCCTCTTCGAGAGCGGCTTTGGCGGCGGCCAGGTTCCCCCGCTTCTCCTCTTCATCGGCGCGGGTGACGGCGGACTCGAACTCGAAAACGTCCACGGCGCAGGCGGGATCGGGGCGCCAGTGTACGGTCTGGCCTTCGGCGCGGAGAAAATAACAGTCGGCGGGCAGAGCGCGGCGGAGGTGGTGCAGCAGCTGGCGGAGGTTGGTGCGCGCCTGCGGCTCGCTCGATTCGGGCCAGAGCGAAAATGCAATCTGCTCGCGGGATTGGGGGGCGGCTCCGTGGAGCAGCAGGTAGGCGAGCAGCGATTGCAGCCTTTTGGTGTTGACGGAAGTGACCGGAGTCTGACCGCAAGTGATGCGCAGGTTTCCCAGCAGGTCGATGCGGATTTGCTCCATAGAAACAGCTCAGTCCAGAGTATACCGAAGCGGCGCCGCCGGGAGACCTGCGTCGAAGCCGGTTCGGATGGCGCGGCTTGGGGTGCTAAAATCGGCGGTGGAAGCTAGCCTTGGCCGGCGCTGGGCCTGGTCTTCAAAACCGGTGTGCGGCGCTTCGCGCGTCGCAGGTGGGTTCGACTCCCACTAGCTTCCGCCAGACTAATTCCATATCAATCAAACACTTAGCATACTCGCAACCATCCACGTGCAATAGACCTGCAACAATCGGGTGTACACTGGGTGCTCGGGTTCGTGACCCGAAGGGATCACTGATGCTCAAAGCAGAGAAGCGGCATACGAAAACTTGCAAGGCCTCGGAGTACGACCGCAACCATACCCGTTGCAAATGCCAATACCGCGCCGTCGGAATGCTCAACGGAGTCTTCGTCCGAAAAGCCTTGAAGACCTCGAACCTGGGGCAGGCACAAAAAGTCATACGCGATTGGGAGGCGAGCGGCTCGGCAGAACGTAAGGACGAGCCGATCAGAATCGAGGATGCCACAGCATCTTTCATGCGCGATATTGCAGCC
>DATJFH010000285.1:0-9626 GCA_035495815.1 Bryobacteraceae bacterium
GGAGCCGGAGTTCATCGAAGGCCTGCTGCCGGACCTGGTGATCGGGCCGCGCGCGGCGAAGCCGGCGGCGGCGCAGGCTCCGGCGAACGGGGCGGCGTCCGATGCGGAAACCGGCTTCTGGTCCGAGCCGGCGGCCGAAGCGCCGGCGGCCGAACCGGCGGCATCGCAATCCCAGGCCTACTGGATGCTGTCGCTGTTCGCACCCACGGCGGAGGATCCGATCGAATGGGAGCGGGGCGCCTATTCCGTGATCTCCCGCGGCGGGCGCGTGGAAAGCGCGGCGCGCTCGGGGGATTTGAAGAAGCTGCAGAACATGGTCGCGGAAGGCTCGGTGCTGGTCTCGGCGAGCGATCCGCGGGGGGCGGCGGCCGACGTCGCGCCGGACGGTTTCCCGCATCCGGTCTACCGCGCGGGCTTTGCGTTGGCCATCCCCATTCCACAGGGGGCGCAATGAGATACCGGCTGACCTGCCTGACTCCGGTTCTGGTGGGGGACGGCGAGCGGCTGTCCGCCATCGACTACATGGTGTGGAAGGACCACGTGAGCGTGCTCGACCAGCGCCGGATCTTCCGCCTGCTGGCGAAAGGTCCGCGCCTCGAAGGCTATCTGACGCAGCTCAAGAAAGCGGACAAGCTCGACTTCGCGTCGTGGGGCGGATTCGCCCAGAACTTCGCGGGGCGGCGGGTGCCGTTCGAGCACGCCAGCTCGTCCGGGTACTGGGAGCGGGCGTCGGGCGAGGTACTGAACATTCCGACGTTCGCCAGCGGTCCCTCCGGGCCGTACCTGCCGGGCGCGGCGATCAAGGGCGTGCTGCGCACGGGAATGCTGTTCGCCAGCGCCAAGCCGGGGATATTGAAAGAAGTGGCTGCGCTGTTTCAGGGCGACCGGCCGCCGCGCCGTCCGGCGGACGGGGCCGAGGCGCAGGCGCTGGGGTCGCCGGGCCAGAACCGGATGCGCGCCATCGCGGTGGGGGATTCGGGGCCGGTGCAGTATTCGTCGATGAAGATCTATCTGCTGCGGGTGTCCACGCTGCTGGCGCGCGGGACCGGGAATTACGCGCTGGGCTGGAAGGTGAGCCAGCGGGGCTCGGTAGACGGCTCGAAGCCGGGGGACTCGACTCCGATCTTCGCGGAGATGGCGGCGCCAGGCTCGGCTTTCGAAGGGGCCTGGGAAGAGAAGGTGGCGCGTTCCACGGGACGCGTCCAGATTTTCGAAGCGGCCAACCAGTTCGCGGCGCGGCTGCTGGCCGTGCAGAAGCAGTACGCGGGCTGGGCGGGCCTGGAGCTGCTGGGCCGTCAGGTGGCCGATCTCGAAGCGAGGCTGGCGGGCCTCAACCGGGAATCGGCGTGTCTGGTCTCGATCGGCTGGGGCGCGGGGCTGCTCTCGAAAACGCCGTGGGTCGAAAAGGAGCAGGAGAGCGGGGAGTACAAGCAGATCCTGCGCAGCGTGCCGCTTTACCGGCGGGCCATCGAATCGGGGCTGCCCTTCCCCAAGACGCGCCGCATCGTCTTCGAGCAAAACCAGCCGGCGTCACTCCCGGGCTGGGCGATGATCGAATTGGCCGGGTGATATATTTACCGCATATGACACGCAGAACCTTTGTGGAATCCGCGGCGGCGCTGGCTGCCGCGCCCGCGGCCGTACAGGGTCAGAAGATGCAGCGAAAGGGCCGGCTGAAGCAATGCGTGACGCGCGGCTGTTTCAGGGAATCCGGGCTGGACCTGGCGGGCATGTGCCGGGAGGCGGCCAAACGCGGGGTAGTCGGCTTCGACCTGATCGGGCCGGCGGATTTCCCGACGCTGAAGGAGCACGGCCTGGTCCCCACGATGGTTCCCGGCGGCAGCACGATTCCGGACGGGATCAACCGCAAGGAGCTGCACGACGGAATCGAGCAGCGCATGCGGGAGGCGATCAACGAGGCCAAGAAAGCCGGCGCGCCGAACGTGATCGCGCTGGCGGGCAACCGGCGCGGCATGGGCGACGAGGAGGGCATCGCCAACGCGGTCTCCTATTTCAACCGCATCAAAGCGATGGCGGAGGACAAGGAGGTCACGCTGTGCCTGGAGTATCTGAACAGCAAGGTGAACCACAAGGACTACCATTTCGACAAGATGTGGTGGGGCGTGGAAGTGTGCAAGCGGGTGAATTCGCCGCGGGTGAAGATTCTCTACGACATTTATCACGCGCAGATCATGGAAGGGGACGTGATCCGGACCATCCGCGACAACTTCCAGTGGATCGCCCATTTCCACACGGCAGGCAATCCGGGCCGGCACGAGATGGACGACACGCAGGAGATGAACTATCGCGGGATCGCCAGGGCCATCGCCGATCTGGGCCACAAGGGATACGTCGCCCACGAATACTCGCCGGTGCGGGATCCGCTGAAGTCGCTGGATGAAACATTGGCGATTTTCGACGTATAGGGTGGTGGTCCGGGGCGACGCCGCTGGACGCAACGCCGCTGGACGCAACCTGGGGGCGGGGCGATGATCGTGCTGGCTTCGGCGTCGCCGCGGCGGGCGGAGATTCTGACGCTGGCCGGGATCCGGTTCGAGCGGCAGGCGCCGGCGGGTATCGACGAGACTCCCAAGAGCGGCGAAAAGGCGCGCGATTATGTCATGCGGCTGGCGCGGGAGAAGGCCCGCGCGATCGGGTCCGCGCCGGGGCGGGTGGTGTTGGGGGCGGACACGACCGTGGTGATGGACGGGCAGATCCTGGGCAAGCCCGAGGACGCGGGCGACGCCGCCCGGATGCTGCGCCTGCTCTCGGGGCGCGCGCACGAGGTGATCACCGGCGTGTGTCTGCGCAGCCCGCTGGGCGAAGCGGTGGACGCGGCGACGACCGAGGTCTGGTTCACGCGGCTGACGGACGCCGAGATCGAGGCCTATGTCGCGAGCGGCGAGCCCATGGACAAAGCGGGCGCTTACGGGATTCAGGGACTGGCGTCGAAGTTCGTAACGCGGATCGAGGGCTGCTACTTCAACGTCATGGGGCTGCCGGTTGCCCTGGTGTACGCGCGCATACGCGACAATCCGGCATTCATGATATAAGTAGCATTCCATGCAGAAGAAACCATTCTACGGCTGGTGGGTCACGGTGGCCGCGATCTGCACGTTCGGCATCGCGGTGGGCATCCCGTATTACAACATGCCGTTCTTCTACGACTACTACGAGAAGGCGGCGCCGCAGGGGGGCTTCGGCTGGACACGGGACCAGATCACGCTCGGCTTCCCGCTGGCGGCGCTGTTCACGCTATGGGTGGGACCGGCGCTGGTGCACCGCTTCAGCCCGCGCAAGCTGATCCTGATCGGGACGGGGGCGACGGCGGCCGCTTTCATCGGGTTCAGCCGGATGAGCGGCGACATCAACATTTACTACGTACTGTGGTTCGTATACACGGTCGGGTACATCTTTTCGGGGCCGATCCCGCACCAGGTGATCATCTCGCAATGGTTCCGCAAGAAGCGCGGGCGCGCCATGGGCATCACTTACGTCGGGGTGGCGGTGTTCGGGTCGATCGGCTCGTACATCGTGAAGCCGTTGAGCGAGTCGCTGGGCTTCCGGGGCGCGCTGGCGGTGATGGGCGGGCTGATGTTCCTGGCCTGGCCGCTGGCGCTGTTCATCATCAAGGATCGTCCATCGGACAAGGGGCTGTACCCGGACAACGACGCCGAGCCGCTGGCGGTACCGGTGGCGGAGCCGCAAAGCATGGGCTCGATGCTGGGCAAGCGCGCGTTCTGGCTGCTGGTGATCGGCAGCCTCTGCTCCATCGGATCGATCGGGGCGATCAACCAGCACATGAAGCTGGTATTCAAGGACCACGGCTTCGTGGATCAGGCGGTGCTGAATTCGACGTGGCGTACGGCGTCGATCCTGATACTGTGGTCGAGCATCGCGGGGCGGCTGCTGGTGGGCTGGATGGCGGACCGGTTTCCGAAGAAGTACGTCATGACGGGCACCTACGCGCTGGTGGCGGCGACGATCCCGCTGCTGCTGCTGGTGAAGCCGGGGCAGGACGAGTATCTCTACTTTTTTGCGATACTGTTCGGGTTCGGCATGGGCGCCGATTACATGCTCATCCCGCTGATGGCGGCCGAGCAGTTCGGGGTGAATACGCTGGCGCGGGCGATGGCCATCATCCTTCCCACCGACACGATCGGGCAGACGTGGTTTCCGTATTTCGTCTCGCTGCTGCGGAAGCATTTCGGCGATTACGAGCACGCGCTGATGTCGGTGTTCGTGATGGCGGCGATCGGAGCGGCGGCGATCGCCATGCTACCGAAATACGGCAGACAGGATGAGACACTTCACGTACCGGAATCTGAACGAGCTGCGGCGCGGCGTTGAAGAAGCCGGGGCGCGGCACATCCGCTTTGAAGACGACCGGGACGAGATCAGGCGGCTGCTGTCGCAGCCGGTCGAGGTGGGCGGAGCGCGGGTCGGCAACTCGCTGGCGATCCACCCCATGGAAGGCTGCGACTCGACGCCGGACGGGCGGCCGGACGAGCTGACCTGGCGGCGTTACGAGCGCTTCGCGGCGGGCGGGGTGAAGCTGCTGTGGTTCGAAGCGACCGCGGTGCGGCAGGACGGCCGGGCCAACGCCCGGCAGCTGTGGATCCACCGGGACAACGCGGGCGACTACGCGCGGCTGCGGGAGGCGATCGAACGCATCCACCGGGAGCGCTGGGGCACGGCCGACGACCTGCTGATGCCGGTGCAGCTCACGCATTCGGGGCGCTACAGTTATCCCGCGCAGGCGATCGTATATCACAATCCGTTCATCGACAAGCGGAGCGGGACGCCGGCGGACTATCCGGTGATTACCGACGACGAGCTGGAGCGGCTGGAAGACGATTACGCGGCGGCGGCGCGGCTGGTGGCGGAGGCGGGGTTCCGGGCCATCGATCTGAAGGTGACGCATGGATATCTGCTGAGCGAAATGACGGGCGCGAAGACGCGTCCGGGCCGCTACGGCGGATCGCTCGGGAACCGGCTGCGCTTCGTCCGGAACGTGATCGGCAAGATTCGGGCGGCGGTGGGGTCGCAGCTCCTGTTCTGCATGCGGCTGGGGTGCTTCGACGGGGTTCCGTTCTTCCGGCGGGCGTCGGACGGGGTGGGCGTGCCGTGCGAGTATCCGACGCCGTACCCGTATGGCTGGGGGGTGAATGCCGACAATCCGCTGTGCGAGGATCTGAGCGAGGTGAAGGAGGCGATCGCGCTGTTCCGGGAGTGGGGCATCTCGCTGCTGAACGTCTCGATGGGGAGTCCTTACTACAATCCGCACGTGGGGCGTCCGTTCGAGAAGCCGGACGAGGGCAACTACGAGCAGCCGGAGCATCCGCTGACGGGAGTGGACAGGCATTTCCGGATCGCCGGCGAGCTGCAGCGCGCGTTCCCGGACCTGCCGATGGTGGGAACCGGCTACAGCTGGCTGCAGAAGTACGCGATCAACGCGGGGGCTCGGAACATCGCCGAGGGGTCGATCCGTTTCGTAGGTATCGGGCGGGGGGCGCTGGCCTACCCGGACTTCGCGGCGGACGCGCTCGAGAAGGGAGACCTCGACGAGCGCCGCGTCTGCAAGACGCTGACGTTCTGCACGTACCTGATGCGGCAGAAGAACCATCCGCTGGGGCAATTCCCGACAGGGTGTCCGCCCTTCGACAAGGAAGGCTACGGCGAGATCATGAAGGAGGCGCGGGCGTCCGCCCGTCAGCCGCGGTAGGCGATGGAACCCTGGCTGAGAGGTCCGAAAGAAGGGATCTCGCCGATGGCGGCGCCTGTGCTGTATGCGTTCGAGCAGGCGCGCGAGGACCTGGCGGAACACACGCAGGGGCTGACGGCGGAGCAGGTGTGGGCACGTCCGTTCGGTCTGGCGCCGCTCGGATTCCATCTGCGGCACATTGCCGGGAGCGTCGACCGGCTGATCACTTATTTGCTGGGAAAGCCGCTCGACGATGCGCAGACGGCGGCGCTGAAAGCCGAGATGGAACCGGGGGCATCGCGCGAGGAGCTGCTCAGGGAGATCGACGCAGCTCTGGCGAGGGCTGAAGAGAAGATCCGGGCATTCGATCCGGCGCGTCTGGCGGAGCCGCGGACGGTAGGGCGGAGGCGGCTGCCGACGACGGCGATCGGGCTGTTGACGCACACGGCCGAGCATACGCAGCGGCACGTCGGGCAGGCGATCGCCGCGGCGAAGCTGGTTCGGGCGTGGGACGGATCCGATTCCGTACACGGCGGGGCATCGAGTTGAACGCGGGCTGCCGGCCGACGCAGCGGGGCATACGCAGCGGCGCGAAGCCGGTCCGGTGATCCAGTTTCCTACTCGAGTTCGTGTTCCAGGCGCTCGCAGTCCGGCGTCAGGCGGTGGGTGTGAAGATGGACGAGCGTGTCCGGCAGGACATCGTACTTGGAATCCAGGAGCCGGTAGGTGCAGAACAGGGAAATGGATTGGGAGTCGATCAGCTCGTTCCAGGATTGTTCGAGCCGAACCGCCAGTTCGGGCTCGCCGGCTGCCAGGAGCAGGCTGACGAGCTCTCCGAAGACACGGACTTTGCGGACCGGCGAATCGCCCATGGCCTGGACAATGGCGCGGGTGAGGGTTTCCTTGAAGACGGCCTCGTCAAAGACACCGGCGCGGACAAAGACGTTCAGCAGGCTGTTGGCGCTGAGGCAGTTCAGCCGCCCGCTCGCACGCAAGGCGGCGAGATCGAGTCCGGCGGCGGCGAGCCGTCCCTCGATGGGCTTGCGATGGGAATCCTCCATGATCAGAACGACGGATTCCTGCTTGGAAAGCCCGGAATTGGCGAACAAAAAAACAGCGTTGATCGCTTTTTCTTCGTCGTTGTAGGGGAATACGATATGGTGACGGGGTTGAGAGTCGGTCAGGATCGGATGCATACAGAAGCCAGTTCGGTTCGGGCCCGGGCGGCGCAAACTCCTTCAACGCATAAGTCAAGTTTATCACAGGGTCAGGAGGCCTGCGGTTTGGATCCGGATTGCGCGGCCGCGGGCGTCAGGAAGCGGGCTTTCGGCCCGGGCAGAGGTAGAGACGCCACAACCAGATCACGAGGCATCCGTACACCGGCAGGTACTCGTAATATCGGAACGGCGTCGAACCGTTCCAATCTCCGGTGGCAAACCAGCCGATGACGGCGGCGTGACCGAGGGGGACGAGGGCCGTCCACAGCAACAGGGGGGAGACCGGGTAGAGAGCCAGCAGCGGAAGCATCCAGGTCAGATACCAGGGATGGCAGTTGGCCGAGACCATGAGCAGCAGGGCGATGACGGCCAAGGCGGCGCGCTCGAGAGGCCAGCGCAGGAGGGTGACCGCGGCGACGGCGGCGCAAACGATTGCGAACGCGATCTTTTTGGCCAGGTAGAAGTCGCCGCCGGCCGCGGCGAGGAGCAGGCCGAAGAGGCTGTCGTTATTGCGCCATCCACCCAGGAAGCCGCTCATGAAGCGAAAGTTCTCGTCGATGCGGGACCAGCGCAGCGCGGTCGAGAGGTAGGGCAGACAGAGCAGCACGAGGACCGGAGCGGCCACGAGCCAGGATCGCCAGCGTCGCCAGCCGGCCGCTCCCATGAAGACGGGGAACAGAAAACCCGGCCAGATCTTGGAGCCGGCGGCCAGGGCGAGGGCGGCGAACGACCCGTTCCAGCGGTTGCGGGCCGCCGCCGCCAGGGCGCAGAGCAGGAAAAAGATCGCGATCGAATCGTTGTGTCCGGAGGCCCAGAATTCGATGACGGGCAGCGGTGACCAGGCGTAGAGAAGAAGCCGGCCGGGCGGAAGCTTTTTCGCCCGCAGGAGGAGGGCGAGGGCGGCCATGACTCCCAGATCGAAGAGCGCCGCGGGGACTTTGAACCAGAAGGCCTGCCGACGGGGGGTCGATTCGAAGGGCGAGACGGCGCGCCAGGCGATCCACTCGACGAGTTCGGTGAAGGGACCGTAAACCGCGCGGAAATCGCGGCCGGGGATCGAGTCGAAGGTTTCGTCGCGGAGCGATCTCCATCGCTCGTCATTGGGACGCGCTTCGTAGGGGCTGCCGCCGGCGGCCTGGAGCCGGCCTTCCCAACGGTAGCGGTAGACGTCGTCGGAGAGGGTGGGGGCCAGCGGGAAGACGGTGAGACGGAAGACAAGGGCGGCTCCGAGGATCAGGGCGGGAGGAGAGCGGGTCCGGTCCCGCAGGACGAACCAGGCGGAAACAAGGTAAAATAAAGCGGACAGAAGTAGCAGGCCGATGGTCTCGACGATCTTTGGCCTGAGGTCGCCGAGCAGGGCTATCCGGAGGAACAGGGCTTCGAGGATAGCGGCTAGCGCAAACAACTTCATGGGGTGGATTCGGTAGGCTGCGGCCGATCTTATGTTACCAAGCTCGTTTCCTTTGGCATTGCTGGCGAACACGACGGTGGCGCGTTTGACGCAAGTCCTGTTCGACGACACGTTCGCCGGGATCCACCGGCTGGGATGGTTCGACTGGGCGCTGCTGATTCCTTACTTCTCGATACTGGCGGTGCTGTCGGTCTACGGTCTGCACCGCTACGACGTGATCCGGACTTACTTCAAGCATCGTAAGAAGGCGACGGACCAGCCCCAGGCGCGCTACGAGCAGCTTCCGCCGGTGACCATCCAGCTGCCGCTGTACAACGAGCGCTACGTGGTGGAGCGGCTGATCGACGAAGTGACGAAGATCGAGTATCCGAAGGGGCTGCTGCAGATCCAGGTGCTGGACGATTCGACCGACGACACGCATCCCTACGCCGAAGCGCTGGTGGAACGCTACCGGGCGCTCGGATTTCCGATCGAATATCATCACCGGGCGAACCGGCACGGATATAAAGCGGGGGCGCTGCAGGCGGGGCTGGAAAAGGCTACGGGCGAGCTGGTGGCGATTTTCGACGCCGATTTCGTGCCTCCTCCGGACTTCCTGACGCGCACGGTGCATTTCTTCGCCGACCCGGGCGTGGGGATGGTGCAGACGCGCTGGAGCTACCTGAACCGCGATTACAACTACCTGACGGAAGTGGAGGCGATGCTGCTCGACGGGCACTTCATTCTCGAGCACGGGGCGCGGTCGACGGCGGGATACTTTTTCAATTTCAACGGAACGGCGGGGATCCTGCGGCGCAAGGCCATCGACGACGCCGGCGGCTGGCAGCACGACACGCTGACCGAGGATTCCGATCTGAGTTACCGGGCGCAGCTGGCCGGGTGGCGGTTCGTATACCTGCCGGGTCTCGACTGCCCCTCCGAACTGCCGGTGGAGATGCACGGTTTCCAGATACAGCAATCGCGCTGGGCGAAAGGGCTGACGCAGGTGGCCAAGAAGCTGCTGCCGCGGATTCTCAAGGCGGATATTCCGAAGCGGGTGAAGTTCGAGGCGCTGATGCACTTGACGCCGAACATCTCGTATCCGCTGATGATTCTTCTCTCGGCGCTGATGCTGCCGGTGATGATTATCCGGTTCTACATGGGCTGGCTGGAGATGGTCTTTCTCGATCTGCCCCTGATTGCCGCCTCGTTCTGGTCGATCTCCCTGTTCTACGTCCTGGCCCAGCGCGAATTGTATCCCAAGACCTGGAAGCGGACCATCCTGATGTTGCCGATGCTGATGGCCGTCGGCGTG
>DATJFH010000286.1:0-14278 GCA_035495815.1 Bryobacteraceae bacterium
CGGCGCGCTCCGGTCGAAGACGCCGATGTTGTCGAGTCCCAGGAAGCCGCCCTGAAAAACGTTGCGGCCTTCGCTGTCTTTGCGATTCACCCACCAGGTGAAGTTCAGCAGCAGCTTCTGGAAGATGCGGGCAAGAAAAGCGCGGTCTCCTTTTCCGCGACGCTTCTTGTCGATCTTGTACACGCGCCAGGCGGCCCAGGCGTGGACCGGCGGATTGACGTCCCCGAAGGCCCACTCGTAGGCGGGAAGCTGGCCGTTCGGATGCATGTACCACTCGCGCGTCATCAGCAGGAGCTGCTGCTTGGCGAATTCGGAATCCACGAGCGCCAGGGGCACGCAGTGAAACGCCAGGTCCCAGGCCGCATACCAAGGGTACTCCCACTTGTCCGGCATGGAGATGACGTCAGCATTGTAGAGATGAGACCACTCGCTGTTCCGCCCGTTCAGCCGCTCCGAAGGCGGCGGAGGGGCGCCGGGATCGCCCTTCAGCCAGTCCCGCACCACGTAGTGATAGAACTGTTTCGACCACAGCATGCCGGCCAGCGCCTGCCGCATTACCATGCGAGCATCCGGGGTCAGGTCATCCGGAACCACCGTGGAGTAGAACTCTCCGGCTTCCCGAATTCGCTCGCCAAAGACGCTGTCGAACCTGGGGCCGATATCTGCTTGGGGCTGTAGTGCGTCTCGGTGGCCGGCTCCGTATCCATCGTGGTGGGGGCCAGCGGCCGCTTTCGTACCGACCCGCGCGGGATTGACGGCGCCGGTCGACCCATGGACCACATACTCGTGGATGCCGTCTTTCACGTACCGCGCCCCGTTCGAGACGCCGAACGGGCGCTGGAAGTTCGTCTCGTTTTCGGTGAACAGCAACTCGGGACTGTCCTCACAGTGGAGCCGGCGGCGCCCCAGGTCGGGATGATCCAACTCGATCGCGCCGTTCTCCCCGCGCAAAGTGGGACGCTGCCCGGACGTGTCTCCCCATGACCAGGTGTTCCGGAACCAGAGGGTGGGAAGCAGGTTGATCGCAGCCCGATCCGGAGCGTGGTTCGTGACGCTGATCCGCACGAGAATGTCCTCGGGAGAGTCCTTGGCGTATTCTACGAGCACGTCGAAATAGCGGTTGTCCGAGAACACTCCGGTATCCGTCAGTTCGAACTCCGGGCTATGTTTGCCGCGGCGCCGGTTCTCTTCGACGAGCTGTGCGTACGGAAAAGCGGCCTGCGGGTACTTGTGGAGGTCCTTCATGTAGGAGTGGGTGGGTGTGTTGTCGAGATAGTAGTAGCACTCCTTGACGTCCTCGCCGTGGTTGCCCTCATTGCCGGTCAAGCCGAAGAGCCGCTCTTTCAGGATGGGGTCGCGGCCATTCCACATGGCGACGGCGAAGCAGACGTATTGGTGACGGTCGCAGACGCCGGCAATCCCGTCCTCATTCCAGCGGTACGCTCTGGAGCGGGCGTGGTCGTGCTAAAGGTATTCCCAGGCGTTACCATGTGGGCTATAGTCTTCGCGAACAGTGCCCCACGCACGCTCGCTCAGGTACGGACCCCACCGCTGCCAGTGCGCCCGCCTCTGCCGCGTCTCTTCCAGTCGGTATTCTTCTTGTGTCATCGCCTTTCCTTTTTCGCTTGTCAACAAAGGCCGCGACCGGGATAGATTATTCCCGGCCCATTCAGAAACAGACTTGTCGTATGCGGGCGCATTCCAACTCGGGAATAAAACGCGCCGCTGAAAGGATCTCAAGCTCTTGTGGATGGGACGCAGGAGATATCAGGAAACAGGTCTCGACTCTAATACAGTTCCCACGGAGCCCGCGCAAAGCCCGGCGCCATTTCGCGTCCGAAACGCAGCGGCGGCCTGCCGGTCTCGAAGGCTCCGATATCGGGACCCGCACCGGTGAATTCGTCGTTGAATCCCGGCAGGCGGAGCGCGCTATCGATCGCCGGATTTTTCGCCTGAACCATCGGATCGGTGATGAAGATCGATCTGCCCCGCGGCCCGTATTCGACTCTGCCCCACTGAATGCGGTTCACCTGCGGCGCCAGATACCATTCCGGACGAGCGCTGGCCAGGAACATCGAGCGCACGAATCCGCCGCCCAGATAGCTGCCCGTGAGGTCGCCCTTGAAATCGTTCCCCGGCGCGCCGGAGTCCTTTGGATAGGTCTTCCCGCGTGAATAGAAAATGTTGTTACGGCTGACCGCATGGTGCAGCTCGTGGCTGCTGAAAACATCCAGCGCGCCGTTGGGCTGCAGCGCCGTATTGTGAAAAATGAACCGGTAGCCGAGTCCGGTGCTGACCTTTTCGCCGTTCACGTCCAGGTAATTCATGCCCGTTTTGATCATCACGCCGCCGGAGGAGTCCTGGTGCGAGATGCGGCTTTCCCCGAACACGTTACGGAAGATGTAAAGCGGCCCCATCGACGTAGCGGCGGTGGCGACATGCGTGAAGGCATGATGAATATAATTGCTCCAGATCCGCACATTCATGTTGGCGCCCTCGCTCTCGATGCAATCGTCCCAGCAATGGGAGACGATGTTGCCGTAGATATCGGAATCCCGATTCGGGCTGCCTTTGAAGCTGTAGTTGCTGGCGCCGCCGATGCCGTCGTTGTATCCGTGATCTTCTGTGGAACGGATTGCGTTGTAGCGGATGACATTGCCTCCGCGCGAATCGATCAGCGAGACGCCCTGCGGGCCAGAGGGATGGCCGGTTTCCCAGTCGTTGGCGCCGCCGCGCGGATTCTCGATCAGGTTGCGCTGGATGACCAGATGTCCCGCGTCCTTCTCCGCGTAGACCGCGCTGTCCATCCCGCTCGTGACTCCGGCCACACGTGCGCCGCCGATGCGGCCCCATCCGGTGATGTGGCAGTCTTCCACCACCACGTGCTGCACTCCGGCCCGGATCAGCACGCCGTGAATACCCGCGTTCCTGAGCTCCAGGCCGCGGACAATCACGTAGTCCGCTTCCACAACAACGTTGTAATCGGACAGGTTGAAGACGTCGCTGACGAATCGTGTTCCCGCCGCCGGCGTGTATAACCGCCAGGCTGTGGCCGTCCCTGCCTCCTTGATGGTGAGCGTCTCGCCCGTTGTCCCGGCGGGAAGGGTCGTGGTAACTCCCACCGGAAATGCCTCGCTGCGAGTCCGCTGCCGCAGTTCCACCCGCTCTCCGCCCGCTTCGAGCCGGATCTCGTACGTCGTGTCCGGCTTCAGGTGCACCAGCGACCCGCGATACTGCCGCTCGCGTGGATCGTAGATCAGGGGATAACCTTCCCGCCATTCGCCCGCGCCCTCCGCGCGGTAACGGATCGTACACTCTTCCGCGGCCGTGGGGCGGTTATAGTAGACGCCCAACGACTCGAAAGTCGGGACCGCCCACGCCTTGCTTTCAGCGGCCCCCGGACCCCGCGCCGGGGAGAAAAAGAAAACGGATCCGATCAGCAGCGCCAGTCGAAGCTTCATAATCTCTTGATACGCCAGTTGCGGTACTCCACTTTCATGGGCGGTCCGACGTGCACCTGCACGCCGATCAGCCCTTTGAGCGTGCGGCCCGCCGCGTCGTCGTCGATCACCATGCTCATGAGGCGGCCGTTCACGTGATGCATCGAGATGTTTCCCCGAACAATCAGGTGGACCGAGTTCCAGCCGGTGGTAATCAGGGCGCCCAGCTCCTGGTTGTCTCCCACGGTCGATAAAACAATGGGAATCTGCGTGCCTGTCACGCGGGTAACCTGGCCGCGCACCGCCAGAAACAGCCGGCCTTTCTCCTCGTAGTTGTTTCCGGTGTACCGGTTCTGACCGTCGATATCGCACTGGTAGCCGCGCATCGCGAACCGGTTCGCCGGAGTCACATTGTCGGGGACCACGACACTGCGGTAGTTGATGCCGCTGTTGCCGGCCGGGGTGATGCGGTAATCGGCCTTCAATTCGAAATCCGCCGGCTCGCCCCCGCGCCAGATGATGAAAGTGTTGCTCTTGATGACCGTGGCCGGGGTGATCTCGCCGGTCATGGCGCCGTTGGCGGCGCTCCAGTACTTGGGATCGCCCTCCCAGCCGTCCAGTGTCTTGCCGTCGAACATGCTGGTGAAGCCGGGCTCATCGCCCGCCAGCGGCGCCGGCCGGTCGCTCTGTTTGGGGACGTAGGACTGCCCTGCCAGCGGCAAACGGGCCGCTGTGGCGAGCAGGGAACCGAGAAAGAGCCTGCGTCCGGTCGAATGGGTTTTCATAAAATCGGCAGTGATGCCATTGTATGCCCGGAGGCGGCCTGCGTTCCCGGCTGCGCGCCGGGACTAAGCTTGCCGGTCTTTGTTAATGTAAGGGCATGATCAGCAGACGCTCAGCGGTGGCTGCCCTGGCGGGCGCGACGTCGGTGCGCGGGAAGGCGGCCCGCAAGCCTAATTTTCTCTTCCTGATTGCCGACGATCACGCCGGCTACGTCCTCGGAGCGGACGGCAACAAGCAGGCCCGAACGCCGAATCTGGACCGGCTGGCCTCGCAGGGGATGCGTTTCGCGAGCAATCATTGCAACTCCCCCGTGTGCACGCCGTCGCGGCAATCGTTCCTGACGGGTCAGATGCCCAACTCGGCCGGAGTCAGCGTGCTCAAGACACCGCTGGCGGAGGACAAACCGACCATCGCCAAACACCTGCGGCAGGCCGGCTACCGGACCTCCGTGTTCGGCAAGATGCATTTCAACCGTCAGTCTCATCCCGGAATGCACGGCTTCGATTCGCTGGTGGTGGACGGCGACACCAACAAGGCCTATGCCGCAAGCGTGAAACCGCAGCCGGCGCCGAAAGACATGAAGGTCAAGCCGCGCTGGCAGCCCTTCAGGGATCCGGCCCGCATCTGGCTCAACGCCGAAAAGCTGCCTTACGGCCGTTATGAGAAGGACATGACCGGCACGTTCATCGCCGAGGAGGGCTGCCGCTTCCTCGAGGAGCACAAGGCCGATCCCTTCGCGCTCTGGGTGAGCTTCCACGAGCCCCATTCCCCGTACGATTTTCCGATCGAGTATCGCGACCGCTTCGACCCGGCCAGCTTCAAGGCCCCCCGCGTCGGACCGGAGGACGCCTGGCAGATTCCGCTGATCTTTCGCGATCTGAGCGACGCGGAGAAGCGCGGCATCATCGCCGCCTATTACACGTCGGTGAGCTTTCTCGACCGCAACGTCGGCAGGGTGCTCGACAAGCTGCGCCAACTGGGGCTCGAGGAGGACACGCTGGTCGTCTACATGGCGGACCACGGCTACAGCCTGGGCCAGCACGGGCGTTTCGAGAAGCATTGCTGCTACAACCCGGCGCTGCGGGTGCCGCTCATCATGCGGTTCCCGGGCCGGATCAAGCGCGGGGTGACGCACGATTTCACCGAGTCGATCGACGTTGCCCCGACGATCCTCGACCTGCTCGGCGCCGAGCCGCTCCCGCTGGCGCACGGGCGCAGCCTGCGGCCGTACCTCGAAGGCCGCCGCCCTTCGGCGCCGCGCGATCACATCTTCAGCCAGTACCTCGAGAACGAGGAAGCCTGCATCAAGACCGACCGCTACAAGTTCATCCTCTGCTCGGGGAAGCGCAAGCGCACCGACGGGTACGAGACCGACAATCCGACACCGGGCCGTTACATCCGTCTCTACGACTTGAAGAACGATCCCGACGAATTCACGGATGTCGCGGCGAAAAATCCGGATATCGTCGCCCGGCTGCAGAAGCAGATGCTCGACCGCTTCCGCGAAACGAATCCGGACGCGTCCCAGTTACCGAAAGGCCTCGAGGAACGCGAATCCATCGAGTGGTTCCTGCGGCCCCGGGACGCCTAGTGGCGGCGTCCTGGCAAGCGCTCCGCATGGAGCTGCCCCCGATGTTCAAGCTGGCTTGGCCCGTGGTGCTCTCGGAATTGGGCTGGATGGCGATGGGCATCGTGGACACGATGATCGTGGGCCGCCTCAGCACCGTAGCCATCGGAGCCGTCAGCCTGGGCGAGATCCTGTTCAATACGGCGGTCTGGACGGGAGCGGGTTTGCTCCTCGGACTCGATACGCTGATCTCGCAATCCTTCGGCGCGGGCGACATAGCCGGCTGCCACCGCTCGCTGCTGCAGGGCCTTTACCTTTCCGTCCCGGTATCGATCGCCCTGATGAGCGTGGTTTGGCTGTCCGCCCCCGCTTTAAGTAATTTCGGCATCGCTCCCGATGTCCTGCGCGAGGCGCTGCCCTACCTTTACGCGGTGGTCTGGAGCGCGTTCCCGCTGCTGGTCTACTTCGCGTGCCGGCGGTATCTGCAGGCCATGAACCTGGTCAAGCCGGTCATGTTCGCGTTGATTTCTGCCAATGTGCTGAATCTGGCGGGCGACTGGATCCTGGTGTTCGGACTCTACGGCGCTCCTGCCATGGGCACGGAAGGCGCCGCATGGTCGACATGCATCTGCCGCGTTTACATGGCGCTGTTTCTGGCAGCCTATATTTTTTATCACGACAGCCGGCACGCGACCGGACTGACGCGCACGCCGCTCGCGCCCGATCTCCGCCGCATCGGCCGGCTGATCCGGCTGGGGCTGCCGGCCGCGCTGCAGATTACGTTTGAAGTCGGGGTTTTCGCCGCCGCCACCATGCTCATCGGACGGCTTACGGCGGAAGCGCTGGCCGCGCACCAGATCGCGCTGAATGCGATCAGCGTCACCTTCATGGCGCCGCTGGGAATCGGGGCTGCGGCGGCGGTCCGCGTGGGGCAGGCGCTCGGCAGGGGCGATATCCCGGCGGCCAACCGGTCGGGCTGGACAGCCGTTCTGCTGGGAGTGGGATTCATGTCCTGCGCCGCCGTAGTTTTCCTGGCCGTTCCCGAGCCGCTGATCCGGGCCTACACCAGCGATCCGAATGTGCTGAGGATCGGAGTTTCGCTGCTGGCCGCGGCGGCCGCGTTCCAACTTTTCGACGGAATCCAGGCGGTGACCACGGGAGCGCTGCGGGGCGCCGGCGACACCCGCACGCCGATGATCTGCCACTTGACGGCATATTGGGGCCTGGGGCTGCCGCTCGGCTACTACCTGTGCTTCCGGCGGAATTGGGGCGCGCTCGGGCTGTGGACCGGACTGAGCCTGGCCATCATCCTGATCGGAATCGGGCTGCTGTGGACCTGGTCGCGCGCCATGTCACGGCCGAGAGCGCACGCGACATCGAGCTGACGGATCCTCATTTGAATCCTGCCTGCAGGATGACCACCCCCAACTCTCGCCGGTCGGCCGGAACGGTGAAGGTCCGGTCGACTGTCAGGGTCAGGATCGCGGTGGGCTTCGCCGGACGGCGCGGCGGCGTGTCGATGCTGTACCTGCCGGGACCCGGAAACGTTCGCGAGGCGATCTCGGCGTCGTCGAGCAGGACAGTGAGGCGCCGGGCCGGCGCGGTCTCCGGGATGTAGATCTCTACCCGAACCGGTGTAGCTTTGCCCGGACTCTTCAGCAGGATTACGGCGCGGCCCGCCATCCAGCGGTGGTCACCCTCGAGCGCGTACACACCGCCGGCCAGCTGTGGATCGGCTTCGCGCGAGGTCATCGAGAGAAATTCCAGCTCCGGCCCGCGTTCGACGACCGTCTCCACGCGGACGCGATCGATGGGGCCGGCCGAGATATCGAACGGGTAGAATCCGCGATCGACGGTGGAGTAGGCCGAGCGGGTATTCAGTGCGATCAGGCGCAGCGGCAGGGCGGGGCGGATCTCCCGTTCCACGATGGGCGCGAAGGCGGCCCCGGCCGCGGCGATAGGGACGGGGAAGCCGAGGCTGGAGGAGACCACCAGGTCCCCGGGCCGGACGCTCTGCTCGCGCAGGACCGGGAGTCCGCCTTCGGCTTCCAGATAATAGCGCAGGCCCCATTCCGTATTGATCCAGACGCGCTTGCCCGCCAGTTGCGGCTTCAGCGCTTCCACCATGGAACGGTAGGCGTTCCAATGCTGGTAGTTGACGGCTGCCAGCGACAGGCTCAGCGTCAATTGCGCGGCGAACCCGGCGGCCAGCAAGCGCGGATTCAGGCGCGATACCAGCAGCACGGCCGGGGCGGCCATCGGCAGAAGATAGCGCGCCGATCCGGCGAAGAAAATGCCCATCCCGGCGGCGAAGAAGATCGCGATCCAGGCGGCCAGAAAGATCGTCTCCGGGTCGCGCCGCTTGCGGGAGGCCAGAAACGCAGGCGGCAGCAGCGCGGGAAACACCAGCCAGCAGGCGTGGACCGGGAGCGCGGCGGCATTGCGCAGCTTGTTGGCGGCCGACTGGAACCGATACGTCTGGAAATGTCCGATCATCACCGCCATGGGCAGCTTGCCGATGGTCGCCAGCTCGAACAGCTGCCATCCGGCGATGACGGCGGGCGGAACCAGGACGGCCGCCCACGCGGCTTTGGATCGCCGCGCGAAGAGCCAGGCATACACCGCCAGGATCGGGGTGAGCACGGCGGCCTGATACGCCGCCATCGAGGCCAGCGCCAAAGCCCCGGCGGCCGACGCGTAGCGTCCGGCGGCGAAGAGCGCGGCGCCCGCCATCCAGAACGCCAGGAACGGGAGGTCGGCTTCGAGGCTCGTCCCGTTGATTACGAAGGCAGGAGTGGCCATGAACAGCAGCGTCGCCCAGAGGGGATGCGGGGAGAACCGTTTGGCCAACGACCACATGGACAGCGCCGCGATCAGAGAAAACACGATATAAGCGGCGTGGAACGGGACTTCGCGGATATCGCCCGCGGCCGCCAGCAACAGCCCCAGAACCCAGGCATTGAGCGGCGGGTGCGTGTTGCCCTCCATGTCGACGCGGTCGCCGAGGAAGACATAGCGGAAATTCAGCGGATGCGCCGGATCGATCTGGGCGTGCTCGGCGCCGGCCAGGTAATAAACGTCGTCACCCTGAATGGCCTGGTTGAGGAACGGCGCCCGCAGCAGCAGGACCACCGCCACGACGAGCCACCGCCTCACGTCAGTCGGCTGCTTTGCCGGAAGCGGCGGGCTTCCAGCGGAGGATCGGGCGGCGCGCCGCGGCCACTTCGTCCACCTTGCTCGTGCGCGTCATGCCGGGGGCGGATTTCACCAGCGCCGGATCCCTGTCGACCTCTTGGGCGATGGAAATCATGGCGCGGATGAATGCATCCAGCTCCTGCTTGCTCTCGGTTTCGGTGGGCTCGATCATCAGGGCGCCGTGCACGATGAGCGGAAAACTCACCGTGTAGGGATGGAATCCGTAATCGATCAGCCGCTTGGCGATTTCGCCGGTGTGCACGCCGAGGCTGCCCTGCCGGTCGTCGCTGAAGACCACCTCGTGCATGTTGGGGGCTTTGTACGGCAGATCGTAATAAGGTTCGAGAGCCTTCCTGATGTAGTTGGCGTTGAGCACCGCGTCCACGGTGGCGTTGCGCAGACCTTCGCCGCCATGGGCCAGGATGTACGCCAGCGCCCGGACCAGCACGCCGAAGTTGCCGTAGAAAGCGCGCACGCGCCCGATCGTTTTGGGGCGCTTGTAGTCGAAAGACCACTTCTTTCCGGAGCGCCGTAGCCGGGGAACCGGCAGGAACGGCTCCAGCGCTTTCTTCACGGCCACCGGACCGCCCCCCGGACCGCCGCCGCCGTGAGGCGTGGAGAACGTCTTGTGCAGGTTGAGATGCATGACGTCCACCCCGAAATCGCCCGGCCGCGCGATGCCCACCAGCGCGTTCATGTTGGCGCCGTCCATGTAAAGCATGGCGCCCTTGGCATGCAAAATATCGGCCGCCTTCTTGATGTCTTGCTCGAAGACTCCGATGGTGTTGGGATTGGTCACCATCATGGCGGCGACGTCTTGATCGGCCGCCCGCGCCAGGCCTTCGAGATCGATCTCTCCTTCCTCGTTCGAGCGGATATTCTCCACTCGATAACCGGCGATGGCGGCGGTGGCCGGGTTCGTCCCGTGCGCCGAATCGGGAATGAGGATCTTCTTGCGCGGATCTCCGCGCTGCGCCAGCAGCGAGCGGATGAGCAGGATGCCGGTCAACTCTCCGTGCGCGCCGGCCGCCGGCTGCAGCGTGATGGCGTCCATGCCCGTGATCTCGAGCAGCGCGCTTTCGAGCGCCGCGATCACTTCCATGGCGCCCTGCGCCAGAGCCTCCGGCTGATAAGGATGCGCCCAGGCCAGCCCTTCGAGACGCGCCGCCACCTCATTGATGCGCGGATTGTACTTCATGGTGCAGGAGCCGAGCGGGTACAGTCCCAGATCGATGGCGTAATTCCAGGTGGACAGCCGCGTGAAGTGCCGGATAGCCTCCACCTCGCTCACCTCGGGAAAATCGACAATTTCGCCGCGCACGTTGGACTCGCCGAGCGCGGCTTGGGCGTCGACCGGCGGCACGTCGAGCTCGGGAAGCTGATAACCGCGCTTCCCGGGCGAGCTTCTCTCGAAGATCAGGGGCTCGTTCTGTGTAATATGGCTGCGAACCTTATCGATCATGCCTGGAACGCCTCCGCGACCTTGTCCATGTGCGCGCGCTTCGTCATTTCGGTCGCGCACCAAAGGGCGGAATCCGCCAGCTCCGGATAGAAGCGTCCGAGCGGCAGCCCGCCGACAATTTTTTTCTTCAGCAGCGCCTTGTTGATCTCCTCCGGCGGCTTGCCGGCGGCGGCGAACTCGTTGAAGAACGGTCCGCTGAACCGGAGCTTGAGTTTCGAAGCCAGATAATGCGCCTTGGCCAGATTCTGCTCCGCCAGCTCGCGCAGGCCCTGCTTGCCGTAGACCGTCATGAACACCGTGGCCATGAGGGCGATCAGCGCCTGGTTGGTGCAGATGTTGGACGTAGCCTTCTCCCGGCGAATGTGCTGCTCCCGCGTGGAAAGCGTGAGGCAGAAGGCACGGTTGCCGCGCGAATCCTTCGTCTCCCCCACCAGCCGTCCGGGCATCTGGCGCACGAACTTCTCCCGCGCCGCGATGATGCCGGCGTACGGACCGCCGTAGCTGGGCGAGATGGCGAACGACTGCAGCTCTCCGGCCACGATGTCGGCGTCCACCGGAGGCGCCAGGATCCCGAGCGAAACCGCTTCCGTGAACAGGTACACGAGCAGAGCGCCTTTGGCATGCGCGATCTCCGCGGCAGCCTTGACGTTTTCGATCACGCCGAAAAAATTGGGCGATTGAATCAAAACGGCCGCCGTGTCGCTGGTAACTTTCCGCTCCAGATCCTCCAGGTCGATGAGCCCGGTGGTGTTGTCGTAAGCGAACTGATCCACCGGCATCCCCTGGTTCCGGGCGTAAGTGCGCAGCACTTCCCGGTACTCCGGATGCACCGCGCTCGAGACCAGAACTCCGGATCGCCCGGTCACCCGCACCGCCATCATGGCCGCTTCGGGCGTGGCCGTGGAGCCGTCGTACATCGACGCGTTGGCCACGTCCATGCCGGTCAACTGGCAGATCATGGTCTGAAATTCGAAGATCGTGGTGAGGGTGCCCTGCGCGATCTCGGCCTGGTAGGGCGTGTAGGACGTCAGGAATTCGCCTCTCGAAATTACCGTATCCACCAGCACCGGCCTGAAATGCGAATAGACGCCGGCGCCGAGGAAGCTGGCGTAGCCACGCGCATTCTCGTCCGCGCGGGCGCGGAAATAGTCCAGGATCTCGTATTCGGAAATCCCCGGCGCCAGATTCAGCGGCCGCTCGATACGGACTTCCGGAGGAAGGTGTGAAAACAGATCCTCCGCGGAGCGGACGCCGCAGGCGTCGAGCATCGCACGGCGCTCTGAATCGGATTTAGGAAGATATCGCAAAGCTTAAAGTACTCCCCGGAGACTAAATGCGGCGGCCCCTCATGCCCGCGGCCCGCTTTCCAGCCGGTTTGCATGGGCTGAAAAGCTCGTCCGCAGGCAGGCTCGCCTGCTCACAATCACTTGCTCTCCACTTCGATGTAGGCCTGGTAGTCCGCCGCGGTCATGAGCTGGCCGGCCTCCTCGGGGGCCGTGATTTTCAGCTTCACCAGCCAGGCGGCGCCGTGCGGATCTTCATTCAGCTTTTCCGGCTGCGTGCCGAGCGTCTCGTTGATCTCGATGACCTCGCCGGAAACCGGCGAATAGATATCGCTGACCGCTTTCACCGACTCGACCGATCCCAGAGTTTTCCCCTTTTCAACGCGCGCCCCCACCTTGGGCAGGTCGACATAGACAATGTCGCCGAGCTCCTCCTGCGCGTGGAACGTGATGCCGACCAGCCCCACGCCGCCCTCGATCTTCACCCACTCATGCTCCTTGGTATACCGGAAGTTTTCTGGATACATGCTCATTTCGCTCTCTTGTAGAAAGGCGTTGACACCGTCTCCGCATCCACCGGCTGATCCCGGATGACCACTTGTATCGCCCGCCCCGGCCGCGCCTCCGCGGCGGGCAGGTAGCATAAGCCGATGTTCCTGCCCAAAGTGGGTGAAGGCGATCCGCTGGTCACCCATCCGGCAGGCGCTCCGTCTACATAAACTTCGTAACCGTCCCGCGCGATTCCCCGGCCGCGCATCTCGAACCCGATCAACTTCCGGCTGATTCCCGCTTCCCTCTGTCGCGCCAGCGCTTGCCGGCCGGTGAATTCCCCTTTATCGAACTTCACGATCCAGGCCAGATCGGCTTCGAGCGGTGTAATCGAGGCGTGGATCTCGTGGCCGTACAGCGCCATTTTCGCTTCCAGCCGCAGCGTGTTCCGCGCGCCCAGGCCGCAAGGTTTGACGCCGAACTCCCTGCCCGCCTCCAGGATCTCGCTCCAAAGCCGGCCCGCTTGATCCGGAGCGATGTAAATCTCGAAGCCGTCTTCCCCGGTGTATCCGGTCCGGGCGATCCGCGCAGCCGCGCCCGAAACCTCCCCGTCCGTAAACCAATAGTAGCGGATTTCCGGGAGTTTTACGGCTGTAAGCTTTTGCAGCGTCTCGAGGGCTCGCGGACCCTGAATCGCTAGCTGCGCGTACCGGTGGCTGGTAAATTCGACGGCGGCGTCGAAACGGTTCAACTGCCGGATGTGCTCGAAATCCTTCTCCTGGTTGGATGCATTGACACAAATAAAGATGCGATCGTCAGCGACCCGGTGCACCAGGACGTCGTCGACGAAGCCTCCATGCGGATAGAGCAGTCCCGAGTAGTGCGCCTGGCCGGTCCGGAGTCTGGAGACGGCGTTGGTGGTGAGGGAATCGACGCAGGCGATGGCTTCCGGCCCGTGAACCTCGATTTCACCCATGTGGCTGACATCGAACAGTCCGGCTGCGCTGCGGACCGTATTGTGCTCGTCGATAACGCCGGAGTACTGAACCGGCATGTCCCAGCCGCCGAAGTCCACCATCCTGGCCCCTGCGGCCCGATGTATCGCATTGAGAGGAGTAGATTTGAGCGCGGCGGGTGAGGACATCGGAAAGCCCAATCTAACGGAAAGGCAAGTCAAAAGTCAAAACGCAAGACTGTGGCGGCTGCAAGCGGCGACTGCCGCGTGGAATTTTTCAGCCGCCCAACGAACGCCCGTCGCGCCAGATGCGTCCTGCAACGGCTAACTTTTTTCACCGCTTCATGATGCGCTCGATGTCCGCCGCGTTCTTCGGCGCATCCTTTGAAAGCACCTCGTGGCCGGTTCTGGTGACCGCCACCATGTCTTCGATCATGATGGCAATTCCCGACTCCGGGATATAGATTTTCGGCTCGATGGTCATCACCATACCGGGCTCGAGCGGACGGGTGTAGTCGCGGCTGTCCTGTTCGTCGATGCCGATGTGATGGCCCAGATCGCGGACGCCCCGGGCCTGCCGGCTGTAGGGCACAATGCCGGCGTTACGGGCAAGGTAGTGCGTGGGGGAAGGCATGATGCCCCATACCTTGTCCTCGCCCATCGCTGCGATATTCTCCTTCGACTCCAGATCGTGCCTGCGGAAAACCTGCGCCGCCGCTTTGATCACGTCCAGCATCATCACGCCGGGACGAATGGCCGCAATGGCCGCTTCCTGCGCTTCGAGCACGATATCGTAGTACCTGCGCTGTTCATCGGTGAAGCGGCCGGACACCGGGAAGGTGCGGCAGAGATCGGACGCGTAGGTGCGATACTCGGCTGCGCCGTAGTCGACGAACAGCAGCTCGCCGGCCTTCATCACACGGTCCACGGAATTGTAGTTCTCCGCGCTCAGGGCGAAGAAGCGCATGGAGTTCGGCCCGCTGGCGACCACCGGCGCGAAGGAGGCCCGCGCCGATCCCTCCTTCTTCCACACGTATTCCATCAGGCCGGCGATCTCACGGTCGTTGCGGCCCGGCCGGATTTCGCGCATCGCGGCCTCGAAGC
>DATJFH010000287.1:0-13592 GCA_035495815.1 Bryobacteraceae bacterium
TGCTTGGCATCGTTCTTTTTTGCAAATTCCAAGACTTCTTTCGGACTCATCCAGCCTCCATACAGGTGGGATTCAATTCAGTAGGACTGCGTAGCTACAAGAGTGTTCTACAGAATACCAACCGTGTCCTCCGCCGTCAACTCTATTTTTGCCGGTGTCAAGCCCGTTTTGAGACGGCTCTGCAGGGTGCAAGAATAGCGCCATGACGCCTTCGGAAAACACTTTCGGACTGGGCCCGATCGGCCAGATTGCCCTCACGATCACCGACCTCGACAGAGCGGTCGACTTCTACCGCGACAAGCTCGGACTGCGGTTTCTCTTTCAGGTTCCCAGGCTGGCTTTCTTCGATTGCGGAGGCGTGCGGCTGATGCTGGGGCCCGCGGAAAAATCCGGGGAACAGTTCAGTTCGGTAATCTATTTCCGGGTGGACTCGATTCAGGCGGCTTACGAGACGATGTCGGCGCGGGGGGTGGCGTTCGAAGCGGCGCCGCACCTGGTGGCGAAGATGCCGGATCACGAGTTGTGGATGGCGTTCTTCCGCGATCCGGACCGGAACCTGCTGGCGCTGATGTGCGAAGTAAAGTGAGGTGGACCGGAAGCGGCGGATATCTAATCGACCGCAACCACCGGCACAGTGGGACCGCTGCTGGGGCTGAGCACGCCTCCGACCCGGATCGTCACGGGCAGCGCTTTTCCGGTGGAGTGGAAGCCGGGGACGCGGATGATCACCTGGTAGACGCCGAGCAGTCCCGGGGCGAGGCCGCTCCACTCGACGATCATCTCCGACTGCCGGTACTGCGGACTGCCGAAGTACACGTTGACCGTGCCGGTCACCGCCAGCGGGTCGGAGGGCGAGGGCTCGCCGGCCACCACGCGTCCGCCTTTGGTGGCGCCCATGCCGGTGGCCAGCAGGTATAACTTCTCGTCGCGGTTGGCGGGGTGATCGCGGGTTACGGGCCTGCCATCGGCGTGATAGACGGCGGCGTTGTTTTTGTCGTCCATGAAAACGACCGGCGCGACTTTGGAAACCGTCACCACGGTCTGGGCGGACGAGGCCTTGCGGTCGATGGAGCGCACGATCAGGGGATAGCGGCCGGGCGCCAGGGTGGGCGGGACCTGGAAGTTGATCTGCTGATCGGAAGTCATCAGCAGAGGCACGGGCGCGTTGTTCAGGGTGACGCAGGCGCCGCCGAGGACGGTGGGGCGCGTGCCGCCGTCGACGCTGGCGCTCGAAGCCAGGTTGCGTCCGGAGAGCCGGGCCAGGCTGCCGGGGGCGATCGTAGGCTGGAAGTTGCCCAGGTTGACGACGCTGTTATTGGTGAGCACGGGCCGCTCGGCGGGCAGCACGGGATCCATCGGGATGATGCTCAGACCGCTGGTGGTGATGGCGTAGGCGGTGGTTCCGGCCCCGTCGATCGCCAGTGTCCGGCCGCTGATCCGCATGGTCTGGTTGCCGTTTACGCGCGCCAGCGGTCCCTCCAGGGCGGCCGCGGTGCGCATGGTGTTTCCGGTGGCTACGTCCACCATTTCGATGGTGGGAACAGAGATGGCGGTGGCATTGGCCGCTGCGCCGCCTCCGGCCACCACGCCCCCACCGGCCGCGCCGCCGCCAGCCGCTCCGCCCCCGGCCGCTCCGCCGGCGCCACCCTGGCCGGGAAGCTGCGGCAGGTTGGGCGTGGCGACCGTCACATTCTGATTGGCGGCGACGGCATTGGGCTGCGAGAACCGGATGAACGTGTTATTGCCGGCGGCAGCCACCGCGGCCACCGGAGGCGCCGTCGGGGTGACCTGCCCGCGCGCGGGCAGCGCATTGGGATTGGTCGCGGGAACCGGGACCGATCCGATCTGGGTCAGCGACTGATTGAAGATCACTCCGTTGGCCAGAAAATAGCGTCCGCCCGGTCCGGCGGCAATCGGACCGTAGTAACCGCTCATCGCGGGGAGATTGCTCTGCGCGTTTCCGAACAGCGTGCGGCCGGCCACCCAGTCGTCCACCGAGGCGTCGTACAGGTAGCCGTTGCCGTTGCCGGCCAGCAGAAAGATGTATTCGCCGTTGGGGGTGGACGCCATGGTCTGGGAAGGTCCGGGCAGGGTTCGCGAGTTCCCGAAAACCGTGGGGTTGAGCGTTCTCGGCAGGACCTGGTTGCCGACCACGCGCCACAGGCTGCCGTTGCTCATGATCACCTGCGGACCCCGCAGGCTGGTCGCGATGACGCTGGGCGTGACCAGGGCGGTGTTGGAATTGAACGGCAGCGGCGTGAAGCGCACGAGGCCGGTCTGCAGCCCTTTGTCCACGTCGACCACGCTGATGGTTTCGCTGCCGCTGTTGGCGACATACAGAGTGACGCCGTCCGTGCCGAGCGCCAGCGAGTGGGGAAGCTGGCCCACCTTGATCGGCGCGAGGAACCGCCGGGCGCGCATGTCGAACACTTCCACGCGGTTCATGCCGGAATTGGCGATGTAGAGGCGCTGCCGTACGGTGTCGGTGATCATGTCGAACAGGCCCTCGCTGTTCGAGGAGTTCAAGGGCACGGTCATCACTCCGGCGCGGGACTCGCTGTCGTGATTGTTCTGGAATACCTTGACGTTGGGCGGGATGTTGATGGCTTCGCTCGACTGGATGAGAAAATCGTGAGGCGTGACGGTGCCGAGCGTGCGCGAGTTGACCGTATTGTACTGGAACACGATATTCGAGCCGGCGGCGGTGTTCTGCGCCTGCACCTGCGGGGAAGTCTGGAGGACGCTGGCGTTGCCCTGCCCGTTGCCGGCGGCCGCTTGGACACCGGCGGGTCCGCCCAGTCCGGGAATGATCGGCGGCAGCACGATGATGATGGTTCCGGCCGGTCCCCCGCCGCCCGGGCCGCCGACGCCTCCGAGACCCGCGGGTCCCGCATTGGGCAGTTGCAGCAATTGCGCCGATGCCGTCAGCCGCCCCCGGCCGGCGTTGTTCACTCCCACCGTCACCCGGCGGTTGGTGGAGGTACCGCACTGATCGTTGGTCAGCAGTACGGTCGGGCTCTCGGGCATGGCGATCGGATTGTTGTAGATCGTGCCCACCGGCAGGGTCAGGAAGCCGGATTCGGAGAGGGCATAGACATTCTGGCCGTCGGGACTGACCACCATCTTGCCGGAAAGGTTTTCGGGCAGTTGCAGCCCCAGCGCGATGAGCAGATTATCGGGATCGTTCAGAAGAAAACGGCTGACATTGGCCCGCGCCGGCGGGTTCTGGACCGGCGCGATGTTGAAGGCCGAATACAGGGTCTGTCCGTCAGGCGAGAAGACGCTGCCCCCCTGGTTCTGCTGGGTATTGAAATTGTTGGCATTGCCTCCGGGGAACGAAAACGGGGCGTTGGCGGCGTTCTGCTGGGCCAGGATCGTCAGGGTGTCGGTTTCGAACAGCGTGAGGCCGGCCATGAATTTCGAGCCGTCCGGAGAAATGGAGAGCACGTTCGAAACGAAATTGAAAGTCCGGGCGCGCATCACCGTCGAGGAGGCCACTTCGTAAACGAAGATGCTGCGGCTGTTGCCGGAATTGTTGACGCCGATGATTTTGCGGCGGTCGGCGGTCGCCAGCAGCGCGCTGCGGGTCGAGAGAGCGGACCGGCCGAGCGGCGGGGCAATCGGGGCGGCGGCTGCGGTAGGACCGACCAGAACCACGGAAATCTCGGCGCCGGCCGAGGCGTTGGGATCGAAGATGAGCAGGGTGTTGAACTGGTTGCCCTGTCCCGTGCCGATGGTGGTAATGAGCGCCTTGCCGTCGGCCCCGACGGCGACTCCTTCCGGATTGGCGGGCAGGCTGACGCGGCGGGTGACGGTGGAGCGGTCGAGGTCGATGACGTTCAGCGAGGCTTGCGCGTAGCACGTCACGTAAAGGAAACGGCCATCGGGCGACATGGCGCCGGCCAGCGGCTGGGTTCCGGTGGTAATCGAGGCCAGAAAGGTGCGCTGGGCCAGGGACCACACCTGCACGCGATTCAGGTTGCTGTTAATGAGATAGAGGCGTCCGCGGGGTTGATCGAGCACGATGTCGGCGGCGCCGAGCGCCGGCGTGACCGTGCCGAAAGTCGCACCGTAGCCGCTAACCGCTAGAAGAGAAAAGAAAATCGAGAACCTGAGGAGACGCATGCGAGTACGTAATTATAACCCGCGCATTCGGGGAAAGTTCCATGAGGCGGGCCAGGCACGGCAGTTTGCGCCGCAGGCGCTCTTTCTCGATCCAGGCGATTGCCGGACGGCACGGCCTGGCACGCGAATCAGAAATTGCGTGGGGGCCGGGCATCGTGTCAGCGGCCGTCCGACATGAAAAAGCCCCATTAGGTGTGCGGCCTAACAGGGCGGGTCGTAAGGTAAAGCCAGGTATTACGACACCCCCAGTTTAGCGCACTCCCCCAGGCCGCGATAATTGCGCAGCCGGACGCCGCATTCAGCCAGCGCCTGTCGGACCTCCGGCGCGATGAGCGCATTCAGCTCGTCCTCCCGGCTTTCCTTGAGCCTGGTGCGCGCCCGGCGCAGTTCCGAGCGGCAGCGGCCGGGGTGGCACATGAGTTCGGTGGACCCCTCCGGCAACTGCCGGATCAGCCCTACCAGCTCCGCGGTCCGAAAGCGGCCGGTCAACTGGAAGCCGGCGAAATGATCGGTGGTGCGGCAATGGTGGTCGCTGAGCACGCGGTGAAAGCGGACGCGCAGAAACTGCAAGCCTCCGGATACGGCCCGCTTCAGCCAGGGCGCGTCTCCGCGGGCGGCCGTGACCGGCAGATCGAACGGGCGGCGCACCCACCGGATAGCGAACTCCTCGGCGACGCGCGCGACGGCGTCGAGCACGGGCGGGGCGAGGTGCGTGTGCTTGTGGGTATCGATGTGCGTCGGCACGATGCCCGCGCCGACGATGCGCCGGACCTGCGCGCGCAGCTCCTCCCGGATCCGGATCCGCCGCAGGGCGATAGCGGCCAGAAGCTCCGGCACGCTGGCCGGGAGCGGGCCGTACGGAGGCAGCAGAGAGCGGCCTCCGACCAGCACCAGGTGGCAGCCCACATCCAGCGCCGGGTGGGCGGCGGCGCGTTTCACCGCGTCGTCGAATGCGTCTCCGTTGGCCATCAGGGTGGTGGCCGTCAGGATGCCGCCGCGGTGCGCTTCGGCGATCCCCTCGTTCACGTCCGGCGTGAATCCGAAGTCGTCGGCATTGACTACGAGCTGTTTCAAAAGAGCGCCAGTTTGATCCGCAGGAACTTCTTGGGGTTGGCCCTCATATCCTTGATGAGGGACTGCGCCTCGCGGGTAGCCCCGTTCAGGCTCTCATACAGCTGGTTGTTCACCATCAACTGCCCCAGCGTGCCCTGGCCGGAGTTGATCCGGTCGATGCTGTTGTTGAGCTTGTCCACGACCGTGTTGATGTTCCGGTACAGCTGCTCGTCCTTCAGCAGCTTGCCGGCGGTGCCCCGGCCGGCGTTCAAATCGTCCACGAGCTTGCGGAAGTCGACGTCTACCAGCCGGCGGATATCGGCGATGGTTTGGCGCGTTTCGTCGAACAGGGCCGGATCCTTCAGGAATTTTCCGGCCGTGCCCCGGCCCTCCTGGAGGTCGTTCAACAGCGCATCCAGCCGCCTGACGGGCGAGCGGATGTCCTCGTACAGCTCTTCGTCCCTCAGCAGACGCCCGAGCGTTCCCTTCCCGCTGTTGACGGCGGCCACCAGCTTGTTCATTTCGCCGGCGGTGGCCGAGAGCTGGTTGTAGAGCTGCTCGTCCCGGATGAATTTGCCCACGTTTCCCCGCCCGGCTTCGATATCGGCCAGCAGCAGGTCGAAGCGTTTGGTCATGGCCTGAAAGCTGCCCAGCACGTCGCCGGCGCGCGACATCAGCTCCGGAATGTCCTGGCCCTGAAGGCTGTTGAGCGTGCCGCCGTTCTGGACGTGCCTGGGGCTCCTGCCTTTGGTGATATTGATGAACTTGTCCCCCAGCAGGTTGGCGGCGTCCACTCCGGCCACCGAATCGTCGGGGATCTGGTCCAGCATCCGCTCCTTGACCTTCATCCGGATGACCACGACCTTCCCTTTCTCCTTCAGTCCGGAGAACTCGATCCGGTCGATCTTCCCGATGGTAATGCCGTTGAGGCGGACCGGCGTGCTGGTGGCCATGGCGGCGGAATCCTCCATATACGTATAGAGGGTGGCGTAAGTGGTGAAGATATCGCCGCTTCCGGTGAGCAGGAAGATCAGTACACCCAGAATCGCCATGGCCACCGCGGCCATGATCCCGATCCTCAGTTTCGCCCAGGATACTTTTTTCGCCTCAGGCATAATCTATCCGTTGTGCATCACGAACTTCGACACGTAAGGATCCCTCGAATCCTCCAGCTCCCGCTGGTTGCCGTCGAAGATGAGTTTTCCCTCACGGAAGCCCAGAAACCGGGTCTGGCCGGCGGGTTGGAATCCGTTCCGGTTCGGCTTCAGCGCATCCAGATCGGGATCGTAATGGTAGTTGGCCAGCAGGTTCCCGTTCTGGTAGCGATGGGTCACGATGAGGGTGGTGGTGCGCTTCACTTCCCGCTGCTTGACGATGAGCTTGATGATGGTGTTGGCCGTGATCGGGTCGAGTCCGGCGGTGGGCGAGTCGAACAGCACCATGGGCGGATCGGTGACGACCGCGCGGGCCACGCCGACGCGGCGCCGCATGCCTCCGGACAACTCGCTGGGGAACTTGGCCAATGTTCTTTCCAATTCGACGAACCGCAGCGCGTCCTTGACCCGGCGCTCCACTTCCTCGGGCGTGCAGTGTATCGCCGGCTGGTTCAGCAGAGGATAGGCTACGTTGTCTTCAATAGTCATTGAATCAAAAAGAGCGCTCTCCTGAAAGAGCATGCCGATTTTGCTGCGGACCGCGAACAGCTCCGCTTCCTCCAGGCCGGTGATGTCCTGGCCGAATACCGACACGCGGCCCTCGTTCGGACGGAGCAGGCCGAGCGCCGTTTTCAACAGCACCGTCTTTCCGCTGCCGGCCGCGCCGAACAGAATCCGCGTATCGCCGGCCGGCGTCTCGAAGGAGACATCCTCGAGCGCCGGCTTATCGTTGAAGGAAACGGTGACATGTTCGAATTTGAGCGCAATGCGCTGCCGGCTGTCGTCCATCAGGTATTGGCCTGGCTCACGAAAATCTTCGTCACGAAAAAGGTCAGGATGAAAATCAGCACGGACGCCATGACCACGGCCTGCGTGGTGGCGCGGCCGACGCCCTGCGTCCCCCCGGTGGTGCGCAGACCGTAGTAGCAGCCCACCAGCGAAATGGCGAAGGAGAAGACGAATGGCTTGAGCAGCCCCTGGGTGACGTCGTTGCGCTCCAGAGACTGCCAGACGGTGGCCCAATATTGGGAGCCTTCGAGATTGAGGACGAATTTCGCGACGACGAAGCCGCCGAACATGCCGACGAAATCGGCGATGATGGTGAGCAGCGGAAGCACCACGGCGGTGGCGATCATGCGCGGGGTGACGAGTTTCTGAATGGGGTCGGTGCCGAGGGCGCGCATGGCGTCGATCTGCTCGGTGACCTTCATCGAGCCCAGCTCGCTGGCGATGCCGGAGGAGTTGCGTCCGGCGACCAGCAGGGAAGTGAGCACCGGGCCGAGCTCGCGGACGAGGGTGATCGCGACCACCTGGCCGGTCCTGCCCACCTGGCCGTATTGCGCCAGCGCGCGCGCCATCTGGAGGGCCAGCACGGCGCCGCTGAAGAATCCCGTCAGGATCACGATGGGGAGGCTGCCGACCCCGATCTGATCCATCTGAATGATGATGTCGTCCCCGTAATGCGGGCGCCGGAAGACGTTACGGACCGCCGCGCCGGCAAGTATGTAAAACTCCTGAATGGCCAGAAACGGCTCTTTCAAGAAATCGAGCAAACAGAATTGTCCCCCGCAAGTTCGATGCTACCATACGGGCAGAATTCACCTCTGTGACGAAAGGACTTATCCACACGCCTTGAACCTCGCCGGACAACGGTGTTTCGACGCGGTTTTTTCGGCCCCGGAAGGAAGCGCCTGCCACTGCTGCTGGCGGTTGCGGCTGCGCTCGCCGGGCAGCCGGCGGCGACACTGGAGCAGCTTTTCCAGGGCCGCCGGGTGACCCGCCCCGCGGCCGGCAATGGCCTGCGCGGTCGAGCACGCTCCGGGCGGGTGGACTGCCGGGAGGGCAACGTGCTCCCCGGGGGCGGCTGACCGCATCGGTCGAGGGCCCGGGTGTATACTGCCTTGTGAACGAAGGGGAAATCGACTATCCGGCCGTCGATGTCTGGTCCGAAGGAGATCCGTTATGATTGTTGCGTCCTACTTCTCCCGCCTGGTCTGGAGCGCCGCTCTGGTATCGGTGGCGGCGCTGCCGTTTCAATCGGCCCAAGCGCAGATTCTCTACGGCGGACTGGTGGGCAATGTGACCGATTCGAGCGGCGCCGCCATTCCAAACGCCAACGTGAAGATCAGCCACCTCGAGAGCGGCGCCACCCGCGAGGCGAAGACGAGCGAAACCGGCGCCTTTCGTTTCGCTACGATTCCTCCCGGGACCTACGCCGTGACGACGCAAGCCCAGGGCTTTCGCGCCTTCAGCCGATCGGGCGTCGAAGTCTCGATCAACAACCTGACGCGCGTCGACGTGCGCCTGGAAATAGGCGAGCTGAACGAGCAGGTGACGGTGGAAGGAAGCTCGGTCACGCTCCAGACCGACCGCGCCGAAGTGCGCCACGAGGTGAGCAAAGCGACTCTCGAGAATGTGCCCATTCCGGTCGGCCGCAATTACCAGATGCTGCTGGGCACGCTGCCCGGCTTCACGCCGCCCCAAAACGCGCATTCGGCGCCCGCCAACCCGACCCGCTCGGTGCGCTACTCGGTCAACGGAACCAGCGACATGAACAACAACGTGCGCATCGACGGCACCACCGCCTACAATCCGAACCTGCCGCACATGACGGGCATCAACCCGACGCTGGACGCGATCGAGGTGGTCAACGTGGTCACCAACTCTTTCGACGCCGAGCAGGGGCTGGCCGGGGGCGCCGCGGTGAACGTGCAGATCAAGTCGGGAACCAATACGTTCCACGGGTCGGCGTTCCTGCATCATTTCGACCAGAAGCTCAGCGCCTATCCGTATTTCAGCAATCGCTCGGCCGACCAGCCCAAGTACATTTACAACCAGGCGGGCGGCACCTTCGGCGGCCCCATCGTGAAGAACAAGGTATTCTTTTTCGTCAGCTACGAGCGCACTTCCGAGCGTCAGAACGCGCAAAGTTTCGTCGACGTGCCCACGGCGGCGATGCGGGCGGGCGACCTCTCGGCCTCGCCGACCGTGATCTACGATCCGATGTCCGGGGCTCCCTTCAATCCGGCGAATCCGGGCGCCTACGGGCGCGACCGCACGGCGTTTCCGGAGAACCGGATTCCGCGCTCCCGATTCTCCGGGCCCACAAACAAGATCCTGCAACTGCCGGACTGGCCCCTGCCGAACTCCCGCGGCGAGGGCGCGCTGGGAATCAACCTGAACTACCTGGCCGCCATCAATTACGTCTATGACCGGGACCAGATCGACGCCAAGACGAACTTCAACCTGACCAAAAACTGGACCGCGTTCACGCGGCTGAGCTACCTCAACTACGGCACCGACAATCCCGCGCCGTTCGGAATCCTGGCCGGACCGGCGGTGCATCCCACCGACACCCGGCCGGGCAAGGGCTTCGGAGGCACTTACTCGGGCACGGTTTCATCGACCTACGTGGTCTCGCCGACGCTGGTCTTCGACGGATATTTCGGGGCCATGCTGCTCGACACCAACGCCCTGTTTCCCGACCTCGACCGCAACATCGCCCGCGACGTCCTGGGGATACCCGGCGCCAACGGGGATACGACCTTCGCGGGGGGCATGGTGCGGATGCCGATCGACGGTTTTGCGCTGCTCGGCAATTCCAACAACTCGCCCTTTTTCGGCCGCGACTACCAGTATCAATACGTGGCCAACGGCAATTCGGTGAAGGGCTCGCACGATGTGCGCTTTGGCGGCGACATGTACCGGCTGGTGCTCAATCAGGGAGTGGCCAACGCCGCCGGCGCGGTAGGCGGTCCCGCGGGCGGTTTTCTGTTTCGCAATTCCACCACCACGCTGGCCGGCGGACCGGCGGCCAACGACTACAATTCGATCGCTTCGTTCCTGCTGGGCACGGCGCGCGAGGCGGGCCGCAACGTTCTCTCCGTGCCCGAATACAACGTGCGCTCGATGTTCTACAGCCTCTACGTGCGCGACCGCTGGCAGGTGACCCCGCGGCTGACCGTTTCCTACGGCGTCCGCTGGGAATACTATCCCACGCCGACTCGCCGGGACAGGGGCCTCGAGCGCTACGACTTCAATACCAACGAATCGATCCTGTGCGGCCTGGGCTCGACGCCCCGGAATTGCGGCTTCTCGCAAAGCCGGAAGCTGTTCGCGCCGCGGGTGGGGATTGCCTGGCGCGCGCCTCATCAGTTAGTGGTGCGGGCCGGTTACGGCATCACCTACGATCCCTTCAGCCTGGGCCGCGACCTGCGCGCGAACTATCCGGTTCAGTTCGTTCAGAACCTGGCGTTCGACACCACGCTGTCGTATTCGACCACTCTCGACCGGGGGCTGCCCTCCAGCCCGATCGTGCCCGAGAAGGAGCGCCTGCCGCTGCCCCTCACGGCGGCGTTCATCACGGCGGACGACAATTTCAAGCGCGGCTACGTGCAGTCCTGGAACCTGACGCTGGAGAAGCAGATCGGCAAGTGGGTCGGCTCGGCCGGCTACGTGGCCACGCGCTCGATACGGCAGATCGCGTTCCTGGACGCCAACTGGTCGGACCTGGGGAAGGGGAACGCGGGCCAGCAGCTCGTGCGGAGGTTCGGCCGCAACGCGGCCACGACCTTCCTGGGGCACCTCGGGACGGTGAAATACGATTCCCTGCAAACACGCCTGCAGCGCAGCTTCCGCGGCGGCTTCCAGATGCAGGGCTCCTACACCTGGGCGCACTCGCTCGGCTATACGGCCGAGAATTCGGTCTCCTCGCCGCGCGTCAACCATCCGGCCTACTGGGACAAGAACTACGGACCCACTCCTCTCGACATCCGGCACAACCTGGTGGTGAGCGCCGTGGTGGAGCTGCCTTTCGGCAGGGGCAAGCGCTGGGTTCAACAGGGCGTGGCGTCGGCGGTTCTGGGCGACTGGCAGATCAACGCGCTGTCGAGGCTGAGCACGGGCACGCCGGTGACGCCGGTGGCGCCGAATACCACCTTGAACGCGCCGGGCTCGGCCCAATTCGCCGACTGCCTGGGTCCCATCGCCAAAGTCGGATCGCGCACGCAATGGTGGGACCGGACCAACCTCGCCAACCCGAACGCCGTCAGTCCGAACGTGCCGCGTTTCGGATCGTGCGGCGTAGGGGTGTTGCGCGGTCCCGGCCTGATCAATGTCGACATGGGCATCTTCCGGCGGATCCGGATCACCGAGCGCGTCAGCCTGCAGGTGCGCGGCGAAGCCTTCAACGTCTCGAATACCCCGCATTTCGCCAACCCCAACGCCGACGTATCCTCAGGCAACTTCGGCCTGGTCGGCGACGTGCAGAATACCGGGCGCGAAGGCAATGACCAGCGCTTTTTCCGCATTGGCGTCCGAATCGGCTTTTAAGTGGAAGGCACGACGCCGGCGATCATCGCCATCCTGTTCCTGGGAACCCTGGTCCGCGCGAGTTTAGGTTTCGGAGAGGCGCTGATTTCCGTTCCGCTGCTGGCGCTGGTGATGCCCGTCGAACAGGCGGCTCCGGTAGCCGTGCTCGTCTCCATCACCATCGCGCTGATGATCCTGGCGCGGGACTGGAGGAAGGTGCATTTCCACAGCGCGCGGCGGCTGATCCTGTCCACGCTGGCGGGCATCCCGGTGGGACTTTGGATGCTGCGCTCGCTCCCCGAAGGAGTGGTGAAGGCTTCTCTGGCCGTGATCATCCTGGCGTTCTCCCTTCACGCGCTGCTCAACCGGCGCAGCCACACACTCGAGGACGACCGGCTGGCGTGGCTGTTCGGATTCCAGGCGGGTGTTCTGGGCGGGGCCTACGGCATGAACGGGCCGCCGCTGGCGATTTACGGTTCGCTGCGGCAGTGGCGTCCCGAGGACTTCCGGGCCACGTTGCAGGCCTACTTCCTTCCCGCCGGCCTGGCGGGCATGGGAGGCTATTGGTGGGCGGGACTCTGGACGCCCGCGGTAAGTCACTTCTACCTGGCGTCGCTGCCGGGCGTAGCGCTGGCGGTGATCGCGGGCGGGACGCTCAACACGCGCCTGGAGCCCCGCAGGTTCAGGTCCTATGTCTATGTTGGACTCGTAGCGATCGGTGTGGCGCTGCTGGTTCAGTCGCTGGCGGCGTGGAAAGCCGGCAGCCGATAGCGGCGCGTCTCAGATTTCCCAGACGCGGCGGCGGTTCTGATAGAAGGAGACCAATCCGTCTTCACTGATCTTGAGCACGCTGCCGTACCGGGAGGACTCGATGGCGGCGGTGGTGCGGCTGCCCTCGACGATCTCGGTTTCCGCGGCGGCGGTCAGATCGTGGCGCAGGATGGCGCCGAAGGCCAGCAGGTTCGACTCGCGGTCGAGCACGATGGCCCCGTCCACGCGGCTGATGGTCTCGAGAATCGCGGGAGACATCTCGAGCGCCCGGCGGCCGCGCAGGAGGTACTGGATACGATCCTTTTTCCCGCGCAGCGATTCGCCGTCGAACAGCAGATCGGACGCCGAGACGAACTGGCGCGCCGACCCGGCTTCGTCGAGCACCACGAAGATACCGCCGTGCCGGGCTTCCGCCATGTTCAACGCCGCGGTAAAAAGAATCCCGGCCAGACGCTCGTCGCCGATGGCCCGGACCCACACCCGGTAGCGCTCGACGGCTTCGGTCAGCCGCCAGCGGCCTCCCAGGAAATTGAACTGCTGGACGCCGCCGGCCCAGATCTTGATCTCGCCGCTGGGCGTGAGGGCCAGACAAAGATGTCCGGCGTCGAGAGTGGCCCGGGCGTGGGCCTGATAGATGGCGGGGCTCGGCGCGGGAAGCTGGCCGGGGGCGCAGGCGAAGTCCTCGATATCGACCAGGTCGACCAGCAGGCCTCCGGCATTGACGGCGAACACCGTCCGCAAGCCGTCGCTGAGGCGGTGAAAGCTCTTGATGGCGCTCAGACCGCTGTCATAGGGAACGGCGCCGGAGGGGGCCGGGCGCTCGTTCGAGCCGAGCAGCAGGACGCCGGTGGAAACGCGCCGGTTCTCGTAAGTGGTCAGGGACGCGATGCGGAGCAGTTCGATGGCCGTGGAGATGCGGTCGGCCGCGGCCGGAATGAGGGCGCCGTTGAAGGGGGCGGGATGGAGGTAGGCCGAGACGTAATGGTCCTCCGGCAGTCCGCGAAAGAGGTCGAAGCTGGTCACTTCAGAGCCGGTATAGTAGAGCCGGCGGAAGCGGGCCGACAGCACGTTGCCGATGGCGCCGACGAGCCTCATCTCGTCGAGCGAGAGGGACCGGCCGCTGTGGTGAAGCGTGTACTCGAGGCCGCCCCACTGCACTTCCAGCCAGCCGTCGGGACG
>DATJFH010000288.1:0-17146 GCA_035495815.1 Bryobacteraceae bacterium
GAGGATCCGCCTTCAGCGCCGCCAGCACCGCCCAGCCGTCCATGCCCGGCATCATGACGTCGAGCGTGATGGCCTCCGGCCGGTATTGGCGGGCCATGCGCAGTCCCTCCTCGCCGGAGGAAGCCACTTCCACGCGAAAGCCTTCTTTCGCCAGCGACCGCCGCAGCAGGTCGTGGACGCGCAGATCGTCGTCGATCACCAGGACCACGCTGGCGCCGGCGGGAGGCTGCGGGTAGCTGGTTTCCGCCGCCTCGATTTCGGCCGCTTCCGGCGCCCGCTCGTTGTTGACTTGGGCGGGCAGCGTCACCGTAAAAATCGATCCGTGCCCGATGACGCTTTCCACTCTTATATCGCCGCCCATCATATTACAGAATCGGCGGCTGATGACCAGTCCGAGCCCGGTGCCGCCGAAACGGCGCGTCATGGAAGCGTCGGCCTGCGTGAACGGCTCGAACAGCTTGTCCATCTGCTCGGGGGTCATGCCGATGCCGCTGTCGGTAATCCTGAAAATGACCTCGCCGGTGGAGGGCCGTTTCACCTCGAGAGTCACCTTCCCGTGCTCGGTGAACTTGCAGGCGTTGCTGAGCAGGTTGAACAGGCTCTGCCGGACCTTCGTCAGGTCGGCGTACATGGAGCCCATGTCGTCCGGTCCGGCCAGCACGAACTCATTGGAGTTCTTGATCACCAGCGGGTGAATGATGTTGACCACATCGTCCACCATTTTCCGGACATCGAAGTTCTCCAGGTAAAGATCCATCTTTCCGGATTCGATCTTGGAGATATCGAGGACCGCGTTGATCAGCTCGAGCAGATGCTTGCCGGCGCTATGAATCTTGTTCAGGTCGGGAAGGAAATCCTCCTGGCCGAGGTCTTCGGCTTCCTCCCTCAGCATCTCGGAATAGCCGATGATGGCGTTGAGAGGCGTGCGCAGCTCATGGCTCATGTTGGCCAGGAACTGGCTCTTGGCCTCGTTGGCGGCTTCGGCGGCTTCCTTATCCCGCTCCAGGTCCATGGCGTGCTTCCGCTCGGTGATGTCGCGCGAATTGAGGATGATGCCTTTCACCGCCGGGTCGTCGAGAAGGTTGGTGGGCACGGCCTCGAGGATGCGCCAGGCGCCGGCCTTGTGCAGAAAGCGAAACTCGATGGGCGCGGCCGGCTCTCCTTTGCGGGGAGACCTGTTGAAAGCGTCCACGAACATCGCCATGTCCTGGGGATGGACGTATTCGAAGAAACGCTTGCCGATCAGATCTTCGGGCGCGTAGCCGAGCATGCGCCGCAAGGACGGGCTCTCGTAGAGCACCATTCCGGCGGCGTCGAGAACCGTGATGACGTCGGAGGCGTGTTCGATCAGCGACCGGAAATGGAGCTCGCTTTGCCGCAGGGCCTCTTCGGCCTGTTTGAGACGCTGCTGGCGGGCGTCCACTTCGCGCACCATGCGCTGGAAACCGCGGGCCAGCTGGCCCAGCTCGTCCAGCCGCGTCGAGATGGCCCCCAGCTCGACGCCCTGATAATCCTCCGCCTCCACCCTGGCCGCCGCCGCGGTAAGGCGTTTGACAGGACCGGCCAGCCGGCGGGCCACCAGTGTGATCATCAGAATCATCAGCAGGAACGCCAGGGCCCCGATCAGCGTCACCCGCACGGCGAGCACCTTCACCGGCTGCAGAATGTACGCTTCCGGCACATTCAACGCGACCTTCCAGCCCGTCATCGGCGCGGTGGCCCAATACACGCGCCGGCCGACTCCGGCCATTTTCAGCGAATCGAAACCCTCCGGCCTCCGGGCCACGATCATTCCATCCTCGGGAATGACCGCCGCGGCGGACTGCGCCTGGGCTTCGATAGGATGCGCGATGAGTTTTCCTCCGCGGCTGACCAGAAACCCGTACTCGTCGTCCAGGCGGTCCGGCTTCGACGAGTCGGCGACGGTCGGGCGCAGCCGGATATTCACCACAATCGTGCGCATGCGGTCGACCGGGATATCCGCCCCGGCCACACCGAGCAGGCCGCCTCTTTCGTCATAGACCGGCTTGGAGATACTGATCAGGACCTTCGAGCTGCCGGGGTCCAGGAACGGCTCGCTGATGTAGGCCTCCCCCGTGCTCTTCGGACCGCTGTACCATTCGTACTTCGATTCGTGATAGTCATAGGCCACCGGGGCCGCATTGGGCCAACTCTGACGGTCTACCCGGATCAGCGCGTCCTTCTCCTTCCACGTCTTTTTCTCGTACGCGATATAGACGCTCTGGGCATCCTCGAGGGGCGTCTGGCTGAGGACGTTCGCCAGATAGCTGACCATGCCGCGGGTCTGCTCGGAGCCCTTGTCCTGCTGGTGGGCGGCGATGCCGTTCGGAGTCTCGCTCATCTTGGACACGAAGTCGTCCAGTTCGCGGGAAACGGAGCGCACCTGGCGGATCGCCTCGGCGTTGGTTTGGGACTCGACCATGGCGCCGCCGGTCTGATAGGTCACCCAAACGGTAAGAACCAGAAGCGCGCAGGTAGCGGCGCCGATGTACAGATTCAGCTTGGCGGTAACCGTGCGGGGCGGCCGTATCAGCATTTGTCTGTTCGCTACCGTAACAAAAATAACACATTACGTGCGGTCGAAGGACCGCCTGGCCGATTCCCGCGCAGCTAATTCCGAGCCCGGATGGCGCGCCCCGAAAAAGGAATGCGCAGGCGCAAAACCCGTTCCCGGCGGCGTTCTTCGTTCAGGCTCCGCACCCGGGCGAGAAGGAGATCATGAAGGGAGATCATTCCGGCCAGGCGCCCGGTAGCGGCGTCGATCACCGGCAGCCGCGTCAGACCGGTCTCCGCCATGCGGAAGACGACCACCCGCAGCGGCTCGTCCGAATAAGCCACCACCGGTTTCCGAACCGCCCCGGCCAGGGTAGCTTGCGGATCGGCCGAGTCGATCAGCCCGCGCAGCTGTTTGCGCGTGATTACCCCCTGCAGACAGCCGCCGCGGTCCACCAGCGGATAGAGATGCTGTCCGCGCTGGGCGGGCTCGCGGAGCAGCGTATGCCGCAGGTCCTCGACGGCTGCCTCGGCGGGCAGGACGACCAGCTGGGACCGCATCACTTCCCGTACGAACAGGATCTCCAGCGGATCGGTCGAATACTCGCGCGACAGATGAAATCCGCGCCGGGCGACTTTTTCCGTCAGGATGGACCGCTTGAGCAGCAGCACCGTAGTGGCGTGCGCCAGCATCGCGGCCACCAGCAGGGGCAGCAGCACGTGGATATCGTGCGTCAGCTCGAGCGCGAACAGGACGGCGGTGAACGGCGCGCGCATCGTGCCGCCGAGGATCGCCCCCATGCTTACCAGCGGCCAGAATCCGACGCCCGCGCCGGGCAGGAACATCGCCTCGACGCCGCCCAGAGCCGCGCCCATCATCAGCAGCGGCGCGAGCACGCCGCCGGAAGTTCCCGAGCCGAGGGCAATCACCCAGATCGCCGACTTGACCAGCAGCACGCCGGCGATGACCGCGCGAGGCTGCTCCCCCTGCAGCAGGGACTGAATCGTGTCGTAGCCCACGCCCAGCGCCTGCGGGAAAATCAGGCCGCCCAACCCCACGGCCAGGCCGCCGATGGCCGGCCACCATTTCCAGTGGACCGGCAGCTTCGTGAAGGCATCCTCGGCCGCGTACACACCGGCCGTCAGAAGCGCGGAAAGACCGCCTGCCAGCAGTCCGGCCACGACGCATCCGGCCAGGCCCCGCGGGCCGATGAAGATGGCGTGCGGCGGGGCCGGAAACAGGGGGCCCAGCCCTAGAATGTAGCGCCGCGCGGCGCCGGCAGTGGCGCTCGCCAGCGCCACCGGGATGGCGCTGCGGGGCTTCCACTCGAACAGCAATAACTCCACCGCCAGCAGCACGGCCGCCACCGGAGTGGCGAAGGTGGCCGACATTCCCGCGGCGGCGCCGGCCACGAGCAGGGTCTTCCGCTCCGCTGCCGTCAGGTGAAAAAGCTGGGCGATGACCGATCCGATCGCGCCGCCCGTCATGATGATCGGCCCTTCGGCGCCGAACGGTCCACCCGATCCGATCGAGATGGCGGCCGAAACCGGCTTGAGAACGGCCAGCCGCGGCTGGACCTTGCTCCCGTTGATCAGGATGGATTCGAGCGCTTCGGGAATGCCGTGACCCCGGATCCGCTCCGAGCCGTAGCGCGCCATGAAGCCGATGATCAGCCCGCCCGAGACGGGAACCAGGACTGCCAGCCAGCCGAGCTGGTTCGCGGCCGGGGAAACCATCACCGTACTCAGCCGGCCGTAATAGAAGACGTTGGTGAAGAACGCGATCAGCCGGAGCAGCGCCCAGGCCACACACGCGCTCACGCCGCCGATGCCGACCGCCAGCAGCGAAATGGGTATCAGCCGCGGAGAGGCCGTGAAATCACCGAGCTTCTGCGCATTGTCGGCCGGCGGCAAGGTCACGACGCCACCGCCCGCCTGCTGTGACGCAGAACGGAATGCAGAGCCCGCGCCAGCTCCGGCCCCGATCGTTCCAGCTCGTTGCGGTGAACCAGCGCCAGCTTCCGCAAAGTCGCGCGGCCGGCCGGCGTGAGCCGGATCCAAACTTCGCGCCTGTCCTCCCTGCCCGGCCGGCGGGCGATCGCACCCAGGCTCTCCATGCGGTTGATCAGCTCGACCGCGCTGTGATGCTGGATGTACAGCCTGGAGGCGATCTCGCGAATGGTCGGCTTCAGGTCCGGCGGCAGGCCGTGGACGGCCAGCAGCAGCTGATGCTGCTGTGGCTCCAGGCCGTGCTCCCGGGCCGTCCCTTCGCTGAAATGCAGGAACCGGCGGATCTGGCGGCGGAACTCCGCGAGGTCCCGGTACTGGCCCAGGAGAAGATCGCTGCTGTCATTCACATTTATATCGTATCACGATATATTATCATCCGGGCCGGATTCGAGGCTCACGGCGCGGCGTCCTGGCTAGTACAGGATCTTGACGGCGAACTCCCATTGCCGGTTCAGATTGGCCTGGCTCGAAATCACGCCGAAGTTGGCGTTTCCCAAGCCGGTTCCGGGCGCGCCGAAAACGGGGTGGTTCAGGACGTTGAACATGGACGCGCGGAATTCCGCCCGGGCGCGCTCGGTCACCCGGAACGTCTTCGACAGGGTGGCGTCGACGTTGTTCATCCCCGGGGAGCGCACGCTCCCGATGTAGGGGCTGACGTTCCCGTAGGTGAAATCGGCGGGCTGCGCGAAAGCGGCGGTATTGAAGTACTTTCGCAGCCGATCGCCGATGGACCCGGTAACTCCGTCGGCGGGATTACCGGCGGCGTTGGGACGGCTGCTGCCGGCGCCGGCCGTGGCGCGGGACAGGCTGAACGCCAGCGGAAATCCGCCCTGGTAGGACTGGAACGTGGACAGCGCCCAGCCGCCGGCCAGCAGGTCCAGCGCGCGCGGCATGTTTCCCCCGAAGCGCCGCTTCTGGCCCACCGGCAGCTCCCAGGTCGCCGTTACCGTCAGCCGCTGCGGGACGTCGAACTGTGCATAGGCCCGCTCCGCCTGGCGATTGTATGCGTTGCCCGCGTTGGTCATGTCGCCGAGATTCTTGGCGATGGTATAGGAGACCAGCGCGGTGACTCCGTGCGAGGTGCGCTTCTCGAGCTGGATCTGGGCCGCGTGGTAGTGCGAGTTGCCGAAAGCCGGCGCCATGCGCGTCACGCCCGTGAACTGAGGATAGGGGCGCAGCAACTGCGTCTGCTGCACGGTTTGACCGGCCAGCGACCCGGTCGGGATCACTCCGAAAAACGGATTGGCTACCGGCGTCAATAGCGCCGTCCCCATGGCCAGATATCGGGGATCGAGCTGGTTCACGTTCTCGTTGATCGCGGTGGTGAAATCGGTCGGCGCGGCCGAGAGATGATAAGCGCGGCTGCCGACGTAGGAAGCGGTCAGCGCCGTCCGGGGCGCGATTTCGCGCTGGACGTCGAAGTGCCAGTTGTGGAACTGCGGCGTGCGGTCGGCGGGCTCGACGAACGAGATGTTCTGGCCGATGAGCGTCGCCAGGCCCTGCGAATTTCCGATGGGCGGCAGCTGGCCGTTGGGAAACGGATTGCGCAACAGATCCTTGGGCGTAATGCCGTCCTGCGTCGTCACCATGCTTGTGGTGTTGCTGTAGCCGGTGGCGTAAACGGCGCCGACCAGCGGAATGTAGGTGAGCGAGTAGCCGGTGCGGAGCACGGTCTTCGAATTCAGGCTGTAGGCCACGCCGATGCGGGGCGCAAACTGCCGCCAGTCGGATTCGTACAATCCGCGGGGCGCGCCGTTGACGCCCGCGTAGAGCAAGCCGCCGGTGAGCTTCAGGCCCGGAACCTGCAGCGGACTCGGAGTGTTGTAGGCGAAACCGCGCGTGGTTCGGTTGTAGCGCTCCGTCACGGGGCTCTGGTAATCCCACCGCAGACCGAGGTTCAGGGTCAGCTTCGAGGTGACCCGGAAATCGTCCTGAAAGTAGAGCGCCGAGTAGAAGTTCTGGATCGAGACGCCGGTGGCGGTGTCGATGGAGCCGCCGCTCGGATAGCCCAGCAGCATGGAAGCCATGGCCAGTCCCGACCCGGCCGCCGGCGTGTCCGCCCTCGGCCCTCCGGTCTGCGCCTGGTTGAACGAGAACGTGCCGGAGGGATTGTTGCTCGTCAGAAAATTTCCACGAAGCAGGTTGAACTGCACGCCCGTCTTATAGAGGTGGCGTCCGCGCTGCATGGAGAGGCTCGACTGGAGCGAATAATTGTATCCGGGCTGCTCCTTCCAGCCCACGCCGCCGACCAGCCCTTCGAAGCCGGTGACGGCAATCGTCGGGAAGTTCTGGAACTGAGTCGTCCCGATGAACGACTGTGGAAACCCGAGCGACGCCAGGTCGAAATTAGCGGAGAAAGGTTGCTGCTGCTCCTTTCCGTAGGCCAGACCGGCGCGCGTATCGAGGACGGTTCTGGGACTGATGAGCCAGGTGTCGTCGACGGCGATCCCCTTATTCGGCCGGTGCACGACGTTGCGCCCGGGCGTGGCGATTCCGGGAAAATCGTAATTGAAATTGAAGAATCCCGTGCCCGTGTTGGTGCGTACGAACAACTGGTGCTTGTCGGTCAGCTTGTGGTCGAATTTCGTGATCCAGACATTGTTGCGGGTAGGCCACTTGCTGCTCTGCACGTAGTTGTTGACCCAGGGGGTAGCGGGGTTCACGTTCGGATTGTTGGGCGCAGGCCAATAGTTCATGATCTTCTGGGCCACCGGGTCCTGCAGGGCTGCGGGCACGATGTTGCCGGGAATCGGATCCCGCGTGGGAACGCCGTTCACGCCGTGGACCGAAAAGGGATCGTAGATGGCGCCGCTGAACTCGGAAAAATTCCCCTGGCGCATTTTGGGGGTGGGCACGCTCAGGCTGGGGCCCTGGCCGTTGCCTTCCCTCGCGCCTTCATAGCTGAAAAAGAAAAACGTCCGGTTCCTGCCGTTGTACAGCCCCGGGATCCGGATGGGACCGCCGATGTTGAGACCGAACAGGTTCGCATTGTAGGGGGTCAGTTTCTGGCCGAGCCCGCGCTGGAAGAACAGGTTCGCGTCCACGGCCGAATTGCGCAGGTATTCGTAGAACGCGCCGTGCAGGTCGTTGGTTCCGGACTTGATCACGACATTGGTGAACATACCGGCCGCGCGCCCGTATTCGGCGGGCAGCGTGCCCATCAGCATCTTGATCTCGCCGACCGCGCCGGTGGCCGGAACCCACGGCGAAAGGTACAGGCCGCGGCCGACGTTGACCGTGTTCGAGACGCCGTCGACAGAGACTTCGCCGGTTGCCGGCGGCGAACCGTTGGCGGTGAACAGGACGTTGGTTCCGGTATCGGTGGGCCGCGTATCTTCGAGGTATCGATTGCCGACCACGCCCGCCGCCGCCATGTAGAGAAACAGGCTGCTGTGCCCCTTCAGCGGCTGGCTGTCGATGATCTTCTCGCTGATCACCGAGCCGAGCGAAGACGATTCGGCCTGTACGGCGGTTACCTCGCCGGTGACCTGCACCGTGTCGGACGCCTGGCCGAGCGGCATGGCGACATCGACGCGAAGGTTGTCGTTGACGCTGACCTGAATCCCGTCGCGAACCGTGGTCTTGAACCCCGCGGCTTGCACCGTCAGGGAGTAACTGCCGGGCGCGACGAACGGAAAAACGTAGTGGCCGCTGGAATCGGCGGTGGAATCGCGCTGAATTCCGGTGTCCAGATTCTTGAGCATGACCGAAGCGCCGGGCACGCCGGCCTGCGTAGGATCGGAGATGCTGCCTTGTAACGTAGCGCGAAACTCCTGTCCCCAGGCGGAAAGCGCGACCAGAGCCATAGCGGCCGTGTAAATGGATTTCATGGTCCCTCTGGGCGTTATTGTTAACACAGTGCGGCGGAGCGCACAAGGGCCGTTCCCAGCCCACCAGGGCCGGCTGCAGCCAGACCGATGCCGTTCGGAATCTAAAACGTCAGACGCAAATTGAACTGCATGATCCGGGCGGCGGCGGCGGACGTGAACTGGCCGAAGCGGGCGTTGATCTGATTGCCCTGCGGATCGAAGCGCGCGGTCGTATCCAGCCCGTCGAATTGCGTGTGGTTCACCACGTTGTACAGCTCCCAGCGGAACTGCAGGTTGAAGCGCTCATGGACGGCGAAATTGCGAAGAATCGAGACATCCCAGTTATTGACGCCCGGTCCGCGAATCTCGGTCTTGGCTGAGTTGCCGATCGTGCCGGCCTGTGGCAGCCGGAAGGCTGCGGTGTTGAAGTTCCGGTCAAAGGTCCGTTCGCCTTTCGGAAGGATGGGATTGGCGATCAGGTCGACCCGCGCGCCGTCGGTCGGCGAACCGGTGATATCGATGGGCGTGGTCGTTCCGAAACCGATCGCCAGCGGCTGCCCGCTCGAAAAGCTGGTGATGCCGGAAAGTTCCCAGCCGTTGAGGACCAGGCGAGCGGCGCGCAATCCGGATTTGGTTTTCGGAAGCTCCCACAGATAATTCAGCTTCAACACGTGGGTACGGTCGAAAGACGCTAGGCCGTAGTTCCTGACGCGGGCGGAGAACAGCGAGCTGATGGCGGCCGTGTCGGTGTCGTTGAAGTCGAGCGCTTTCGACCAGGTCCAGGCGGCGCCGAACTGCAGCGAGCGCGCGAACCGCCGGTTGGCCGTAACCTGCAGGGAATGATAATTCGAGCTGCTGGCCGGCTCGAGCAGGTTGATGTCGGTGAAGCCGACCCGAGGCCGCAGGAAGGCGGCCGGCAAGGGCGTACGCGGGCTGGTGGGGTCGGCGTTCGCGGGCAGGAAGTTCGCGCCGATCGGAATGTTATTGATATTCCGCGACCACAGCAGGTGGCGTCCGAGCGCGCCGGCGTAGGCGACATCCACTACGGTCCCGAAGCCGACGTTCTGCTGGACCGAGCAGCTGAAGTTGGTGACGGTGGGGATGAGGCCCTTGCGGTCGATACCGGTGGCGGCTGAAGGGAACAGAAGCCCGGAGGATCCGAGCAGCGTGCGCATGTCGCCGAACTGAATGATCGGCGTCTGGGAGAGCGGAAGCTGCCCGACCAGGCCTCTCACCGAAGCGATGCTCAACGGGTTATAGAAAATGCCGAGACCGGCGCGAACCGCCGTCCGGCCGCGGCCGAAAGGATCATAGGCAATGCCGAGCCGCGGTCCGTACTGCACGCCGCGATTCTCGTAGAAGGCGCGCGGCTGGCCCGACTGCCCGGCTAGCAGGATCCCGTTCGCGGTATTCCCGAATCCGGGCGCGATGGCTCCGATGGCGTTCGCCGGATACGCCTGGCCGGTAACCGGCGAGACGCCGCCGCGCTGCCCGCCGTTGACGGCCGGGGCGATCAGCTTCACCTGCTGCGCGGGATCGAACTGCGACGGAATGAAGCCCGAGATCCGGTCGTCCGCTTCGGTGATGGGGCTGATGATGTAGAAGCGCACGCCGTAGTCGACGGTCAGGCGCGGGGTCAGGCGGAAGTTGTCCTGGAGAAACCATTCGAGCTGACCGCCCCGGCTGTTCTGGTACGGGCGGTTCGAGGACTCGGTGTACGCGTTGAACACGCCCAGCGCCGCGTTGGAATAGGCGTAGCCGGAGTCGAGGGGATTGCTGACGTTGCGCCCGAAATCGAACGTGCCGTTGAACGGCGAAGCCGGCCCGATTCCCCGGTAAAACTTCTCCACGTAGATTCCGGCTTTGAGCGTGTGCGTTCCGTGAATCACCGTCAGCTTGTCGCTCCAGCTGAACAGGTGGTAGGGATCGTTGATCGGAAAACGGCCGTTGATGTTCAGCGTCGCCGGGCTGGGCACGCCGCCGAAGGTGGCGTTGGGAATCAGCTTGAGAGGGTTGTTGTCCGGATTGAACTGGCCGAGCTGGTAGCCTGCTTTCTGGCGCGTGTTCCGCTCCACCTGTCCTTCCTGCGGAGTCTGCTCCTCGGGATTCTGGAAGAAGCCGAAGTGAAATTCATTCACGATCGACGGCGAGAAGACCCGTGTGTAGCGCGTCCCGAAGCCCTTGTTCCGGGCGTGGAAAGCCAAACCGAGCTGCGGCCAGTTCTGATTGAATCCGTTCACGCCGAGAAAGCCCGCGGCGGTTTCGTCATAGCCGGTGTAGGTGACGTAGATCAGGTTCGCTGAATTGAACGAATAATCGAGCTTGAGCGTGTCGGTCCGCTTGGGCGTCGAGGTCTCCGAAGTAGAGATGTAATTGTACGATCCGTTCGAGATGGCCCGGTTGAAGAAATTGGGTTGATCGAAGAAGTTGAGCAGGGCCTGGCCGTTCGGATTGATCCGCGCGGCTGGAATCCGGTTGCCGGGAAAGGGAGCATTCGCCTGGACGTCACGTACCGGGATCAGCCGGTTGTTGAGATCGAGCGATTGGGAAAAGTCGCCGCTTCGCTCGGCCGCTGTCGGCATGGTGATGTTGGCGGTGAGGCCTGTCCTGGTGGGCCAGTATTCCTGCCCCCAGAAGAAGAACAGCTTGTTGCGGTCCCGGTTGAATTTGCCCGGCCAGTAGACGGGGCCGCCGATGTTGTACGTCCAGGTGTTGAACCGATACCGCGGCTTGGCCGTGCCATTGCGATTGTTGAAGAAATTGTTGGCGTTGAACTGCTCGTGCCGTTTGAAATAGGACCCGATGCCGTGAAAATCGCGCGTGCCGGACTTGGTGACGATCTGCACGTTGGCGCCGGAAGCCCGGCCGTACTCCGCCTGGTAGTTGCTGAGCAGGATCTGCACTTCGGCAACCGCGTCCATGCTGACGTTGAGTTTGAGCGCGAAGTTGTTGTCGATGTCGGTGGCGGGTATGCCGTCCACGGTGACGTTGTTGGCCGTGTTGCGATTGCCCATGACATTGAAATCCGTGCGCCGGTCGAGGCCGGCCGACTGGGTGGTGACCACCACTCCGGGCAGAAGCTGCACAAGCGACGGCACGTTGCGGCCCAGGATCTGGAGCCGCGAGACCTGCGCCCCGGTGATGACGTCCGACCGCTCGGCGCTTTGGGTGGCCACCACCGCCCCGCCCTTTTCCACCACAGACACGGTTTCGGTCACGCCGCCGATCTCGATGGCGACGCTGGCGAGGCTCAGGCGCTCCCCGGTGGCGAGCATGATGCCCCGCCGCTCCAGCTTCTTGAAGCCCGGCGCGGTGACGGCCAGCAGGTACTCGCCCGGTTCCAGTCCGCTGAAGACGAAATCGCCGGAGTTGTCGGAGACGGCCCGCCGCGCACGGCCGGTCGAGACCTGAGTCAGGTCGACGGACGCGCCGGATACAGCCAGGCCCGTCGGATCGCGGACAGAGCCGAGGATCGACCCGGTGATGATTTGAGCGGCGGCGGACCCGGCCAGCAGGATCAGAAGGAGCGTCGAGAGGGTCAGGCGAATTCGCAATGTCATTGTGGACCTTGTATCGACGAAGAATTCCGTTGGACGTAATTGCGCTCGAGGCTCGGGATACCCTGCCGCATGCGGGTGGAGTTCGTCATCTTCGGCGGCGGCTCCAGCGCCTGGCCGATGCAGGCGCCGGCGATCAGGGCGGGGTGACCGGCCAGCATGCGGAATGGATCTCGCGCGCAGCGCACTCTGTGGAATTTACCACGGCGGGGGCGACAGGCGAGAGCGCGGCTGGGCCCGTCCGGAGAGCCCATCACGCTTTTCGATCAGGACCGCGCGCGTTGGGACCGGCTTCTGATCCGCCGGGGACTGGCGGCGCTGGAACGCTCGGAGAAAGCGGGCGGGCCGCGCGGTCCGTACGCGCTCCAGGCGGCAATCGCCGCGTGTCACGCCCGGGCTCTGTCGCCGGAGCAGACCGACTGGCCGCATCGTACGGCTTCTACGACGAGCTTGCCCGACTCACGCCCTCGCCCGTCGTGGATTTGAACCGCGCGGTGGCCGTAGCCATGGCCTACGGCCCGCAAGCGGGACTGGAGCGGATCGATGAATTGATGGCGGAAGGCGCCCTCGAGGGCTACCACCTCTTGCCGAGCGTCCGTGGCGACCTTCTCGCGAGGCTGGGACGCCGCGATGAAGCACGCGTGGAATTCGAGCGCGCCGCGTCGATGACACAAAACGCCCGCGAGCGCCGCCTGCTCGAGGAGCGAGCCCGCAATTCTGCGCCCAGTCCTAACCCGGATTTGCCGCTCGAATCCTCTGTCAGCCCAGGCTGAGGCTACTTGGTCTTCATCACCCAAACTCCTCGCCACTCGTACGCCGGCGGATCCGCCTTCAACTGCACGCACCGGTCGATGTAAATCCCCGGCAGCTTGTCTTCGGGATTCAACTCCAACGCCCCGCGGAAAGTGTCGATCGCCTTGTCCCACTGGCCTTTCCGGTAGTAAGACAGCCCGCCCTTGAAGTAGTTCACCGCTTCCAGCAGATTGGGAAAACTCAGCTCGGTGTGATAATCCAGCACTTCGTATATGGCGACCGGCTCCAGCTTGCCCTTCACCACCACGTAATCCACTTCCCGGCAGCGATACGTTCCGCGCAGCTTCTTGAGCGTATGTTCGCTCATCAGAATATGCGCGGCGTACTGCTTGCACGCGCTCTCGAGTCGCGACGCCAGGTTCACTCCATCTCCAATGATCGTGTAGTCCATGCGCTTCGGAGAACCGATGTTGCCCGAAACAACGATATCCGTGTTGAGCCCCACTCCCATATCGACCGGCTTCTTCCCCGCCGTCAGCCGGCTCGCGTTCCAGCGCCGAAGCTCGGTGATCATGGCAATCGCGCTGCGCACCGCCCGGTCCTCGTCGTCGTCGTGCGGGATGGGAACGCCGAACACCGCCATTATGGCGTCCCCGATATACTTGTCCAACATGCCGCCCTGCTTCTGGATGCACTCCACCATGAGCGTGAAGTACTCGTTGAGCAGGCTGACCGTGCCCTGCGGACCCAGTTCTTCCGAGATCGTTGTAAAACTGCGGATATCGGAGAACAGCACGGTGGCCGTCAGGCTCGTTCCGCCCAGGACCTCCTCCCCGGCGGCCAGGAGCTGGTCGGCAATAGCCGAATCCATGTAGCGCGACATGGTGGATTTCATGCGCTTCTCGTTGCTGATGTCCTCGATCATCAGCAGCGAGCCCAGCTTCTTCCTCTTCCCGTCCTCCTCCTGCGTCAGCGGCAGAACGGTCAGGTTCACCGACACCTTGTCGCCACCGATCGTGAGCAGCGCGTCCATGCTGATGTCCGATCGCTGGGTTTCGCTGACCGTCTTGATCTTGTCCAGCACCCAGGCGTTGCTTTCGGTAAAGAATTCGCTGGCCAGCCGCCCCGTGATGTCCTCGGGCTTCACCCGCAGGATCCGCAGCCCGGCCGTGTTGCAGGTCACCATGCGGCCGTCCTCGTTCATGGTGACCACCCCGTTCGACATGCTCTGCAGCATGCTGTCGTTGTAGTTCTTGATGTTCTGGACGTCGTCGAACAGCTTGGCGTTCTCCAGGCTGATCGCCAGTTGAGCGGTAAAAGCCTTCAGGCGCGCTTCGTCCTCGGGGTTGAACGTGCCGCCCTTCTTGTTCAACACCTGGGTGACGCCGATGATCTTACCCGCCTTGTTCGCGATCGGAACGCACAGAATGGAACGGGTGAAATAGCCGGTCCGCTTGTCGAAGGCGGGATTGAAGCGGAGATCGGCGTACGCGTAAGGGATGTTGACGGTCTGCCCGGAAGTGAATACGGCCCCGGCGATGCCGAGATGATTGGGCAGCCGGATCTCGCCCACCGAATCGCCCATGGCCACCCTGGAGAACAGCTCGTTCTTCTTCTCGTCGTTCAGAAAAAGCGTGGCCCGGTCGGCGCGAAGCATCTTCGCCGCCTCGCGCACGATCTTCGACAGCATGGCGTTCAGATCGAATTCGGAGGTGATGTCGGCCAGCAGGTCCAAAAATTTCATCTCCTGCTCTCGCGACACCTTCATGCTCTCCACGAACTGGTGATTCCGCAGCGTGATCGCCGTCTGGCGCGTCATGGCTTCGAGCAGCCGCAAGTCGTCAGGCGTGAACTCGCCGTCCTTCTTGTTCAGCATCTGCAGAACGCCGATAATCTCGCCTTTGACTGTGCGGACCGGCGCGCAGAGGATGTTCTGTGTGTGGTATCCGGTCTCTTCGTCGATGGCGCGGTCGAAGCGCGGGTCGGAGTAGGCGTCCTGCACGACCACCCCTTCCCCATTCGTGTAGACGTAGCCGGCGATGCCTTGATTATTGAGAATCCGGATCTCGCGAAACCTGGCGCCCTGAGCCACTCTGGAGTAGAGCTCGCCTGTATTCGCGTCGTTGAGAAACAGGGTGCCGCGGTCGGCGCCGGTCTCTTTGGCGCTGATATCGACGATGGTGGTGAGCAGTTCGTCGAGCGTATCGACGACGGCCACCTGCTTGGCCACCCTCAGCAGCAGCTCCATCTCCTGAAACTGCTTGCGCTCGTCACCCTTGATCTTCCGTCCGGCGCTAGGAGGCATTCTTCTTCTCCAGCTCCTCCCGCAGCGCGGCAATCATTTCCTGGAGCTGTCTCTGCTCCTCGCGGGCCGAGCTGCGTGTCTCCTGAATCTCCGTCTTGTACTCGAACTGCGCCCGCTCCAGCTCCTCCCGCAGCGCGACCACCGAGCCCCGGAGTTGCATGATCTCGTCATGGGAATCGGCTGCGGCTTGCTGGAGGATGCGCTGCTTCTCGATGTTCATTTGCTCCATCTCTTCACGCATGGCAAAGATTGTGGATTTGAGGTGGTTGATTTCCTGGTTGGCATCGGCGATGGCCTGTTGGACGGCATCCTGCTTCTCGGCCTGCATTCGCTCCAGCTGCTCGCGCAGGGCCAGGATGGTCCCGGTCATGTGCGTGATCTGCTCCTGGTTGGCGACCGCCGCCTGCTGTCTGTCGCTCAGGATCTGCTCGATCTCCTGCCGCAGCTCGGCAACCGTCCGCTGCAGCTCGTCTTCTTCGGTCAACGGGTCAGCCATTTCAGGAATGCTCCATGCCGTTCCGCATGATTATCGTGACGAATAGGGGTGACTCTCGATGCACGGAGCCTGTCGGGCGCTTCCGCGTGCCGGAGTTCGCCGGCTGGAAATTTTCGGGGAGGCGCGGTCCTCACACGTGCTCCGGCTCGGGGTGCGTCCAGGGTTTGCGGTACGGCCGGCGGAGGAGACGATTGGCTTCTTCGTCATTCGCCACCCGCTGCCTTTCGGGATCCCACGCGAGCGTGCGGCCCAGCTTCAGGGCGTTGTTGGCCAGGATGCAGCTGGCGGTGGAGATGTAGCCCTGCTCGATGTCGGCGACCGGCTTGCCGCGGGAGTCGATCGCGGCCAGAAAATCCTTCATGTGATACCGGATCGCCGGCGCGACGTGCTTTTCAAGGCCCGCTTCCGTCTTGTCCTCGGGATACTGTTCGAGCTCGTAGGTGACATCGCGGTGCACAGGCTGCGCGCCTTTGCCTTCCGGAATGAAATCGTAGCCGTTGACGCTGACTTTCAGCGTCCCCTTCTCGCCGTAGAAGACAGCGGCCCACGGATATTTGGGGTCCGGAGCCGCGCCCCACGTGCGGTGCTGCCACACGATCTTCAGGTCGTCGTATTCGAAGGTGGCCACCTGAGTGTCGGTGGTGTTGGCCTTGGCCTCCTTCTGCACCAGGATGCCGCCCGAAGAGGAGATGCGCCTGGGCCACCCCAGATCCATCATCCAGCGCGCCATGTCGAACATGTGAATACACATGTCGCCGACAATGCCGTTGCAGTACTCCATGAACAGCCGCCAGCTCCGCGGGTGCGTGAGGGCGTTATACGGACGCATGGGCGCGGGTCCGGTCCACATCTCGTAGTCGAGGTTGGCGGGCGCCGGCGTGTCGGGAGGGTTGCCCGTGTTGCGCATGTGATAGTAGCAGCAGATCTCGACCAGTCCGATTCTGCCCAGCCTGCCCTGCCTGATGAAATTGTCGCGGGCTTCGATAATATGCGGTGTGCTGCGGCGCTGGGTGCCGATCTGGACGACGCGCTTGTACTTCCGGGCCGCGGCCAGCATGGCGTGCGCTTCGACCACGTCGACGCTGATCGGCTTCTGGCAGTAAACGTCGGCTCCGGCTTTGACGGCGGCGATCATGGCAAGCGCGTGCCAGTGGTCCGGCGTCGCGACCAGGACGATGTCGAGGTCCTTCTCCTTGAGCATCTCGCGGTAATCGGCGTAAGTGCGCGGCTTGCGTCCGGATTTCTGCCGGCTGGCGGCCATGTCGGCAGCCTGCGACAGCATGTTCTGATCGACATCGCACAGGGAAACGATCTCGATTGGCGCCACCTGGACGAGTCGAAAGAGATCGGCCTTGCCGTACCAGCCGCAACCGATCAGTCCGACCCGTCGTGGCTTGTCGTGGGCGAAGGCGGCCTGCGAAGCCAAAGAAGCGGCGAGGAATTGACGGCGATGCACGGGTTGCTCCTTTTCCTTATCTATGTTTGCACATCAGGTTTCGTGCCCAAGCCAAATTTCAGCCCGTCTGTTTTGATCATCCTGCTCCGGTTCCTGTTTTATAACGCATGCTAGCAGATTTCTTCGATCCCGCATTGCTGCAGGAGACGATAGAGAGTGCCGTATCCGGGTAGCGAGAACCAACAAGAGCCATCCAGGAGTTTTCGATCCTCCGATCCCTTTTGCTACCCCTGAAGTGTCTGTTAC
>DATJFH010000289.1:0-16192 GCA_035495815.1 Bryobacteraceae bacterium
ACCGGCGCCGCCGGACGGGAGCTCAACCGGCGCTTTGGCCGCACCGCCGACACCCGCGCGGTGACGCCCTTCCGGACCGCCAACTATAACGCGTTCCAGGCGCATGCCGAGCGGCGTTTCGCCAACGGATTCCAGTTTACCGCCGCCTACACGTTCTCCAAGGCGATCGCCTATAACGACAACAGCGACGCTGCCCTGGACTTCAACTGGCCCGGAGCCTTCGATCGCAATCGCGCGTTGACCGGCTATGACCGTCCCCACAATTTCCAGACCTCGGCCATCGTGGAGCTTCCCTTCGGCAAAAACCGCAAGCTCGCTCACGACGGCTGGAAAGCGCGAATTCTGGGCGGATGGCAGCTCAACGCCATCTTCTCGTCCTACAGCGGTACCCCGTTCAGCGTGACCTCCTCGAATGCGTCCCTGAATGCCCCCGGAAATAACCAGACGGCGGATCAGGTTTTGCAGGAAGTCAGAATTCTCGGAGGCGTCGGACGCGGCAGCAGTTATTTCGATCCCAACGCCTTCGTGCCCGTCACCGCCGTCCGTTACGGCAACACCGGCCGCAACATTCTGCGCGGACCCGGCCTGGTCAACCTGGATGCCGGCCTGTTTCGCACCTTCAGCCTCACCGAGCGGGTGAAGCTGCAATTCCGCGCCGAAGCGTTCAATTTTACGAACACGCCGCACTTCAACAATCCCGGCGCGTCGGTTTCCGGCGCCACCCGCAACCCGGACGGCAGCATCCGGTCGCTGGGCGGATTCTCCGAGATCACCTCGGCCCTGGCCGATGAGCGCCAGTTCCGCCTCTCCATGCGCGTGACGTTCTGACATCCGGCCGGCCCGGCGTCCGCCCCTCGGGACGGCCCTCCCCGGGGCATGCGGTAAAATCGTTGGAGATGGTTACCAACCTCGCGCCGGCCGGTCTTTCGATCGTCGGTGATCTGGCTCAATCGGTCGGCGTAAGGGAAGCCTTCCAATGGTTCACCCGGGAAAAGCTCTGGATCAATGAACAGCACCTCGAGCTCTGCCGCATTCCCTCGCCTACTTTTTTAGAACACCGGCGGGCCGAATGGATGGTCGCCCAGTTCAAGTCCCACGGCTGCGACGCCCACATCGATCGGGCCGGAAACGTGATCGCCTTTCCCGAACCGTCCAACAAGGGACCGCTCGTCGCCCTGACGGCCCACCTCGATACCGTGATCGCCCCAAAAACACGCGAGGAGATCAGCGTCGATTCCGACGGCCGGTTCCGCGGCCCCGGCGTCTCCGATAACGGAGCCGGTCTGGCGGCGCTGCTGGCCGTGGCCCGGGCGCTCAAGACCGCGCCGGTCATCGAGGATCGTCACGCCGGCCTGGTTTTTGTCGCCAACGTCGGCGAGGAGGGGGAAGGGAATCTGAGCGGCATCCGGCACGTCTGCCGCCAGTCCGCGCTGGCCCGCCGCATCCAGGCGTTCCTCGTATTGGACGGCGCCGGTACGGAGCACATCACCATCCAGGCCCTCGGCAGCCGGCGCTTCGAGCTCACCTTCTCCGGCCCCGGTGGACATAGCTGGAGCGATTACGGCACCGGCAATCCGGTCCACGCGCTGAGCCGCGCCGTGTCCCTGTTCTCCGATACGCGCCTGAACGGGCCGCCCCGCTCGGCCTTCAACATCGGCGTCATCGAAGGAGGCGCCAGCATCAATTCGATTCCCACCCTGGCTCGGGCCAAGATCGACATCCGTTCGGAAAGTAATGAAAAACTGGATAGCCTCGTCGATCTGCTGACGGCGGCGGTCGAGCAGGCTCAGACCGTGGAAAACGATCGCGCCACCGGCGGCAAAGTGGCCGCGAAGCTCAAGGAGATCGGGTCGCGTCCCGCCGGACGCCTGGCCGACGGCGCTTCCATCCTGTCGTTTATCCGGGCCGTCGATGCCCACCTCGGAATCCGCTCCCACCTCGATTGCGCCTCCACCGACGCCAATATTCCCCTCTCGCTCGAGATCCCCGCCATCTCCATCGGCGCCGGCGGCTCCGGCGGCAAGGCTCATACCCCCAACGAATGGTTCCTGCCGGAAGGCCGCGACCTGGCTCTCAAGCGGATTCTGCTGACCCTCGTGCTGCTGCTGCGCGATGTGTCTCCCTGACGCCTGTTTCGCATTTCCGAAAAGCGTTGAAAGGATCGGCCGGCGCGCGGCATACGGTGGCATGCGACTCCTGTTTCTCGCCAGCCTGACCGCGGCCGCCGCCATCCTGCCCCCAGCCCTCTCCGTTCCTCCGGAGATCGACCGGCTCGATCAATGTATCCAAAATCGCTTCCTCGACGCCCGCGCCTTCGGCATGCGCCGCATCCTGCCGATGCAGTATCACGGGATCCGCCTCTTCCAGCCGGAAAACGAAGCCGAGCGTGCCGTGGTCGGCAGCCTGCGCGCCGGGGGATACGAAGTCGCGCTCTACCTTGTCGGACGCCAGGCCCTGCAGGCCGCGGGACCCTCGGTCGATCCCCGGCGCGCGGTTGCCCAGGGCCCCGCTCTCATCACCGCCCTGCCGGAAGGTACGCTGCCCGGAGCCCGAGCCCTCCTCGACGCCGGCCGGCGCGCGCTCATCGCCTTCGAAAAAGGAGATGGCTACACCCTCCATGAGAACGGCTGGACCATCGCTCTCCGCCCGTTGCGGGCGTCCGGAGAATCCTGCGTGCGCTGCCATGCCGCCGCCGGATCGGACGTCAAAATCGGCGATCCGCTCGGCGCGGCGCTGTATGTCTACCGCCGCATCGAATAAACGGACGTCACTTGGCTATCTGGCTGAGCGCCTGCTTGCTGACCTTGGCCACCACGTTCACGTAGGGATCCACCACCTCCGCGATATCGTAGCGCATGGCCGTCCCCAGCACCGACGCCACCTCGGCCGGATTCAATCCCCAATCCCGCTCCAGCCACCGCGCCATATTGGTAGTGGCCTCCCGCAGCGCCTCACCCGCCGATCCGGCGATGCCCATCGCCATGAAGTACTCGTCGTTCTCCGCGCGCGGCGCCCCGGCGGACTTGCCTTCAATCAGCTCGACCGTGAACTCGATGTCCATCGACGTTTCCAGGGCGTCGCCCGTTAGCTCGCCGTCCCCCTGAGCGGCATGACCGTCGCCCATGAACAACAGCGCGCCCGGCTGGAACACGGGAAGGTACAGCGTGACCCCCTCGCGGATCTGGTTGTAATCCATGTTGCCGCCGTAGGAGCCGAGAAAGCCGGTCCGGAAGGCCATGCCCGCCGCGGGAGCCACGCCCACGCAGCCCAGCATCGGCCGGATCGGCACGCTGTAATTCTTCAGCTTCCCGGTCGGGTTGGCAAGCCGAGCTACGCCCTTTTCGCGGTCCAGGCGCCAGGAGCTGTCGTACTTTTCCACTTTCTTCAGGTCGGCCATGTAATATGGATTCAGCGCGCTGCCCGCGATGCTGCCCCCCGAAATCGCCGTGTCGCGGTTGAGCCGGACCCGGGTCAGCCGCACTACCAGCGTGTCGCCGGGCAGCGAGCCTTCGATGTAGAACGGTCCCGTCTGCGGGTTCCCGCCCGGCGACCGGCGCACGCCCGCCGCGTCCCACCCCCCGGCGTCCACGCTCCAGGTCTTCACCGAGTCGCCCGGATAAATGCGCAGCGCCGGCGGAATCGCGCCGGAGAACAGGCGGTGAAACTCCTTCGGCTCGAAGGTATGCTGCCGCGGCGCGTCCGCCGGACGGGCTTTCGGCCGGGACGCGGTCCACTGCATCTCCCGGCCCTGCCAGTGGGCCTTGCCGCTGATTGCGCCATCCTTGAATTCACCGGAGAACGTTCCCTCCGGACCACGCGCCATTTTGGCCGCGATCTCGATCCTGCCCCCGCTTACGCTTCCCGTCAGCTCGGCCTCGCCCGACCGTCCCGTGATCCGGCCGTCCTGCTGGTGGAGGGTCATGCGCCGGTAGTCGATGTTGTCGAAGAACTTCAGCTGCGCGATCCACTCGCCTTCGATGTTCTGAGCAGAAAGCGAGGCCGCGCCGCAGAGAAGGTAGAGGAGCTTGCGGAGCATCATACACTCGACACTATCACTCCCGCTCGTAAGGTCGATAGCCGTGGGCTTTCAGGATCCGGCGCGCCGCCTCGGCCGCCTCTTCCAGCACATAAAAAAACGCGCCGATGCGCTCCGACTGGAAGACGAACCCGCCGCGGTAATTGTCTGCTTCGACTCCGTAGTCCACGCCCTCCCGCGTGAGCACGCTCTCCACCGCCAGCGCCTCCTTCAGCTTTTTGGCGATGTAAATCAGGCTGGGCTCTTTGCCGTCGAAGTAGTCGGCTTCCTGCTTCATGGCGGAAATAGCGTGCCGCGGCCGAGCAGCCATTGCGGGTCGAGCCGCCGCTTCACCCCTTTCATGGCTTCGATCTGCTCCGGATTGTACTGCAGCTCGAGCAGCGCCCGCTTGCGCTTTCCCAGCCCGTGCTCGGCCGATACCGTGCCCCCGAGCGACACCGCGTACCGCGCCAGCTCCAGCATCAGCTCCTGGCCCCGCGTGTACTCCCGCGCGCTCGAAGGCAGAATGTTGACGTGCACGTGCGCGTCGCCGATGTGGCCGAAGATCACGTACGGCAGTTCGGGATCGAGCCGCCGGCGGTATTCGGCCAGCATCTCGCGATTGCGCCCGATGGGTACCGCGTAGTCCGAGCCAAGCTTCATGAATCCGTTGCGGCGCACGGCCGCGTTGACCAGCTCCGGCAGCGCGTGCCGGAAGCGGCGGAACTTCTCGCGATCTCCGGGCGAGGCCGCGAACCAGGAATCGTCGGCCAGCGCTCCCGCCGCGGCCAGACGGTCGTACCAGCGGTCGGCGTCTCCGTCCTCCTCCTCGACCAGCAGGGCTCCGCCCGCGCCCGCAGGGATTTCCGGAAAGCGCTCCCGCAGCAGGTCGAGCGACCGGCGGTCGAAGTATTCCAGCATGCGCGCCCGCGCCCCGGACCGCCAGGCGTCCACCGCGTCGAGCACCCGGCCGTCATCCGGAAAAAAAACTACGCCCGCCAGGATCGCCGAGGGTCTGGGCAACAGCCGCAGACGCGCTTCGGTCACCACGCCCAGCGTTCCTTCCGACCCCACGAACAGGTCGATCCAGTCCATGCCGGGGCTCAGCCGGTACCCGCCCGTGTGTTTCGTGGTCCGCGGAATCGGCAGCGCCGGGACCGGAAAGTCCACCGCATCGCCGCGGCTGACGTCCAGCACCCGGCCGTCGATCAGGACCACGCGCAGCCCCAGCACGTGCCGCCGCGTGTCGCCGTAGCGAAAGCTGCGCGCGCCGCTGGCGTTGGTGGCGATCGTCCCTCCGATGGCGGCCGACGTCTCGGTGGGGTCCGGCGGATAGAACTGCCCGGCCGCCCCCGCCGCCGCGTGCAGATCCGCCAGCAGCGCCCCCGCGCCCGCGACCGCGTAGCCCGGGTGGATCTCCAGGCGGTTCAGCTTTTCGAGAGATAGCAGCGCGCCGCCGTGCGGTACCCGTCCGCCGGTTACGCCCGTGCCCGCGCCGGCGACGGTCACCGGAAGCCCCGCTCCCGACGCGCGTTCGAGGAATGCGATCACCTCCGCTTCCGATCCCGGAGCGGCGATCTGGTCCGCCTCGCCCTGATAGCCCGATGCGTCTTCGACGTGCACCGCTGGCGCCTATACCTCGAGTATCACCGGCATGATCAGCGGTCGCCGCTGCGTCTGCTTGGCGATGAAGCGCTTCAAATCCGCCCGGATCTTCTCCTTCATCACGCCCCAGTCGCCCATCTCCTCCGGCGAGGAGGACTCCAGCGTCTTGGCCACCACCTGCCGCGACGCCTGGATCAGATCGCCCCCTTCCCCGGGCGCCGAGAATCCGCGCGTCACCACCTCCGGCAGTGTCTCGCTGCGCCCCGTGTGCTTGTTGATGGCCACGATCGGCAGCACGATCCCGTCCTCGGAAAGATGCCGCCGGTCCCGGATCACGATGTCTTCCACCACTTCGTCCACCGTGCCCGAATCGATGCACACGCGACCCACCGTGACCTTCTCCCCCTTGCGCGCGCCGCGCTCGTCGATCTCCAGCGGAACGCCCGTTTCGAGCAGGAAGGAATCCTTGAGCCCGGAGTGCCGCAGATGCTCCGCCAGCCGCTGGTGCTTCGCCATCTGCCGGTACTCGCCGTGGATGGGCACGAAGTATTTCGGCCGCACCAGGTTCAGCATCAGGGTCAGCTCCTCTATGCTGGCGTGGCCGGAGACATGGATCGGAGGATTCATCGATCCGTACAGCACGTCCGCTCCGCGGCGCGCCATGTGATCGATCATCCGGAAAATCGCCTTCTCGTTGCCCGGGATGATGCGCGAGCTCATCACCACCGTATCCCCGCGCTCCGCCGAGACGTGCTTGTGATTGTCTACCGCCACCCGCGAGAGCGCCGACATCGGCTCCCCCTGCGTGCCGGAAATCAGGATCGTGAGCTTTTGCGGCGCCACCTGCATCACGTCCTGCGTCCGGACCAGCACTCCGTCGGGTATCGTCAGGTGTCCCAGCGAATGCGCGATCTCGGTCGCGCTCACCATGCTGCGGCCCACCAGCGCCACCTTCCGTCCGAACTCCGCCGAGATGTCGAGCAGCATCTGCATGCGGTGAATCGACGAGCTGAAGCAGGAGACGATCACCCGCCGCTCCGCGCGGTTGAAAATGTCCTCCATCCGCGGCCGGACCGCGCGCTCCGATTCCGTATAACCGGGCCGATCCACGTTCGTCGAGTCGGAAAGCAGCAGCAGCACCCCTCGCTTGCCGTAGTCCGCCAGCGTGTGAAGATCGAACGGATCGTTGTCGAGCGGCGTCGGGTCGATCTTGAAATCGCCCGTGTGGATCACCACCCCCAGCGGCGTCGTGATGGCCAGCGCCACGCAGTCCACCACCGAATGCGTGACGTGGATGAATTCCACCCGGAAGGGACCCGCTTCCACGATCTGCCGCGGTTCGACGGTCCGCAGTTCCGGTTCCTTCTCCAGCTCGTGCTCTTCCAGCCGCCGCTCCACCAGCGCCAGCGTGAACGCCGTCCCGTAAACCGGCACTGCGAATTCCGCCAGGAAATACGGCGCCGCGCCGATGTGGTCCTCGTGGCCGTGCGTCAGGAACAGCGCCCGCACCTTCTCCCGGTTCTCCACCAGGTAGGTGAGATCCGGTGTGACAATATCTACCCCGAACAGCTCGGCTTCGGGGAACATCATGCCGCAGTCGATGACGATGATGTCGTCCCCGTACCGCAGGGCCATGATGTTCATGCCGAACTCGCCGAGTCCGCCCAGAGGGACTACCTGCAGTTTCCGATCGGACATAGTTTAAGGTTTACGACGGAGGCCGGATACCGGGCTGGCCCCGGTATCCAGCATCTCATGTGGGAAGGTCCTACTGCGCCAGCTGGTTGGCGGGTCCGAGCGGATAAGAGCCGGGGAGACCCGACGAAATCGACGTCGCATTGGAGTCGCAGGTCGGATGGCCGTAGCCGCTCGGGCTGACCTGCTGGCCGGTGCCGCGGTCAACGAAGATATCGTTGATGATGTTGTCGTTATTGGCCACGATAGCCGTGCCCGTGGAGCTGATTCCGTTCGTGGGTCCTGCCGAAACGCCGTTCGGGACGTTATCCAGGTTCAGCAGATCCCTCACCTTCCAGGCGATGATGTGATCCGTGCACGACGTATCGCCGCTCACGCCCAGACCGCCCACGAGCTTCTTGCTGGTCTGTTTGTACAGCGCCAGCCCGCCGCCGAAAACGTTGACGCCGCCCACCTGCTTGCCCACCAGCGGATCGTTCTCCTGGCCGTACAGGGCGGTAGAGCCGGTGTAAGCGACGCTGGTGTCGACCGGGTTGCTGAATTGCAATCCGAACAGCGTGCCGCCGTTCTGCGTCGCCGCGAATAGATTGGCGGTGGACAGGGCGAAGCCCGGTAGACTGAATGCATTCGCCGTGCTCGCTTTTTGGGCCGAGATGACCCGGCTGCCGGGCCACTGATCTCCGCGGCTGGCGCCGCTGAAGGCGACGGCGCAGACATATCCGTCCCGGTTGACCAGGGTTGCCCACATGTGGAAGCCGAGGCCGCCGTTCTTTTGGGCCTGGGCCGCCACCAGTGCTTTCTTCAGATCCGCGTGCGACGGGAGCTCGCTGCAATCCGTTCCGGCGCCCGGAGTCGGCGGGGTTGTGGTCTGGGCGAAGAGTGAAGTGGAAGCCAGTGTGAAAATGGCCGCGACTTTGGCGGCCGTCTTTTTGTTGACGTTTTTCAGCATGTCTTTTTTTCGCGAGATTGCTACGCCTCTATTTTCGAATTTTCCGCAGGGCAGACCCGTGCGCGTAAAACGGGAACGGGGGACGCCTTTTTTCGAATCAACCCTGGGAAGTCTTTTTCATAGTAACAGATACAGAGAAGCGGTAAACGACCTCAGCGGACCACGCCGATCTGGTAGTTCAACACCGATCTCTGGATCTGGTACTCATAGCGCGCGCTGGCCCCGGCGATTTCCGCCGACGTCTTGTTGAGCTGCGCCTGGCTCAGCTCCACGATCGAGCTCAAGCCGAGATCGTACCGTGCCTGGGCCAGGTCGAGCGACTTGGTGGCCTGCTCGAGCAACTCGGCGGTCACCGCCATGCGCTGGTGCGCCGTGGTCGCGTTCAGCCAGGCGACCTCCACGTCGCGCCGGATCCGGTTCTGCAGATCCTTGATCTGCTGCTGGACCGCCTGGGCCCTCAGGTCGGCCTCCGTGCGCCGCGCGGCGAACAGGCGGCCGTTGAAGATCGGGATATTCAGATTGACGCCGGCCGCGCCGTAGCGGTCCGGCAACTGCGAGGCGTGCGTCGGGATATACCCCACCGAGCCTAGAGCCGCCAGCGTCGGGCGGCTGAGATCCCGCTCCGCCTCGGCGAACTTCTTCGCCGCTTCTGCTTCCAGGCGCAGCTGCGCCAGATCGGGACGCGCCGTGAGAGCGGAGGCTCCCAGCGCCGACGGGTCCGGATCGAGCGCCGGCGGTAATGGCTCGTCCGTCAGTACGAACGTATGAGGCTCCGGATAGCCCAGCGCCATGGAAAGATCGGCGAACGTGGCCCTGATCTCGTTCTGCGCGCTGATCAGCAGCAGCTTGGCCTCCGACAGGTTCACGTTGGCGAAGCTCAGATCCAGCTCGGATTTCAATTTGCTCTGCGCCAGCGCGGAGACCTGATCGACGCTGGTCTGCCGCGCGCTGACGGTCTGCTGGGCGACCCGCGACACCGACTGCGCCCGAAGGGCCGCGAAGTAGGCGCGGTCCACCTGGACCACCACGTCCGCCCGCGTCGCCTTCACGGTTTCGCTCTGCCCCCGGGCGCGCAGGCTCGCGCTCTCGGTGAGGTTGCTCGTCCGTCCGAAGTCCGTGATGAGCTGGCTGCCCGTGACCCCCCCTGCCAGGCGGTTATAAATGATGGGATTGTTCAGGGCGCCGGCCGCCAGCCGGCTGTTCGACAGCGCGCCGGCGCCGGTCACGCTTCCGAAAAAGGTCGGCAGCCGGGCGGACCGGACTTCGAGCACCACCTGGTTGGCCGCCAGCTGGTTGAGCAGCGAGACCGAGACCCGCGGGTGGTTCTTCAGCGCGATGTCTTCGGCTTCGCGGAGAGTGAGCTTGTCCTGCGCCGTCAGCGTGGAGAGCAGCAGCGGGAGCAGCGTGACCCGCGCCGAAAAGCGGCCCCGGCCGTTCGCCCGCCCCGGCTGGCCCCAACCCCTCCCCCGCCTGCCCTCCGGACCGGTGGGCGCCGGCCGCGACGCTACTCTCATTGCGCCTCTGCCTGGCGCTTTCCGTGGACCAGGAAGTAGGCCGCGGGCACGATGAAAACCGTCAGTACCACCGACACGCTCAATCCTCCGATGATCGCCCGGGCCAGCGGCGCGTACGCTTCACTGCCGGCGCCGAGCTTCATCGCCATCGGCAGCAGTCCGAAGATCGTCGCCAGCGACGTCATCAGCACCGGACGCAGGCGCACCCGGCAGGCCGTGGCCACCGCGTCGCCCACGCTCATCCCGTCCGCCCGCAGCCGCGTCGTGAACTCCACGATCAGGATGCTGTTCGACACCACGATCCCCACCATCATCACCACCCCCATCAGCGATTGCACGTTGAGAGTAGTGTTCGTAAGATGTAGCGTCACCAGCACTCCCGAGAGACCCATCGGCACCGCCAGCAGGATCAGCATCGGATCGAGAAAGGACTTGAACTGCGCCACCAGCACCAGGTACAGCAGCACGATGGACAATAACAGGCCCAGGCCGAAGCTGCGGAACGATGCCCGCATGCCTTGCACCATGCCGCGCAGGTCGACGCGCACGCCCTCCGGAATCTTCTCCCCGGCCACGATCTCGTCGATCGCCGCCGCTACCTTCCCCAGGTCCTCGCCCGCCAGCCCCACGTAAATATCGATCACGCGCCGCAGTTGGTAATGGTCTACCTCGCTCGGCGCCAGCGAGCGGGTAATGTGGGTGACCGCGTCCAGCCGCGCCGGATCCATGTGCCCGGCCGAACGCAGCGGAATCGACTTTAGATCGTTCAGCGTGCGCACCTGGGATTCCGGATACTGCACCGTCAGCATATAATCGTTGCCGCTCTTCGGATCCACCCAGTAACTGGGTGCGATCATCTGGTTCGAAGTCAGCGCCGTGATCACGTTGCTGATCACTTCCCGCTGGCTTAAGCCGATCTGGCCGGCGCGAATGCGATCGATGTTCACTCGCAGCGCGGGCGAATCGAGATCCTGAGGGATCAGCAGATCGCTCACGCCCGGAATCTGCTTGATTTTGGCCGCGATACGCTGCGCCACTTCCAGATCGGTCTTCGTGTTCGAGCCGCTGACCTGCACGTCGATCGGAGCCGGAAGTCCCAGGTTGAGCACCGCATCCACCAGGCCGCCCGACTGGAAGTAGGCCGTCATCTGCGGCAGTTCCGCCGCCAGCCGCTTTCGCACCCGGTCCATGTATTCATAGCTTCCGATTCGGTGATCGTCCTTCAGGCTCACCTGGACGAAAGCCGTATGCTGCGCCGAGTTGGTCGTGTACATCGCGGAAAAATCCGGGGTGATTCCGATGTTCGATACGATCATCCCCAGATCTTCCTCGGAAACCACCTTGCGGACCAGATCCTCGACCCGCCCCACGTCCTTTTCGGTGACTTCGAGCCGCGTGCCCGCAGGCGCCTTGAGATTGATCACGAACTGGCCCGCGTCCGTGCGCGGGAAGAAGGAGACTCCGAGCAGAGGGTAGAGCGCGAGGCTGACGCCGAACAGCCCCAGCAGGCCGATCAGCACGCTCGCCGGGAACCGCAGCGTGGGCTTGAGCGCCGCCGTGTAGCCGTCGAGCATGGCCGTGAAACGCCTGTTGAACCAGCCGTTGAATCCCCCTCCGTGAGCGCCGTGCGGCTGTGCCGCCTTGATGTACCGGGCGCAGAACAGCGGCACGACCGTCATGGCCACGAAATATGATGCGCCCAGGGAAAGGACCACGGCCAGCGCCAGCGCCGTAAAGAGGAACTTGCTCACTCCGTACAGAAAAGTGACCGGGAAGAACACCACCGCGGTGGTCAGTGTGGCGGCGAGCACCGGCAGCGCCACTTCCGCCCCCCCCTTGTGCGCGGCTACCTCCGGCGGCTCGCCCAGCTCCAGGCGCCGGAAAATGTTTTCCAGCACCACCACTGAATTGTCGATCAGACGCGAGAAGGCCAGCGCCAGTCCCCCCAGGATCATCGTGTTGATCGAGCCGCCGCCGAGCGCCAGCAGAATGAATGTCGCCAGCGCGGAGAGCGGGATCGAGAGAAACACCGCCACCGTCGCCCGCAGGCTACCCAGGAAGATGAGGATCATCAGCGACGTGAGGAACAGCCCGATGGCTCCCTCGTGCAACAGAGTCTCGATGGCGGTCTTCACGAACGCCGACTGGTCGAACACCACCCGCGTCACCAGCTGCTTGGGGACGTCCGTGAGCTTCGACACCGCCTCCTTGATGCCCTCGACGACCGCGATCGTATTGGTGTCGCCGCCCTGTTTGAGCACGGGCAGATACACGGACTTCTGCCCGTCCACCCGCACCACGTTGGTCTGGATCTGCTCGGCGTCTTTCGCCGTTCCCACGTCCGACACCGTAACCGGCGCCTGTCCCACCGTCTTCAGCGGCAGCGCGCTGATGTCGCGGACGTCGCGCAGCTGGGCGTTGGTGTAGATGCTGTAGTCCAGCGTGCCGATCCGCACGTCTCCCGAAGGGAAGATGAGATTGGAATCGTTGACCGCGCGGACCACGTCCATGGGGCTCAACTGGTGCGCTTCCAGTTTGAGCGGGTCCACGTATACCATGATCTGGCGGTACTTGCCGCCGAACGGCTGCGGCACCGATGCCCCCGGCACATTGGCTACCTGGTTGCGAACCGTGTATTGGCCCAGGTCGCGCAGGTTGGTCTCGTTGAGGCCTTCGCCCTTCAGCGTGATCAGGCATACCGGCAGGCTCGAGGCGTCGAATTTCAGCACGACCGGCGGCAGCGTGCCCGGCGGCAGGCGCCGCAGGTTCGCCATGGCCAGGTTGGAGATCATGGAAACGGCCGAATCGGCGTTCGAGCCGGGCTGGAAGTAAATCTTGATCAGGCTGACCCCGGGAAGCGACCGCGACTCGATGTGATCGATGCCGCTGCCCAGCGTGAAAAAGCGCTCGAAGCGCCCCGTAATGCTGGTCTCGATCTGCTCCGGCGGCATGCCCGAATAGAACGTCGCTACCACTACCACCGGGATGTTCATGGCCGGGAACATGTCCACCGGCATGCGCGACAGGCTCGTCACACCCACCACCATGATCATCAGGCAGATCACGATGATGAAGTACGGATTCTGGATGGCGAACCGCGACATCAGCGCGTATCCCCGGCGATCGTCTGGATCACCTTCGGCTCCACCCGCTGGCCCGTTTTCACCGCGCCCCGGCCGGCCACCACTACCAGTTCGCCCCGTTCCAGTCCCGAGAGGACTTCCACCCTTTCGGCCGATTCGAGGCCCAGTTGTATTGGTCGATCCTCGATCTTCTTATCCTTGTTCACGATGAATACCGACGGTCTGCTGTCGTGATTGGCTACGGCGGCCGACGGCACGGTCAGCACGTTTTCGCGGTGAGCCAGGGTGAGCGTCGTGGAGGCGTACATGCCGGGCATCAGGACCAGCCCGGGGTTCGGTACATCGACCTCTGTCTCCATGGTGCGGGTGGCCGACTGCACCTTGCCGGTAAAACGCGCGATCCGGCCCGGAAACGACCGTTTGAGCGAATCCACCGAGACCATCACGGGAGCGCCCACCCGGATCGTGGGAACGATCGACTCCGGAACCGGAAGCACGAGCCGCAGGCGATCGACCTGCGAAATGCGGACCACCGGCATCGCCTGAGTCTGCGATGCGGTGCCCGCCTGGATCATGGCCCCGGTGTCCGCGTAGCGCCGCGTCACCACCCCGGCGAACGGCGCCGTGATTTGCGAATACGCCTCCAGCGTCTTGATACGCTGGCGCGTGGCCTTCGAGGCCGATACCTGCTCCTCCGACGCCGTGATGCCCGCCTCGGCGGCCGCAATCTGCGCTTCCGATACCCGGTCCCGGGCCTGCGCTTCGTCGATCTCCTGCTGGGCCACCAGGTTCGGCCGCGTCTTGCTGACGCTGGCCAGCCGGCCATACGCCAGGTGCGACATCTCGTGCGAGAACTTCGCACGCTGCAGCTCCCCGCGCGCCTGCATGAGCTGCGCTTCGCTGCGCTTCTCATTCGCCTGCGCGTGCGCCAGTTCGTCCGCCATCTCGGGGATTTCCAGCGTCGCCAGGAGCTGTCCCTGGGTAACCCGGTCCCCCACGTCCACCCTGATCTCCTTCAGATAACCGGCCACTTTCGCGTGTACTTCCACTTCCTGGTACGGGCGGAACTCCGCCGTCAGCGTCAGGTCGTTCGTCAGGCTGCCGGTACCGGCTTCGGTAACCGCCACCACCGGTGGTCCGGCGGAATGGGCATTCGCTTCGACCTTGGACGAGCGTGAGCATGAGGCCAGCGAGACCGCGCAAACGAAGACTGCCAGAGTTTCAAGTCCGATCTGACGCAAGGGTGTTCACCATGAGTTACTTCAGCATAGGATAGGGCCCCCGGGCCGGGGTATCCCTTCTTTAAGGTATTTGTTCGCTTTCAGGTCAAAATCCTGTAAGTCCTTCATTAGAGGCGCAGATCCGGCTTTCCCTTTTGAAAAGCCGCGTAGCGCGGGTGCGCTGTCGCCTGTCGAAGCAGCCGCTCGAACTTCTGGACAGCCGGACCGGAACCACCAGTTTACCCGGAACAAGTCGGATTGAAAACGTGCCGGACCCTACTGCCAGCTCCACAGCGCGAGCGAATCCGCGTCCTTGATCACGATCCCGCTGTCGATCGCCAGCGGATGCGCCCAGGTGGCGCTATCCGCCACCCTATACCTGCGCAGCGGCTCGAATCCCTTCCCGCTCGCCCGCGCCACGATCAGCTCCCCGTCGTCTTTGAGCAGCAGCAGCACGCCGCCCGCCAGGAGCATGGAGGCGTTGTCCCCCTGGCGCGGATCCCCGGTCCACTTCGTCGCGCCGGTCTTTGCGTCCAGACAAAAAAACTGCCCCTTGTTCTTGTGCGAAAAACCGAACAGCAGATCGCCGCTCAGCGCCGGGGAGCTCATGTACATCGAAACGTCCTGGTTGCTCCAGACCTGCTTCGTCGACCATTGCCCGCCGCTCCGGCTCACGCTCACCGCCATCACACCTTTGCCCAGTCCGGAAAAAATCAGCGTGTCCCCATGAACCACCGGCGTAACCACGTTCTGCGCATAGGGAGTCGCGAATGCAATCTTCCACAGCAGCGCCCCCGACCCGGCGTCCACCCCCACGATGTTCTGCTGCGACTGCGTTACCACCTGCCGCGCGCCGCCCAGGTCCAGGACCAGTGGCGAAGCATAGCCCGGTCCGTCGCCGTTCCAGCTCCATTTCACCGCCCCCGTCGCCGCGTCGAAAGCCGTCAGCGCCCCGCTGTCGTTGCCGCCGACGTGGGCGATCAGCAGCCCCCGGTCCACCACCGGCGACATCGCGCTTCCGTAAAGCGGCGAGGTAAGCTTGAACTCCCTCGAAAATTCCTTGCGCCACACCGGCCGCCCGCTCGTCGCTTCGAAGCAGGAGAGAATGCCGCTGATCCCCAGCGTATAGACCTTGCCGTCGGAATACACCGGCGTCGATTTCGGCCCCTCCCCGTGTTTGAGCGCCGCCGCGCTCATGCGGTACGGCGCTTCATAGGACTGCGTCCAAACGATCTTGCCGTCCTCCGGATTGACGCTCGAAACCGTCTCCCGATTCTGGCGGCGCGTCAGAATGAAGATCCGTCCCCCGGCGAAAATCGGAGACGCGTGCCCTTGCCCCGCGCTGATCTTCCATTTCCGCGTCAGCCGCTCCGGCCACTCGCCTGGCCCCTTGAACGATGTCAGCACCCCGTCCCGCGCCGGACCGCGCCACTGCGGCCACTCCGCGCCCGCCAGGACCGCCGCCGCCAGCAGAAGAAGAACGCCCGCAATCTTTCTCATTGACTCTGCTTGGTGAGCACTCCCGACAAGACGAAGTTGGCGTCGGTCTGCACGAAGTTGACCTGCCGGCTGTTGTTCACTGCCACGATGTCTCCGTGCACCGGCGCCCCCTGGCTCGCCGCCGCCATGGTCAGGGTGGTCGATCCGGTGCAGTCGTCGTTCATCGTGTAGGTCCCCGTGTACTGCCTCTTGATCACCGACCCGTCGAAGTTGAGGGTCTCCGATCCCGTAATCGCTCCCGCCCCGTCGGCGACCATTCTTCCCGCCGCGGCGAGAAAGTAAATGTTTCCCTGCGCGTCGTACGCATACCCGGATTGTGTATAGCCGTAAGCCCCCGTGAACGTCGTGGCGTCACAGGCAGTCTGAGCGTGGGCAATCGGCGACGGACGGAAAAGGTTGACGAGAATACCGCACATCATGATCCCGGAGGCCAGCAAAACGGACGTCGATATTTTCATGGAGCCCTCTTGCCGGATTGTAGCAGTTCAGCCTCCCGCCCGACCTCACAGATCGAGCGCGATCCAGGCCGGAGCGTGGTCGCTCGCATTTTCCTCTCCCCGAACCCACCGGTCTACGCCGCCCTCCGCCAGCCTCCCGCTTGCGCTCGGAGA
>DATJFH010000290.1:0-26446 GCA_035495815.1 Bryobacteraceae bacterium
AGGAACCAAAGAGGTGCTGGGCCTGTGGACCAGCGCCACCGAGGGGGCCAAGTTGTGGCTGCAGATCCTGACCGAGCTGCGCAACCGCGGCGTGCAGGATATTTTGGTTGCTTGCGTTGACGGACTTAAGGGCTTCCCCGAGGGGCAGCGAAAAAGAACTGTATGTCTGCTCGGGCCGCCGGCCGGTCCATTAAGGTCATGATCCTCGGGACTCACAGCCAATCGGGAACGGCCCACGCCTTCACAATTCGCAACGAGTCGACCCCAAAACAAATCAATTTTCAGGACCAGGAGATAAAGATGCAGAAACGCAAGTTGGGAAAAGGAAACCTGGAGGTTTCGTCCATTGGTCTGGGCTGTATGGGGATGAGCTTTGGCTATGGCCCCGCGGTCGACAAGCAGAAGGGCATTTCGCTCATTCGTGCCGCGGTAGAGCGTGGCGTGACCTTCTACGACACGGCCGAGGTTTATGGACCATTCGTAAATGAGGAACTGGTGGGCGAAGCGCTCGCTCCCTTCCGCGAACAGGTTGTGATCGCCACCAAGTTCGGCTTCAAGATCGAGGATGGTAAGCAAGCCGGCCTCTACAGTCGCCCCGATCACATCAAGCAAGTCGCGGACGCGTCGCTGAAGCGCTTGAACACCGATCGGATCGATCTCTTCTATCAGCATCGCGTTGACCCGGAGACCCCCATTGAGGATGTGGCGGGCGCCGTTAAAGACTTGATTCAGGCAGGCAAGGTGAAACACTTCGGACTCTCGGAGGCGGGTGCTGAGACAATTCGCCGGGCCCACAAGGTTCAACCCGTGGCGGCACTCCAAAGCGAATACTCAATGTGGTGGAGAGAGCCCGAGCAGGAGATCATCCCGACGCTCGAAGAACTGGGCATCGGCTTTGTGCCGTTCAGCCCGCTCGGTAAAGGATTTCTCACCGGGGCGATTGGCAAAGACACGCAGTTCGACAAGGGCGACTTCCGCAACATCGTCCCTCGCTTCTCTCCGGAGAACCGCGAAGCCAACCAGGCTGTAGTGGATCTGATCGGCAAATTTGCCAAGGAGAAGAACGCTACACCTGCTCAAGTGGCGCTCGCCTGGATTCTCGCTCAGAAACCATGGATGGTGCCGATCCCAGGCACGACTAAGCTGCACCGATTCGAGGAGAACATCGGCGCCGTGAACGTTACGCTGTCGGCTGACGATCTTCGCCAACTCGATGAGGCAACATCAAACATCAACATCCAGGGAGCGCGATATCCGGAGCATCTGCAGCGTCTGGTCGGCCGCTAGCTTAGCGACTGTCGCGAACTATGATCGGCCGATCCTGGAGACGGAACTGCCCGTCGATGGGAGCCGTTTTGAGGGAATTGTTCCGCCGGTGGTCCGCTGACCTATTTTCGCGATCCGCCTTCGGCCTCGCCGGGTGTTCACGCTGGAGGACTACCAGGCCGGCGACGTTTTGAGCTGTTCGGCAGATCCTCGGAACGCGCAACATTCGCGCAATTCCTTTGCGGAAACCGTCCGCTGCTTGAAAACCGGCGAAGTGATTCGGACGGCCATCCGAGATCGACGAAACATTCTGATCGTCGGTTCTACCGGGTCGGGTACGACCACGCGCCAGTCTCGAAGCGGTCGCGCGAATTTCTCCGTCGGAGCGGGTGATCACGATCGAGGACACGATGGAACTTCAGTGTCCTGTCGAAAACTTTGACCTGCGGGCCGTTGCCGGCGTGAGTATGCTCGATTGCGTCCGGGCCTGTATGCGCCTGAAGCCCACACGAATTGTGGTCGGCGAGGTTCGAGCAACCGAGGCCCACGTAATGCTCAAAAGCTGGAATACCGGGCATCCGGGTGGAGTGGCGACAATCCACGCCAATGATGCGCTCAGTGGTCTCGTGCGGTTGGAGTCGCTGGTGGCTGAAGCGGCCAGCGCTCCGCAGCAAAGCCTCATTGCGGAAGCCGTCGATCTGGTGATCTTTATCAACGAGGAATCAAGTTTGGGCCTTTACCTTGTCGAGTATGTCTGACCGAATCCATTTGGAGGTACCAAGGAACTCACTTTTCAAGCGAACGATGCTGGCTCCGCTCTTTCTGCTGGCAAGCCGCGCAGCATGGGCGGGCGGCAGTGGTGGCGGACTCCCGTGGGAGACTCCGCTCAATACGGTGGCACAGTCACTGACGGGTCCTGTGGCCCTTTCCATTTCACTAATCGCTCTAATGGTGGCCGGTGGAGCTCTCGTATTTGGCGGCGAACTGAGCGAGTTCGCCCGGCGGTCCTGCGTAGGTGCTGGCGATCGCCTTTCTGGTGCTCGGAGCCGGCTTCATGACGAGTCTGTTCGGCGTTGGCGGCCACGGTGATCTAGGGACGCTATGCACAAGCCGCGGGAGGTTGTCCTCGATCTTCGGCAACGATTGGGAACGAATTAGCCTCGGGAACCGTTAGGATAGAAGAGGGAAGATAGATACATGAGGCGTTTTCTGCTAGTTCCTGTCCTTTGCCTGCTGGCCGGGGTTGCTTCCGCGGCGGATTCGCAGTTGCTCAAACTGGTCATGCCCGACGCCAGGGTGGTTTCCGGCATCGATTTCGATCGCGTCCGGACAACTCCATTCGGGCTGTTCATGCTCTCCCAATTGCCGGAGGGCGACGCCGGTTTTCGGGAATTTATCTCCGTCACCGGCTTCGATCCCAGGCTGGACATTCATGAGATTGTCATGGCTTCTCCCGCGGATGTAACCAGGAAGTCGGGTCTGCTTCTGGTACGCGGAAACTTCGATAGCCAGCGCCTCCTTTCCCTGTTCCGCGCGGATGGCAAGCAGATCGATACCTACAATGGAGTGGGCCTCATCTCAGCCGGAAAAGGCCACCACGGGATCGGCGAAGCGATCGCTTTTCTGGATAATTCGACGGCGGCCGCGGGCGACATCGCCAGTGTCCGCACTGCCATAGACCGGCGCGCCGGCGCCCGGGGCATGGAATCGGCTTTGCTCGACAAGATCACCAGGACCAGCCTCAATCAGGACGCCTGGGTGGTTTCGATCGCGCCCGTTTCCGCCTTCGCCCCGGTCATGCCGGACAAGAATATCAAGGGAGCCCTGCAGGGCGACCTCATCAAAGCCATCGAACAGTCGACGGGCTCGATCCGATTCGGAAAAACCATCGAGATCAGCGGCGAGCTGACCGCCCGGACCGACAAGGACGCCGCCTCCCTCGCCGACGTGGTCAAGTTCTTCCTCAACATGGCCCAGATGAATGCCCCGGGCGGGCAGCTCGGCCAGTTGGCCAACCTGCTTCAATCGCTGACCGTGAACACCGAAGCCAATGCCGTCAAGCTGTTCGTCGCCATTCCGGAAAACGATTTCGAGAATCTGATCAGGGCCTCGAGCCGCGCTGCCAGATCGCGTATCTAACCTGCGGCCGCAATCGCTTCCTCCCGCCGGACCCCGCGCAGCCCGGCTTCGCGCGAGCCACGGGACCCACTCATGCGTGCGCCACGATGCGCGTGGAATAATGGTCCCGATGAGAATCTTCTCGACACTTCTTCTGCTGGCGGTAACCTCCCAAGCAGCGGAATGGAAGCAGCTCTTCAACCACAAAGACCTGACGGGCTGGAAGATGGTCGGCCCCGGCCGCTTCGTGGTGGAGAACGGCATGCTCAAGACCGAAGGTGGCATGGGACTGCTCTGGTACGAAGGTCAAAAGTTCGGCGACACCACCCTGCGGGTCGTTTTCAAGACCATCAACGATCAAGGAAATTCCGGCCTCTATATCCGTCTGCCGGAGCCTCCCAAGGACCCCTGGTACGCCGTCCATAACGGCTACGAGGTGCAGATCGACGCCGCCGGAGACGAATGGCACTGCACCGGCGCCCTGTACTCACTCAGCAAAGTCACCCTGAAGAACCAGAAGCCCACAGGCGAATGGAATACCATGGACGTCGAGTTGAAGGGCCAGAAAACCACCGTCATCCTCAACGGAAAAAAAGTGAACGAATTTACGGGCGATCAGCCGACGCCCCCGCGCAAGGAATGGTTCGAGCCGGTGCGCGGCCCCCGGCCGGATTACGGCTATATCGGCCTGCAGAATCACAACCCCAAGGATGTGGTGTACTTTCGTGAAGTGAGCGTGAAGAAATAGCCATGCGAAAGCTCCTCCTGGGGTGGGCGCTTGCGGCATCCGTTTTCGGACAGCAGCGCCAGTCGAAGCCGTTCGTCCTGCCTGACGATCTAGCGCTCCGTAAGGTGGACATCCTGAGCGAGGGCGTCCGCATGGGCGGTGAGGTCTACTCGCTGAAGTCGCTGGCCGGCAAAAAACTGCCCACCATCATCATGTCGCACGGCTGGGGCGGCACAGTCGCCGGACTGCGCCGCGACGCCGCCGGCTTCGCGCAGGCCGGATACCTCGTGGTCGCCTTCGACTACCGTGGCTGGGGCGCAAGCGATTCGCGTGTCATCCTCACCGGACGCGCGCCCGCGGACAACCCCGCCCATCGCTTCACGGCCGAAGTCCAGGAAGTCCGCGAAGCGGTCGATCCGATGGATATGGGAGCCGATATTCTCAACGCTCTCCACTGGGTGCAGGGCGAGCCGCAGTGCGACACCAGCCGCATCGGACTCTGGGGCAGCAGCTTCTCGGGGGGGCTGGTGGTCTACGCCGCCGAGCACGACCCGCGCGTGAAAGCGCTGCACAGCCAGGTGCCCGCGCTCGACGGCCGCTGGGTCTCTGCCACTGAGCAGGACCGCAAACTCACCAACGAGGAGTCCATGAAGCGGGCGCGCGGCGAGATCGGCTATCCCGCGCCGAGGGCGAAGACGATCGGCAACCTGATCGGCGCGCCGATCCGCTCGCGGTTCGTGACTTACTATCCCGTGGAAGAGGTCGACAAGGCTCCTCAGTGCGCCATGCAGTTCGTGCTGGCCGGGAAAGAAGAGCTGTTCGACAACAAGGACCACGGAGTGCTCGCCTATCAGCGCGCGAGGGGCCCCAAGAATCTGGTCACGGTTCCGAACATCACTCACTATGGCATCTACAACGAAGCCTGGGACCAGGCGCACAAGCTGGCTCTCGAGTGGTTCGACAAATACCTGAAGGCCGGCAAGTGATAGCTCTCCCGTACTTCTTGCGCTTGCCTGGCCGGAAGGAGATAGGCGCCAAGTGGTTGCCTTCCGCTGCCCGGCGCCGCAACCTGTCTTCCGCATCGCGTGCGCCACGTCGGGATTCCGCGTGCCGACTGCCATGCCCCATAACTTCGCGGATGTGATGAAACATGCCTCACTCTGGCTTCGATCTGGCCGCCGCGGCGCGCAGGGAAATGATCGCCGAAGGGTTCGATCCGGACTTTCCGCCCGCCGTCGAACGGGAAGCGGCCGCTCTCGACTCCCGGCCGGCGCCCGTTCCCGACGAGCGGCACAGGGACCTCCGCTCTCTCCCATGGTCCTCCATCGATAACGACACCTCCCGCGATCTCGACCAGGTGGAAGTCGCCGAACGCGTGGACGGCGGCATTCGCGTTCTGGTCGGCATTGCCGATGTCGGCCGGGATGTGCCCTGCGGGTCGGCGATCGACAGCCACGCCGCCGGCCAGACCACCAGCGTCTATACGGGCGTCCGCACGTTTCCGATGCTGCCGGAGCGCCTCTCGACCGATCTCACTTCGCTCCATCAGGACGCCGATCGCTTTGCCGTCGTGATCGAGTTCGTCGTGGCGCCCGACGGTTCGATCGCCTCGACCGGCGTCTATGGCGCGCTGCTCCGCAACCGGGCTCGGTTGACTTATTCCGCCGTGGGCGCCTGGTTCGAGGACAATGCTCCGGCGCCTCCGGCAGCCGCTTCGGCCGCTCTGCAAGCGCAGCTCCGGCTGCAGAACGAGGCAGCCGGACTCCTGCGCGACCAACGGCACCGGCTCGGCGCCCTTGATTTCGACCGCCTCGAAACGCGCGCCACCGTCGTCGACGGAGAGGTCCGCGGCTTCGCGGCGCACCACAAGAATCAGGCCGGCAAGATGATCGAGGATTTCATGGTGGCCGCCAACGGCGTGATGGCCGCCACCCTGCGTGACGCCCGCGTCTCCTCCATCCGGCGGGTCGTGCGCGCGCCGGAACGCTGGCCGCGCATCGTCGAGATCGCCCGCGGCCTCGGCGAAACGCTGCCTCCTGCCCCGGACGCCGCCCTTCTCAGCGCTTTTCTTCAGAAACGCAAAGCCGCCGATCCTCTACGCTATCCCGACCTCTCCCTGGCCATCATCAAGTTGATGGGACCCGGTGAATACGCGCTCTCCCGCGCCGGCGATTCTCCCCAGGGACACTTCGCCCTGGCAGCCCACGATTACAGCCATTCCACCGCGCCCAATCGCCGTTTTGCGGACCTGGTTACGCAGCGGCTCGTCAACTCCGTCTTGGCCGGGAAGCCCGCCCCCTATTCCGATGAAGCCCTCGACGAGATCGCGCGCCGCTGCACGTTCATGGAAGACGCGGCCCGAAAGGTGGAGCGGAAAATGAACAAGCGGATTGCCGCCGTGGCCATTCAGAATCGAATCGGAGAAACGTTCAGCGCGGTGGTTACGGGCGATACGCCTAAAGGCGTGTTCGTCCGGATTCTGGACCCTCCGCTCGAGGGCCGGCTCCTGCGCGGGCAGGAAGATGTGGACGTCGGCGACCGGATTCGCGTGAAACTGCTGGCCGCAGATCCGCAAATGGGCTATATCGATTTCGAGCGATAATTTTTTCGGGCAGCGTGCGCTACAACCGGCGGCGTAGCGTAGTCTCCGGATGGTAGTTGCGCCAGTTGAACCAGTAGTCTTTCGTCGTCTGCACCGGTTCCAGGGACTGGCCTGCAAGGGGACCTGCCGTCGCCTTGCCGGCGAAGGTCCAAACGCTCCCGGTGGCGGCGTCGATCAGACTGCCGTCTTCCGGACGGCGGAAAAGCTCCAGCGGCCGCCCTTGATGCCGCCGCACGAAACACCGTACGCCGTTTCCGTCCGCGCCCATGATGAACACTAACGGGACGCCTGCCACGTCCACGTTTGCAGGACTTCGGTCGCGCAGCGAGGCCAGCGGAAAGGCCGCGGCCGTCCCGTTCACTTCCACTCCTACGACCAGCTCCCGCGGCGGAAGCAGTTCGCCCGCGGGCTTGTTCACGGGCCAAATACGATCGACTCTTTTCTCCCAGTCCGAATCGGGATACCCCGACCGGTAACGCGGGTCGAACTTCACGGCGTCGCTCTCCGGATGCTCGGCGCGCCAGTCCGCCAGCGACACTTCATCGGCGGCAATACGGCGCAGCCGCTTGCCCTTGAGCGGCCCGAGCAGGCATTCGCCGGTGACCTGCTGCCACCAGCTCCCGGTCTCTTCGTCGGCCATCAGGAAATTCTGGTTGTTCAGGCCTGCCAGGTGGAAACGGAGAATGCGGCCCTCGACCGCGCGGTCCCACACCAGACCGGTGTGGCAGAGTGTTCAATACGTGGGCAGCAGCGCGGTGGAGCCCAGCCGGTCGTTCAGCATGTGATGGTAGGCCAGGTAGCGCACGGGATAAGCCCGGCTGCGGCCTTCGATGACGACGCCCAGCACCATGTCGCTGTCCCGGATGTCGTGAAAAGCCGCCATGCTCGCCGTCTCGGCTCCGCGCGCGCCGGCGAAGACCCACTCCAGCAGATGGATCCGCGAGAGCACCGCGCAAAGCGCGGCCAGGCACAGCACAGCCGCCGCCCGCCACGTGCGCGCGCGCCACAGACGCCACGCAGCCAGAATCGCCGCCACGGCTGAAAGAAACGGGGCCAGCGCTCCGGCCGCGCGCGCGGCAGCCAGCATCGCCGGAGTCTGCCTCACCGGCGGCAGCGCCACCAGAAGCGGCGCCACGATCAACACGACACAGAGCAGAGTTGCGGCCAGTGCCAGCTTCATCGCGTCTTCCCAAAATAGCGGTTCGGCAGCAGCCAGTAAACCAGCCCGGCCGAGAGCGGATGCATCAGACCCGCCATCAGGAATACCGGCGCATAAGAAAAATTTTGCACGAGCCAACCCGTGCCGAGGTTGGCCAGCACACCCCCCACGGCGCCCCCCATGCCGGAGAAGCCGGACGCCGTGCCCATCTCCTGCCCCGGGAACAGGTCGGTGGGCAGCGCCTGCAGGTTCGACACCCAGAATCCGTGTCCGAATGTGGCAAAGCAGGTCGCCGCGATCGCCATCCAGGCTTCCGGAGCGTGGGGCGCCAGTATCGCAACCGGCAGGAACGCGGCCCCCGCCAGCATCACGAACTTTCGTGCCGTGGGCAGCGCCCAGCCGCGACGCATGAGCCAACCCGAGAGCCATCCGCCCAGGACATAGGCGACGCCGCCGAAGACGAACGGTACCCAGGCGTACTTACCCACCATCGCCAGGTCGAAATGCCGCTCTTTACGCAGGTATTCCGGCAACCAGAAGATGATGAAGTAGATCACCGGATCGGTGAAGAACCGTGCAATGATGAGCGTGTAGCATTCGCGCATTCCCATCACCTTGCGCCAATCCACGCTCGCGGCCGAGGCGGTTTCTTGCGGCGGCCGGACCCAATCCTTGATTTGAAGATATTCGTCGCGGCTCAGGAATCGATTCGTGTGCGGCGGACTGTACAGGATCAGCCACAGGACCACCCAGACCAGTCCTGCCGCGCCGGTCGCCACAAACGCGAATCGCCATCCGTAAGCAAGGGTGAGGAACGCCACTCCCGGTGGGGCCAGCGCCGATCCGATCGAGGAGCCGGCGTTGAAAATGCCGATCACCAGCGCCCGCTGTCCCGCCGGAAACCATTCCGCGGTCGCCTTGGCTGCCGCCGGCCAGTTGCCTGGTTGTCCCAGGCCGAGCATGAAGCGGGCCCCCATCAGCGACCATTTCCCCTGCGCCAGTCCGTGCAGCATGGCCGCCAGCGACCACACAAAGGCGAACAACGCGAACCCGGCGCGCGTGCCCAGCCTGTCTACCACGTAGCCCGAGCCCGCGTACATGATCGCGTACGCCACCATGAACGCCACCAGCACATGGGAATAATCCTGCTCGGTCATGGCGAACTGCCGGCGCAGGTCGGAGGAGATCACGGAGAGCGCCAGCCGGTCGGCGTAATTGATCGCCGTGGCCACCAGCATCAGCAAGGCAATGATCCAGCGGAGGTGGGGAATCTTCATCGGAATCCGAAGGCTACCACGGCCAGACCGAGCCGTCTCGGATCGCCGTTTGCGGGCCTGTACTCGGGCGTGACGGCGAGATCTACCGCGGCTGTTCCCGGGACTTCGCGTCGAACGGGCCAGCGCAGCGTCTGCAAGCCGCTCTGCGTGACCTGACGCGAGCCGATGTCGATTCCGTTAAGCCGCAGGGCAACCCGCGCCGGCCCGGTCTCCTGCAGTTGACGGGGCGGGACGTTCACAACAAGCTCGAATGCGGCCGTCTCCCTCGGCCAGGCTAAACGCGCGGCGGCCTGCGGACCGGTCCACCGGAAGCCGTTCTCCGGCTCGTACCATCCTTCACCCAACTGCCAGGGAGGCGCGGGTCTTCCCACGGCGAGATAGGGTAAAGGGCTCTTACTCGAGAACACCCTCAACCGCCGCTCACCGGGATCCCACTCGAGCAGCGCGACGTCATCCATTTTTAACGCCGCGGCTGCTTCCCTGTCGCCAACGTGGTACAGCGCGGGATTCGGGTAGCCGTAGAGCAGGCGGAGGACCCCTTCCGTTCCCCAGGAATGATAACCGGCGGGTAGACCCTCGAACACGAACGTGCGGGTCGTCGGAGACACACGCGCGTAGTCCGCCAGAGCCGAGACATAGGCGCGCGCCTCATCGTCAGCCGCCAGGGTAGCCCTCCGGTTCTTCTTCAGCTGCGCCATATTGAGCGGGATCCATAGCACGCACAGGCAGGCCATCACGGCCGTGAGACGCGGCATAGCGGCGGCCGCCGCGGCCATCACGGCGAGTCCCGACAGAGGCAGATAGCAGTAGGCGGCGAACAGGCGTCCCGGCAGGAACAGCAGCGGCGCGAAAAACAGGCAGAGCATGGCCGCCCCGAACCAGACGCGCCGGTCGCGCGAGAGGAACGGCAGCGGGATCAGCGCCAGTCCGGCGTAGTGCCCGAGCAGCAGGCTCGAGGAGTAATAGCTCACCGTGGCCCGAAGCGCCGCCGGCGTGAAGCGGAAGGTGTAGTCGTTGTCGATGTTCTGGTTGAACAACATGCTCTGCACGCCGAATGAAAGCGAGGCGGCAAAGAACGGAATCAGCGGCGTCCAGCGCCTCGGCTTGGCCAGCCAGAATTCGTAGCAGGCCAGCGCGACGGGAAGCATGACCGCCAGTTCTTTCGATTTGTAAGCCAGCCAGAACGCGCAGAAGCTGAGGATGTAGCGGCGGCCGGTATACAACAGGAGGCTCGCCAGGCAGAAGGTGGCGCACAGCAGATCGAAAACGTACATCGGCTTCCAGTAGATGTCGAACGCTGCCATGTGGAAGGCGAAGAACAGCGCTCCCATTGACGACGCCAGCGGCGGCAGTACCAGGCGGCGAGCCAGCATCCACACCATCCAGACATTGAGGATGTGGAACAGGTGAAGGAGCGGCAGGTACCTGGGGAAATCGAGCCCATGGAGCAGGCTCATCTCCCGGAAATAGAAATGCCCCACCGGCCGGAAGTTATTGGGAAAAAATCTGGGGGAGAGGACGGCCTTGCCAAATTCCACGGACGGGATGTCACGGGTCCAGCTCAGATTGTTGAGCTCGTCGTCCTGAAAGTAGCCCTTGTACGCGCCGCGGTTGGCAAGGAGAAACAGGATCGCCATGCCCAGCAGCAAAGCGGCTCCGGCGGGCTTATTCAAGCCGCTGTTCTCCTGTCGCCGCGTGTATGGTCATCACACCAGTACACCATGCGGGAATTATCCCGGGTGCCCGCGGTCCTGAGATAGAATGAAGGCGCGAAGGAGAAGGCTATGCCCCAGGATCCCGAGCCCACGAAGGAACAGCCGCCCGAAGAGCCCACCGCACCTGTGAGCGAGCTGGAAGAAGATATAGGCGATTTCATCAATCGCCACGTTCTCGAGAAGGATTCGGTCTTCTTCGAAGGTTGACACAGCTCCATACGCGCGCCGCGAATTCACCTGAGCAGCTCCCCGGGTTGCGAGTTCCACTGGTGGTAGAGTCATTAGTTGGGTTAGATCGTGCAGAAACAGACCGACGTTTTTGACGCCGTCGTGGTCGGGTCCGGCGCTACCGGGGGATGGGCGGCCAAGCAGTTGACCGAGGCCGGCTGGCGCGTGGCCATGCTCGAAGCGGGACGGCGCATCAGCCCCAAGGAGTTCTCCGAGCACAAGCCCAGCTACGAGATGGAGTATTTGGGAAGGTCGCCCCACGTGGCGCGGCTGCACCCTGTCCAGATCTCGACGCCCGCCTGCACGGAGTCGAACCATCATTGGTTCGTCAACGATTTCGAAAATCCCTACCGTCAGGAGAAGCCGTTCACCTGGGTGCGGATGCGTGTCGTTGGGGGACGCACGCTCAGCTGGGGCCGGCAGTCCTTCCGCTACAGCGACCTCGATTTTCGGGCCGCTTCCCACGACGGCTACGGGGACGACTGGCCGATCTCCTACGCCGATGTCGCCCCGTACTACGAAAAAGTCGAGCGCTTCATCGGGGTCAGCGGCCAGGCGGAAAACCTGCCGCAGCTTCCGGACGGTGTTTTCCAACCACCCATGGAGATGACGTGCGGCGAACTCGCGTTCAAGAAGGCGGTCGAGCAGCGCTTCGGACGGCGCGTGACTATGGGACGAGCCGCCATCCTCACGCGGGAGCTCAACGGACGCCCGGCCTGCCACTATTGCGGTCCCTGCAACCTCGGCTGCGTGACGTCGTCGTATTTCAGCAGCCCTCCCACCACCATCGCCGCCGCCGGGAAGACCGGCAGGCTGACGCTGGTCACCGATGCGATCGCCGCGAGGGTGTTGATGAAGGATGGCAAGGCGACAGGCGTCGAGTACGTCGATTCGGCCACGCGCGATCTCCGTCAGGCGCGGGGGAAAATCGTGATCCTCTGCGCGTCGTCGCTTGAATCGGTGCGGCTGATGCTCAACTCCGGGATCGGCAATTCGAGCGGCGTGCTGGGCCACTACATCATGGATCACATTTTCCGCGCGGGAGCCTCCGGTACCGTGCCCGGCGGAGAAGCGCTGGCCTGGCACGGTCCACCGATCCGGCCCAACAGCGTCTACATTCCTCGATTCCGAAACGTCAGCCGGAAATCGACCGACGGGTTCATCCGCGGCTATGGCTATCAGACAAAGTGCTCGCCTTCATTCGATTTCGGCGCGCCCGGCTTCGGGGCTGCTTACAAGAACGCCGTCCGCAAGGGAAAGTGGACCATGCAACTGACCATGTTCGGCGAATGCCTGGCCCGCAAGGACAATCGCGTCGAGATCGATCCGGAACTGGTGGACAAGTGGGGCATCCCGGCGTTGAAGATGAACGTCACCTGGAGCGACAACGAGCTCAAGCTGCAGAAGGACGGCAAGGAGCAGGCCGAGGAGATGCTGCTGGCGGCCGGCGCCACCGGAGTCAAACAGTATGGCAATCCCTCGGTTCCCGGCGCGTCCATTCACGAGATCGGCGGCGCGCGCATGGGAGCGGACCGGCGCACCAGCGTGCTGAACCGGTACAACCAGAGCCACGACGTTCCTAACCTGTTCGTCACCGACGGAGCGGCGTTTGTCTCCAGCGCCTGCCAGAATCCGACGCTGACGATGATGGCGCTGACCGTACGGGCCTGCGATTATATCATTCACGAGTACGCGAAGAAGATGTGATTCACGAGCGGCGCGGCCGCGCCTGAACCCCCGCCGGTTACGCCAGTTGCCGCTTCAGGAATTCGATGTTCTTCCGGGTCGCCTCGACGCACTGCTCCGGGCCGGAGTGCCGCGTCTCGAACACGTACCAGCCCTGATACCCGATCCGTTTCAGCGCCTTCAGCGCCGCGGCCCAGTCCACACGCCCCGGCTGCTCGAGCAGGCGGTCTTCGTTCTTGCAATGGACCTGGCAAATGCGCTCCGCCCCGAGCACATCGAGTCCGGTGATGCTCTCGCCTTTGTGCCCGTAGAACTCCAGGTTGTCCAGATCCCAGAAAACCCGCACCGCGGGGTGATTCACGGCGTCGATCAGTTTTTTGCAGTCCTCGGCGCCGAGCGAGGTTTCGAGCCCCAACGTGACGCCGGCGTTCGCCGCCACCGGGGCCATCTTTTTCAGCAGCTCGATTACCGGGCCGTGGGAAGCCGCGTCATCCATCTTCGGACAATTGTCCCGGAACCCGGCCACCAGGATCACGCTCGCGCCCAGCAGCTCCGCCGCTTCGATCGACTTCCGGTAGCATTCCTCGCCTGTTTGGGTCTTGACCAGCGATCGGCCTCCCGGCCAGATTCCGGCCAGCGAAGGCACGCGCAGCCCCCACCGGTCGGCCGCCCGTTTGTAACTCAGGGCGGTTTCCCGGTCCCAGAGGCTGTAGCCTTTCATCACCACCTGCAGTTCGACGCCGGCCAGCCCCGGAATACGCGCCGCCAGCTCGAACACGTCCAACGTTGGCTTCCCCACCATGCTGGCCTGGCGATGGCCGATCTTGATCGGCGGCGCGGCCGCCCCTCCCAGCGCCGCCGAAAGAGACGAGAGCAACAGAGCGCGGCGATCGAGCATCAGGGCAGCCGTTTCACGCGCAGGTTACGGAACTCGGTGGGCTCGTTGTGGCCTAACAATCCCAGGTGGCCCCCCGTGCGCAGCAGGCCGGGATGCTTTTGGAGGATTTTGGGCTCTTTGACGATGTCCAGGTTCGCGTCGAGAATGATCACGCCGTTGAGCTTCACCGTGATCTGCCGGCCGTTGGCGGTGATCTCCTCCTCGTTCCATTCACCTGCCGGACGCGCGAAACCGGTCCGCGCCGGAATCACGTCGTAGACCGATCCGGTGAATTGCTCGGGGCGAATACGCGACTTGTACTTTTCATGCCCGTCGTCAAGGATCTGGATCTCCATCCCGAGATAAGAGGGCCTGCCCTCGAGTGGGGCGCGAATGCCGATTCCGTTGTTGCCGCCGGCGAGGATGCGATACTCGAAACGGAAGACGAAATTACCGAACTCCTCCTCGGTCATTAGATTTCCGCCGCCGCCCTGCGGACAGACGATCATGCCGTCCCGGGCCATGAACCCGCCGCCGCGTGCGCCTATCAGTTTCCAGCCCTGGAGTGTCTTGCCGTCGAACAGCGGCTTGAAACCGGGTTCGCCGGCGGCAAAGAGTATCGCGGGAAGGGCGGCTGCCGCGAGAAACGCTTGGAGTCGCATGAAGAAATCAGTATACAGGGGCCGCGCCGGTGAGTGCCTGCTGCCGGATCTCCAGGCAGCCTTTGCCCGTCGGCAGCACTTTGCCAGGATTCAGCCGGTTCTCCGGATCGAACAGGACCTTGAAATTGCGGATCATCTCCAGGGAATCGGCGGGGAACAGCTGATCCATCAGCTCGTTCTTCTCCATCCCCACCCCGTGCTCTCCGGTGATCGAGCCGCCCACCGAAATGCAATAGGAGAGAATCTCCTCACCCGCGTTCTTGGCTTTTTCGAGATCGCCCGGCTTCCGGGAATCGAACAGGATGATGGGATGCATGTTCCCGTCGCCCGCATGGAAGATATTGCTGATCTTGAGGCCGTACTTCTCTCCCACTTCGCCGATCCGCTTGAGCGTCGGGGCGATCTTCGTGCGCGGCACTACGCCGTCCTGCACGTAATATGTCGGACTCACCCGGCCGACCGCGCCGAAAGCGTTCTTGCGTCCCTTCCAGAGCAGGTCGCGCTCCTCCGCCGAGCGGGCCACCCGGAACTCCCGCGCGCTGCAGGCGCCGCACACTTCCCGTATCTGCTCCACCTGCTCCTCCACCGCCTCTTGCAGCCCCTCCAGCTCGATCAGCAGCACCGCCGCGGCGTCCATCGGAAAGCCGGCGTGGGTCGCCTCCTCCACCATCCGCAGCATGACGCCGTCCAGCATCTCGACCGCCACCGGCGTGATGGCGCGCGCCGTAATCTCCGCGACCGTCCGGCCACAGTCGTCCGCCGAATCGTAGATGGCCAGGATGGTTTTTACCAGCTCCGGCTGCCGCATCAGACGCACCACCACTTTCGTGACCAGCGCCATCGTCCCTTCCGACCCGGTCATCAGCCCCGTCAGATCGTATCCAGGCAGCTCCTGCTCCTTGCCGCCCGTGAAGTAAACCGATCCGTCCGGCAACACCATTTCGATCCCCAGCACATGGTTGGTGGTCACGCCGTAAGCCAGCGTGTGCGGTCCGCCGGCGTTTTCCGAAACATTGCCCCCGATGGTACAGGCGCGCTGGCTGGAAGGATCCGGCGCGTAGAAGTAGCCTTGAGGGTGCACGGCCAGCGTCAGATCCAGGTTCACCACGCCGGGCTGCACGACGGCGCGCTCGTTCGGCAAATCGATCTCCAGAATGCGGTTCATGCGAGCAAAGCCGATCGTCACGCCCCCCGCCCGGGGAATCGCGCCGCCGCTCAGACCCGTGCCCGCGCCGCGCCCCACGATCGGGACATTATGCTTGCCCGTGATCTTGACGATCGCAACGACGTCCTCCGTGGTGCGCGGAAAGACAACCATCTCGGGACGCGCCTTGTCGACACTGCCGTCGTATTCGTAAAGCAGCAGGTCCTCGGGACGGTCCAGATAGCCGCGCGGACCGAGCAGGGCTGCGAGTTCTTTCCTGGCTTCCGGCGGCAGCATCAGAGCAGGGATCTCACGTCCGCCAGCATCCGGTCACTCATCCAGTCGGTATTGCTGATGATCTTGCGCAGCACTTTACCCCGCCCGTCGATGATGTAGGTTTCCGGGACCTTCTGCGTGCCATATTCCGAACTGATCTTTTTCTCCGGATCGCGCGCCGTCAGGAAGGAGATACGCGCCTTGGCGAGGAATTCGCGATAGGCGTTCTCGTCCTTGTCAATGCTCACTCCCAGCACCACGACGCCGGAATTGGCGAACTGCCGCTGAAACGCGTTCAGCGAAGGGAGTTCCTCGATGCACGGCGGGCACCAGGTGGCCCAAAAATTCAGAACCAGCAGTTTGCCGCCGAAGTTCGAGTTGGTGATCGTGCGGCCGTTGTCGGCAGTAATGGAAAAGTCCGGGGCCGAATCTCCCACAACCACCAGGCGTTCGTGAAAGGAGTCGAAGATGACCCACACGAACACGGCCAGCAGCAGGCCGATCAAAGTATGGATGATGCGCTCCAGCTTCATCGAAGCCGGCTTCCGGCTGTTTCCGGTTTCGGGCTCTGGTTTGACCGCTCGTTGGCTCATCCGGCTGCGTTGATTCCTCTCCATCAGTGTATCCGGATGTTCGCCGGTGCGCTATGGGACGGGTTTCGCCGGCCCCGGCCGCGAGCCCTGATTTGAAGCAGCCCTCCCGGCGCCTCATAATAGGAAGTGTAGCCGCGCTTTTCCGCGGTGTCGCCCGGTCTCCATGCTCATCACCCGACGAATCGAGTTTTCAGCTTCCCACGTCTGCGCCAATCCCGCGCTGCCGCAGGAAGAAAACCGCCGTTTGTTTGGCGAAGCCGCCAATCCTTACGGCCATGGGCATAACTACGTCGTCGAGGTGACCGTCGAAGGTGACCCCGACCCTGTCAACGGAATGGTCCTCGATCTCAAGGAATTGAAGGCCATCCTCAACCGCGAAGTAGTCGACCGCTTCGATCACCGCTTTCTGAACAAGGAAGTGCCTCCTTTCGACAGAACCATTCCGACAGTCGAGAATATCGCCATCGAAATCTGGAATCGCATTCAGCCCAGCCTGTCACAGCCGCCGGCCAGGCTGCACGCGGTTCGGGTTTATGAAACGCCCGGGCTCTATGTGGATTACTTCGGAGACCGGTCATGATCACCGTGACGCGGCGCTACGAGTTCCCGGCGTCGCACCGGCTGCATGCTCCGGGGTTGTCCGACGAGGAGAACCGGCGGCTCTACGGAAAGTGCAATAATCCGTTCGGCCATGGGCACAATTACGTTCTCGAGATCAGCGTACGCGGGCCGGTGGAAGAGCGGTCGGGGCGGGCAGTCGATCCCGCGGCCCTCGACAGCTTGGTGCGCGAGCGCGTCATCCGGCTCTTCGACCACAAGAATCTGAATGATGAAGTCGACGAATTCCGCCGCGTCGTTCCGACAACGGAGAACTTCGGCCTGCTGATTCGAAGGCTGCTCAAACAGGAGTGGTCCAGCGTGTTTCCGGGTCCCTGGCCGCGCCTCAAAAAAGTTCGCATCGCCGAGACCGCCCGAAACATCTTTGAAGTTAATGAAGACAATGAAAGCGGAAATCATGGACAATGACGCGCCGGTCCTGACGCTGGAGCGGGAGCGGTCGCTCGAGGATCTGGTCCGGGAAATTCTGCCGCGCCTCGGAGAAGACCCGGAGCGGGAAGGCCTGCAGCGCACGCCTGCCCGGGTGGCAAAGGCGCTCGAGTTTCTCACCAGCGGCTACAAAGCCGATGTCCCGACCATTGTCAACGAGGCGCTCTACACGGTCACTTACGACGAGATGGTGATCGTCAAGGACATCGAATTCTTCAGCCTGTGCGAGCATCACCTGCTGCCGTTTTTCGGCAAGATGCACGTGGCCTATCTGCCGAAAGACAAGGTGATCGGCTTGAGCAAGCTGCCGCGCATCGTGGACGCCTTCGCGCGCCGGCTGCAGATTCAGGAGCGGCTGACGCAACAGGTGGCCCAGACGATTCAGGACGCGATCGATCCGGTAGGGGTAGGTGTCGTCTGCGAGGCGCGCCACCTGTGCATGATGATGCGCGGCGTGGAAAAGCAACACTCCGGGGCCATCACCAGCGCCATGCTGGGCGGATTTCGAACCTGCAAGGAAACCAGGGACGAATTTCTGTCCCTGGTCAATCATCGCATCAACGGAGCGTAGCAGCGCAATCGGCGCGCCGCGTGGCCGCTGGTTTCTTCCACTCCTGTGTCGCGCAACCCCCGGCAGCACTCGCGCCCGCCGGTTCCGGGGAAGCCCGCTTCGCCTGTCGGTTTTTACCCGGTTCCGGAAGGAAGCGTCACATGCCGAAGCAGTAGACTCGGCCGTCCTGAGCGCCGATCACCAGCCTGCCCTGCGCGATGGCGGGCGAGGCGGAGAGCGGCGAGCCGGCTTCGAATTCCCACACCTTGGCTCCGCTCTTCACATCGAGGACGTAGAGACGCCCGTCGTTCGAGCCGACATACACCCGGTCTCCGGAAATCGCCGGCGACGAGTCCACGCGCGCCTTGGTGGTGAACGTCCACAGGACTTTGCCGGTCGCGGCGTTCAGTCCGTAGACCAGCTTGTCCCGCCCCCCCAGCACGACCTTGCCTTCGACCACCGCGGCTGACGAGTAGAACGGGAAATGACGCTCCGGATTCTCGTATCGCCAGGTTATTTTCCTGGTTTTGAGATTGGCGGCCAGCACTTCATTGCTGAACGTGCCGTAGTACGCTGCAGATCCGGCCAGCGCCGGTGAGGCGGCGGTGTACGCGCCCGACGGGAATTCGAACAGCTGCGTTCCGTCCGCGACGCGGATGCCGCGAAAAATCTCGTCGCAGCCGCTGATGTATGCGACTCCGTCGGCCACGGCGGGCGTGGCATGCACGTAATTGTCCGTGGTGACCTTCCACAGCACCGCGCCGTTCTTGACCGACAGGCAGTACAGCGTTCCGTCATAGGACCCGATCAGAACACGGTCGTCGAGCGGCGCCGGCGAGGATTTGATGTCCCCCCCGGTCTTGAAGGTCCACAGGGCTTTGCCCGTCTTGATATCGACGGCGTGAAAGATTCCCGCCAGGTCGCCCACGTAAACCACGCCGTTCTTCACGGCTGGCGACGATTCGCCGACCCCCTCCGGGGAGACTTTGTACTTCCACCGCGCCTTTCCGGTCGCCAGGTCAACGGCGCTGAGGTAGCCGGCCCCGGATCCGACATAGACCACGCCGTCGGCTATCGCGGCGGAGGACTCGACCGGCTCGCCCGCGTCGTAGGTCCAGAGCAGTTTGAGCGTTTTCGGAAGAGTGGAAGCGGCAATGCCGGTGAGGCGCGGATTGCCTCGGAACTGCGGCCACTCGTCCTTCTGCTGCGGCCACAGGCAGGCAGCCGCGAATAGGGGAACGATCAGTAGGCGCATTGGTAAATCTCCAGCGCTCCGGCTGCGTCAAAGGGGCGCGGGTTGAAACGTCCGGTCCACTGCTGCGCCGCCTCCGCGGACAGCAATTCGAGGTCGGCTCGCGGGACGCCGATGGCGCTCAGCCGCGTGGGCAGGCCGGCCGCCTCGGCGAGCTGCTCGAGGCGCGCGTCCAGCCCTTCACACAGGCCGGCATAGCGGTCCGCCTGATTCCAGCGGACCACGTGAGAAAGCAGCGCTGCGATTGCCACGCCATGCGCCGTTCCGTAGTGCGCGGTGAGCGGATTGGCGCAGGCGTGGGTGGCGCCGAGCATGGAGTGCTCGATAGCCACGCCGGCGTAGTGAGCGCCGAGCTGCATCTCGCCCAGCGATTGGATGCCGGCGGAGCCGTTCATGACGCGCTCGAAAGCGCCGTCCAGCAGGCGCCAGGCTTCGCGGGCAAAGAGCTCGGAGGCGGGGTTGCGGGCGGTGGTGACAAAGCTTTCGACAGCGTGCGAAATGGCGTCGTAACCGGAAGCGGCGCGGACAGCGGAAGGCTCCGACACGGTGAGCACGGGGTCGAGAATGGCGATCTTGAATGCCGCCTTCGGATCGCCGCACGCCATTTTCATGTGGGAATCGGCGTCGGAGATGAGGGCGTAGCTCTGCGCTTCGCTGCCGGTGCCGGCGGTGGTGGGGATGCCGATCATCGGGAGCATCGGCCTCGATGCCTTTCCGTAGCCGTGGTAATCCCGGATGCTGCCGCCGTTGGTGAGGACGAAATTGATGCCCTTGGCGCAGTCCATCGAACTGCCGCCGCCGAGCCCCACCATCGAATCCACTCCAGCCGACGCCGCGAAGCAGCGCCCGCGCTCGATCATCGCCGTGTCGGGATTGGCTTCGAAATCGTGAAACGGAACCACTTCGATTCCCGCGGACACCAGCGGCGCGGTGGCTTCGGCCACGTGCCCGGCATCCACCAGGCCATGGTCCGCCACCAGCAGCGTGCGGCGGAAGCCCAGGCCGCGGGCCAGCTCCCCCAGTCGCTCGATAGACCCTTCGCCAAAGACCAGACGGGTCCGCGTTTGGAATTCAAAGTGACACATGAATTTGCGAAAGGTTCCAGGTGGACGGAGCCCTGCCGGTTACTTGTTGGCAAGCGCGAAGAGCTGATTCCGGTTGACGATGAACAGGGTCCCGTTAGCCGGCACAGGCGTCGAATACACCGAGCTTCCCATGTTCATCTCCGCAATGAGCTTCTTTTCCTTGGCCGCTTCCATGACCACTACGTCGCCGTCTTCATCCCCCAGATAGACCTTGCCGTCGATGACCATCGGAGAGCCCCAGATGGCCGCCAGCATGTCGTGTACCCAGTACGGTTTTCCCGTCTTGGCGTCCAGACAGTGAAGAAATCCGCTGAAATCGGCATAGAAGACCAGCCCGTTATAAACCGCCCCCGTCGAAACGCTGCGCCGGATCTTGTCGTAATGCCAGATCTGCCCGGTTTTGGTGATATCGCCGCGCTTGGTGGGATCGATGGCATAAAGATGACCCACTCCCTCGCCGTGCTCTGGATCCTGGCCGTTCGCCATGTAGACCACATTCTCGTAGACGACCGGCGTGGCGATGGTTTCGTTGCGGGTTTTCGGCCAGACCGAGTCCTTGGGGTTGGTATCGAACTCCCACAGCTTCTTGCCGGTGAGCGCTTCGTAGCTGCGCACCCAGCCGTCGCCCTGCGGGTGGATTACCTGGACCACGTCTCCGATTTTCGCCACCGTCGGCGAGGCCCATTGTCCGTGAAGTATCTTTTCACCGACGGAGTTGTCTTCCCAGACCAGCTTGTGAGTCTTCTTGCTGACCGCGATGATCGAAGGAGCCCTGGGTGACGGCACGTGGACATGGCTTTCGTCCTGTCCGTTGGCAGTGCTGACGTAGATCAGGTCGCCGTAAGAAACCGGAGAGGCGTTCGCCATGTTGTGAGGCTGGGACCCGACTTCCTCCATCATGTCGAACTTCCATTCGACTTTGGCGTTGCCTGCCCCGTCGCCCTTGGCGTTGAGGCAGACGATCTCGCAGCGGTTGGAGACGTAGTAAACCAGGTCGCCTTCGACCATGGGCGAGGAGCAGACACCCTGATAGGGCCAGTCGTTGGCTCTGCCGGCTGGAAGCTTCTCGTTGGTATGCTGCCACAGGAACTTTCCGTCCGCTTCATTGAAGGCCATGAGGACGCCGCGGTCGCCGCCCTCTTTCGGATTGCGCAACAGCTCGTTGTTGGTGCCCACGTAGACTCGACCGCCGGCCACGACGGGGTTGCCGTAGCTCTGTGAGCCCAGCTGGCCGATCCACTTGACGTTCTTTTTCGAAGCCACGTCCCAGGTAGTGGGGATACCCTTCATGGAGGAGACCATGTTTCGATCCGGCGTGCCGCCCCACATCGGCCAGTCTTTCGCGCCGGGGTCGGAGGCGAACAGGATCAGGAGTGAAACCGGGAGAGCGGTCGAGAAGAGCAGAATCGTGCGTTTCATTGATTAGCCGTCACTTTAAAGTTATCGAAATATACTCCGAATTGCGCGTCGGCGAAAAGTCCGGGACTGCCCTGGCGGTTGGGAATGGGATCCACGCGATCGATCAGCCAACCCTCGGGCTCGGTCTCGCCCGTAGGCCAGGCTTTGCCGCGAATCCGCGTTTTCCCGTCCGCCGTGTTCTCGACCCGGAGTTTCAATCGATACCATGTATTCGGTTTCCAGGCGAACGGAGCGGATACGGCGCGCGATACTTCGGGCTGCCAGGAATTCATCTCCAGGCGCTGGTTGTTTCCGAAGGCGACCAGAGTGTAGCGCTGCGCAATCACCCCGGCGTCGCCCATCTGCCGGCGCTTCTCGTTGATGCGAATGTCGGATTCGACAGTATAGTTGGACCAGTCGGAGGGTCCCATGAATACGCGTATGCGTTTGAACAACGTCTCGTTGGGAAGCTTCTCGATGACCTTCTGGCCATCCAGCTCGGCGACCTGTACCTTGCCGGCCACGGCGCTGATCCAATGCGGCGGAACCTCGCCCGGTTTGAAGGATTCAAACGTCTCGTTCCAGGGCAGCGGCGGGATCACCCGGGCGCGAGCTTCGCCTGTCACTCCCCCCACGGCGGCTTTGATGAGCCCGGCCTGTCCCACTTTGTCGGCGCCGGCTGTGAACTTGCCGTCCACGACCGTGCCCTTCAGCCCCGCAATCGACCAGTCCGCTTTGTCTTCCCGCAGGAAGCGGCCCTTGGCGTCGTAGAGGCGGGCGTGCAACTGGACGGTGGCGCCGGTCTTCAGAACCAGTTCGGTGGGGGTAACCTGCACCCAGGCCGGCGCGCCCTCGCCTGGCTCCAGCTTCTGCGCTACCGGTTTCCAGGCGTGAGCTTTCGTCTGCTTCGGCCCGATCGCGTACAGGTTGTCGCTCGAAATGAAGTACACCCGCCCGCGGGCCACCGCCGCCGCCGCTACGATGGGCTCCGGCACCTTCTGAGAAAACAGGCCCTGCTGGCTGATGGGCATTTCGACTTCGCTCAGGATCTCGCATTTGTCGGCGTGCGGCTTCAGGATGAAGAACTTTCCCATCTCGCTGCCCGAATACAGCTTGCCGTCCGCCAGCACCAGGGACGCTTTCTGAATGGTGCCGATTGCCTGCTTCCAAAGCACTTTGCCGGTCTCGGTGTCGAAGGCCCAGAGATTGCCGCCATTGTCCACTTGATAAACACGGTCGCCGTCGAGCACGGGTGAAGAGAAGCCCCCCAGGAAGCCTTTGACTGCCCACTTGACGCTTTCCTTTCCGAGCTTGCCCTTCCCGGTAGCGTCGAAAGCGGTGATCATGCCCATCTCGTTGCTGTCGAGGTTTTCGTCGCCGTGGGAAACGATGGCGTACTTCCCAGTGAACAGGACTCCGGTATTGAGTCCCCGCTTGGCGATGACCAGATTCCATACAGGCTCGCCGGTCTGCGGCTTCACGGCCAGCGCCGCGCCGTCCGATCCGCCGCTCAGAAGCAGCCGCGTGCCGTTGACGTTGACGATATTCATGGGGGCGTAGCTGGTGTCATAGGGACGCCCGCCCGGCGTGCTCACCCACATGATTTCCCCGGTCTTCTTGTCCATGGCGATGTAGCGCTGCGAACGGTTGCCCTGGCTCCCCCAGGTGGATGTAGGAGTGGCCACGATCACCAGGCCGCCGTCGATGATCGGGGAAGCCGTGCGGCCTCCATGGGTCGTGAACGGTGAAAACTCTTCCGTGAGAGAGCGCTCCCAGATCTTCTTGCCGTCCTTGGTAAGCGCGGTGGTGAGGTTGTTCGAACCGAAGATATAGATGTTTCCGGTTTCGGGGTCGGCGGCCGGCGAAGCCCAGGCGACGCGGTGAGCCGGCACGTCGCTTTGATAAATGTTGAACTTGTACTCCCAGAGAACCTTGCCGGTATCGGCGTTGAGGCACATGACACGTTCCTGCTCGGTCTGATCCTTTCCAGCGGTGTTCTGGATATAGAGGTGGTCGCCCAGAATGATGGGGGTGGACCGGCCTCCGATGGGCGCTTTCCAGGCAAGGTTCTCACCGGAGAGGGACCATTTTTCGGGAAGGCCCTTTTCGCGGGAGCTGCCGTCGCGATTCGGACCGCGCCAGTCGGGCCAGTCTCCGACAGCGCCGATCTCCTGGGCGAAGAGTGGAAGGGAGCAGGTAAGAAGAATCGCAAGTTTTTGTAGCATATGGTTTTCTTAACCGGACACCGGGGGTTTCCACCTCAAGATATAATCCGGGGTCGCCGACAGTCAAGCCCGGGCCGGGCCAGATAGTGATGACGGGCGCCGCAGGGCCAAGGTTATGCCTGCCTGAAAGTTCACCGCCAAGCTGTCGGCCGCGCCTGCCAGCCCCTACATCAGTTTTCATCACATTCATCACCCTCGCGGTGCGGACAGACCCGGCTCCTGCCCCGTCGAAACGCACCCCTGTACAGCCTCGCCCGGTCTTACCCGGAGGTATACTTTCTTCGAGCCTATGCGAATTGCCCTGCTCCTGCTCCTGGCTGTTTCGGCCCTCATGGCGCAGCCCTACCAGCCCACCTGGGAATCCATCGACAAGCGGCCGACCCCGGCCTGGTTCACCGACGCCAAATTCGGCATCTTCATTCACTGGGGTGTCTACTCCGTCCCCGCCTACGCGCCGGTCCTTCCCGGCAAGCTCGCCTACGCCGAATGGTATTGGAACGCCATGACCCAGGGCCGGCAGCCCAAAGCCAACCCCATCCAGGCCGGCACCTGGGCATTCCATCAGAAGCAGTACGGCGCCGATTTCCCCTATCAGAACTTCGCGCGTCAATTCCGCGCCGAACTGTTCGATCCGGACCACTGGGCCGACGTCTTCGCCCGCTCCGGCGCGAAATACGTCGCGCTCACGTCCAAACACCACGAGGGCTTCGCGCTCTGGCCCAGCAAGGAGGCGTCAGCTACCTGGGGACGCCCCTGGAACGCGGTCGAGACCGGCCCCAAGCGCGATATCCTCGGCGACCTGACCGACGCGGTCCGCCGCAAGAACCTCAAGATGGGTTTCTACTATTCTCTCTACGAGTGGTACAACCCGCTCTGGCTGTCCGACCGGCCGCGGTACATTCGTGAACACATGACGCCGCAGTTCAAGGATCTGGTCACCCGTTACAAGCCGGTAATCATTTTTGGCGACGGAGAATGGGACTTGCCCTCCGCCGAGTGGCGCTCGCCGGAACTCCTCGCCTGGCTGTTCAATGAAACGGCGGTGAAGGATGAAGTGGTCATCAACGATCGTTGGGGAAAGGACTCGCGGCACAAGCACGGCGGATACTGGACCACCGAGTACACTCCCGGAATGGCCGGAATGGATCACCCCTGGGAAGAGAGCCGCGGCATGGGATTCAGCTACGGCTACAACCGCTCGGAGCGCCTCGAACACTATCGCACCGGCCGGGAACTCGTCATCATGCTGGTGGACCTGGTGAGCCGCGGCGGCAACCTGCTGCTCGATATCGGTCCCCGGGCGGATGGCATGATCCCCATCGTCATGGAACAGCGGCTGATCGAAATCGGCTCCTGGCTCAAGGTGAACGGCGAAGCCATCTACGGAACCAAGCCCTGGAAAATGACCCGGCAGTGGAGCGCCGGAGAAGTGCCCAAGATGGAGTACAACAAGGAATTCTCGACGCCGTACGACGTAACCAAGCTCGCCGCGAAGCCGGCTCCCGGCAAAGCGTCGATCGAGGCGTTCTTCACCACGAAAGGCAGCGATCTGTTCGCCATACTGCCCCGCTGGCCCGGCCGCCGGTTCTCTGTGAAGGACGTGACCGGCGTAAAGTCCGTGACGCTCCTGGGCGCGGGGACGCCGCTGAAGTTCAAGCCGGTCAAAGGCGGTGTCTCGGTCGAGTTGCCTGACCTGCCCGAGGAATTGCTGGCCCAGCCAGCCTGGGCGCTGAAAATCGGCCGATGATGCGCCAAGCATCGTGAACGCCGGCAGATGGCCGAGCGCCCGGCGGACGCATCGGATCGCGAGGCGGCGCGAATCCGGCCGTCCAAGGCGCGTGACATCGATCCGGAATCCCCTGATATTGGCTTTGGTCGCCCACCCCTCCGGCCGTGGCGGGATCTCCAGTGGCGCAGATCAGGCTGTGCCGCGAGATGAAATCCGGTGCTGGGGAGACCGCCGCCGAAAAAAATTTGACGGAGGGTGATCCGATTCGCGCCTGACTTTGCGCTTCTATTGGTGAGGGCGCAACAAGACGCCACACAGGACGAGGAACAGGCTGACACCCGGCCGGCGCGGTGGCTCGCCGGCCTGATCGATAATATGAAGATCAAATTGACGAAAAAAGGAATCGAACTCCACGGCATGGTGAGCTTTCCCGCTGGCTTTCCATTCAAGGTTCTGCTCGAAACCACCGCCAGTCCGTACCGCTGATTTCCTCACTTCCGAACCATACCGGCCTCCGCGCTTTTCGCGGAGGTTTTTTGTTTACGGCGGCTGAGCCCGGCCGGATCGATTGGAGACAAGGCCGCCTACACGATGGTGCAGCACGGGAAGGGCAATCTCGGCCACAGCGTGCGCACGGAGCGATACCGCTACACCGAGTGGAACGGCGGCAGGGACGGCGTGGAGTTCTCCGATCATGAGACGGACCTCAACGAGTGGACGAATCTGGCCTGGCCCAAGCGTTCCGGAGGCCCCGGCAAATACGCCGTGGCCATGGCGGAGATGAAAGCCCTGCTCCACGCCGATAAAAGCAAAAACGTGCCGTAGCGTCA
>DATJFH010000291.1:0-15348 GCA_035495815.1 Bryobacteraceae bacterium
GCGGGAGCGGATTGGCAATGGCCAGGGCACGCAGGTCCTGCAAGCCCTTGTCGTCGGCTCCGTGAAAGGTGTTGTACTGCTTGACGAAGAACGCGTCGATGGTCTTCTGCTTGTCGGGCGGCAGGGCGCCGGGTCCCTTCAACGACGCGGCCCGCGCCCAGTGAAAGAGGACCTCGGGCTGCCGTTCCGGCTTCTTCTCGGCAAGGATCGCGTTCCCCAAGGAATAAGACACCTCGGCCTGATTCGGATTGGCGCCGAGCGATTTCACGTAATTCTTCTCGGCGCTTTCCGGATCCTTCTTCTGCATGGCAATAAAGCCCAGCGTGTTGTAAGCGGAAACATCCATGCCGGCCTTCATCTTCTTCCAGTCTTCGTCCTTGACGCCTTCCGGCTTTTGGGAATCGATCAGGCCCTGGGCGGCCTTTTCTCCGGCGGACAGAGACTCCGGAGTGGGGGGAAGACTCAGCGTCAAGGCGGTCAGCCAGAACAGCGCGTTCACTTCCTTCGGGTTGATCGCCAGGATTTCTTTGGCGGCCTCGGCCATCTTGGCGCCCTGTCCGAGAGCCTGATACGTGACGGCGTAATACTTCCAACGCTCCTCTTTAAAAGCCGTGTCCGGGTATTTCTGCGTCCACGTATTCAGCAGAGCCAGTCGCTTGTTCGGATCGGTCGTCTTGCCTACTTCCGTGAACAGGTCGTATTCGCCCTGGTCCTTTACCTGCTTCTGCGGCGTCTGGGCCAACGCCGCGCAAGCCCCCACCACAGTAAGGACCGTTACTCCTAACAAAGCTTTCGAGCATCGATTGAGCACTTGAGAATCTCCACCCCTATTTTCTCATTACGTCGGCTTGCGGCCACCTGCCGTTTCCAGTGGGGTTTTCTGCCCCCCTGACGAAAAGGGCCAACTCGGGAGTTTAACCGAACAGCACATATCCCCGCAACCCTCAAGACGGCCGTGGGGATACCGGTCCGCTTTCGATCGTGGAGGCTGCTTTCTTCCGGGGCGGACCTTTCCTGGCGGGGGCCTTTTTGACCGGAGGCGCCGCCTGCGCCGGCCAGCCCTCGATCTTGTCCTTGCTCTCGACCTCGAAGGTCAGCATGAACGGATCCCTGGTGAATTCGTTGGGGACGCCTTCGAACTGCAACTCCGTACCCGGTTCCGCCTTCCCCGGCAGCGGCGTCTCCAGCTTGAGAGTCACCTGCGGCTTATCCTCGTCCATGGAGAGTACGAGTTCCTTGGGCTTCAAGGCCGGTTTCTGCGAGATCAGCTTGCCCTTCATTTTCGGAGCGGCGGTACCTTTCAGCGACTCCCAATACTGGGCGCCGTTCTCGGCGGCCAAGGCTTCCTTGATTCGCATCCACAACGCAAGCTGGGGATTGTCGGCGGCGAACTTCGCCTCCTTCTCGGCTTCGAGCTCGTGCTTGGCCTTGATCTTGAATCCATCGGGAGGCATGGGCCGCGAGACCGCGAGCGTCCTCAGCTCCTTCAAGCCGGCCTCGTCGGCGCCGTGATAGGTCGCGTAGACTTTCTGCAGCGAAGCGTCCGCCTGCTTCCTGGAAGCGTCCGGCAGCGCGCCGGGACCGGTGAGGGATGCGGCGCGCGCCAGATAGTAGATCGCCTCCGGATAACGCTCGGGCTTCTTCTGGGCGATGATCGTGTTCGCCAGGGCCCAATCGACGACCGCCTCGAGGGACGGGGCGCACACGGGAATTCCGCTCTGGCAGGGAGGATTGGTGATCGACTTGAGAGTCTTTCCGTACTCCTGTTCGGCTGTGTCGTACTGCTGCTTTTTGGTGGCGATAAACGCCAGGGTGTTGTGGCCCACGGCGGCGAAGTCGGGTTTTACCTTCTGCCAGGCCGCGTCGGCGACGGCCGCCGGCTTCTCCGCGTCAATCAGGCCCTGAGCCGCTTTTTCACCGCTGGCCAGCGAGTCGGGCGTGGGCTGCTGCGTCTGGGTGAAGTAAGCCAGCCACATCAGAGCGTTGATCTCTTTCGGGTCGACGACCAGGATCTCCTTGGCGGTGTCCACCATTTTGGCCGGCTGATTCAGTTGCGTGTACGTGGCCAGGTAAGCGACCAGACGCTGCTGCTTGAAATCCGATTCCGGATACTTCTGCTTCCAGGCATCCAGGGCCGCCAGCCTTTTCGCGGCATCGGGCGCCTTGGTGACCTGCTCGTACAGCGCATATTCGGCCTGACCATCCTTCCACTGCGGCTGCTTCGCCGGAGTCTGGGCTCTCACCGCCCCCGACGCGAGCGCAAGAAGGACAACGACGCCTGTCATAACTTTCGCGAATCGATTGTACACGTGAGTTTCTCCAATCCCCGTCTTGATTTCACTCTGGAGCTTCGAGCGGGTGCGGCGCCGTGGCCGCCCCGCCGCGAGGCCCTGACGCCGAGCCGAAGCTTCCAAGCGAATCTTTCGGACTGAGTATATCAAACCGGAGAAACGGGATTCGCACATCGCCGCTTACTTCTTCCCCGCGCGGGACATCGTTTTCCGGGCAGGCGCCGTGCGCGAGGGCCAGCCCTCGATGTTGTCTTTCCCCTCGACATCGAAGGTCAGCATGAACGGAGCTTTCGTGAAAGCCGTGGGGACTCCTTCGAATGCGATCTCCGTTCCCGGCTCGGCCCTGCCCGGCAGGGGAGTCCCGAGCTTCAACGTCACTTCCGGGGAGCCCGGAGTGTCCAGGGCCAGCACCAGTTCCTTGGGACGAACCGCGGGTTGAATGGAGACAATTCTGCCCTTGAGCTTGGGCACGGCAGATCCTTTGAGAGTTGTTTCGAAGTACTGCTCCCCGTCGGGAGCCAGCAGGGCGTCCTTGATGCTTTTCCAAAGCGCCAGCTGCGGATTCTCGCGCTTGAGCTTTTCCAGATTCGCCGATTCGACCTCGCTTTTCGTCTTGATCTTGAAACCGGGGGGAGGCGCCGGCTGGGAAATCGCCAGAGCCCGCAATTCTTTGAGGCCGGCTTCATCGGGACCGTGCACGGAGTTGTACTGTTTGACGAAGTAGGCATCCACCTGCCTGCGCTGGTTTTCCGGGAGCGCCCCTGGCCCCGTCAGAGAAGCCGCGCGCGCCCAGTAGTAAAGCATTTCCGAATAACGCTCCGGTTTCTTTTGGGCCAATATGGCGTTGCCCAAGCCATAGGCAATCTCCGCCCGGTTCGGCTCCTCCGCCAGCCACTGCGCATACTCGCGTTCGGCAGCTTCAGGCTGATTCCGATGCAAGGCAATGAAGATCCGGGCTTTGTGCGCCTCCTCCGTGCTGACCTTCTTCCAAGTGGCGTCATCTTTGACCTCGGCCGGCCTGGCGGCTTCGAGCAGGCCCTGCGCGGCTTTTTCCCCGGCGGCCAGGGAATCCGGCGTGGGGGGATTGGGATAAGTGGACGTCAACATGGTGAGGGCCAGGAGGGCGTGCGGCTCCTTGGGGTTCAGCGCCAGAATCTCCTTGGCGGTCTCCGCCATCCGGGCCGGCTGGTTGAGCGCCTGGTAGGTGGTCAGAAAAATCAGCAGCCGTTCTTCTTTGTAATCGGAATCCGGAAACTGCTCTTTCCAGGCTTTGAGGTACTCGAGCCGTTTGGCGGCGTCGGTGGTTTTGGTGGAATCGTTAAACAGGTTCCATTCAGTCTGATTCTTGACCTGCTTTTGTTTGGGTTGCGTTTGGGCAAATACCGAGGTCACCCCGATCACGGCGCCCACCACGATTCCCAGAATGGTGTTGGTTGCTTGCTGAAACACGCGGATTACTCCTCTCGGCGTGATGGTGGATTTGCATTAAGCTACGACCGCTCATGCATGAAGGACTTCAACGGGACCGGACACGAAATCCGCCCGCATTTCTTTTGACGCCGGCAGGCGCGGATTCGTTCCCGGCGGGTTGGGCGGCGAAGACGAGTGTCAGGTGGTCTTGCTTTTTGCGCGGTCTGCGGAGGACTGCTCGCCGAGCACGTTGCGGATCATTCTGACCAGCGTTTCCGCCTCGAACGGCTTCCACATGCTGCGGTAGGAGGCTGCCTCGTTGCCGACAATCCGTTTCACGTCCTCGGGGGCGTAGCCGGACATCAGGACGATCCTGGTTTCCGGGCACAACTCCACGATGCGCTTCGCCAGGGCAGCGCCGCTCATGCCGGGCATGACGATATCGAGCAGCGCGAGCTCGATCGATGAATCCCCGGATTGAAACCACCGCAGGGCCTGTTCGGCATTGGCCGCCGTCAGGACCGAGAATCCCGCCCTGGTCAGCGCAGAGCGGCAGAACTCCAGCGCGATCGGTTCATCGTCCACGACGAGTATGGTAGTTCCGGTCTTGTTCATCGGATCGCAGGTGCAGCAAAGATACTACCAAACTCCTGACGGCGGCGCCGCATTTTTCGGTTCACCCGAATAGGGCGCTGGCGGGGGACAGCGGTTTGAACCGCCTTCGCGGTCTCGACCCCTGCGCCATCCCGCAATGGCTCCGGGCTCCAAGCTGCCGCATCGCAGGACGAAATCCCGATGGGTGGACGGCGGCCGTCCGCAAGAGGCTTCGTGGCGCGGAAGCCTCATATCACCGGGCTGATGTTGCTGCGATTCGACTGGAATTCCGGATGGGAGGGGGCCCACATCCGTATGACTCCGGAGCGCGTCGCCGGGTTTCGGGCGATCGGGCGCCGATCACTTCCCTACCCTGCCAGCGTATTGATCGACCCGAGGCGGCGGGACTCGAAGGCGGCGATGTCCGCTTCGTGGCCCTGAATGTAGCCCAGCTCATCTACTCCGTTGATGAGGCAGTGCTTGGAAAACTCGTCCACCGCGAACTCCACCGCCCAGCCGCCCGGCAGGGTCAGCGTCTGGGCCGGCAGATCGATCGAGACCGTGGCGTCCTCGGGCAGGGCGAACAGCTCGGCGTGCACGTCCGGAGGGACCACGATCGGCAGGAGAGAATTTTTCAGCGCATTCTGCTTGAAGATGTCCGCGAAAGACGTGCTGATCACGGCGCGGAAGCCGAACTGCGTCAGCGCCCAGGGCGCGTGCTCGCGCGAGCTGCCGCAGCCGAAGTTGTCGCCGGCCAGCAGCGCTTCGGCGCCTTTGGCCCGGGGCTGGTTGAGAATGAAATCGGGCTTCGGATTGCCCTGCTCGTCGTAGCGCCAGTCGCAGAAGAGCTGCTTGTCCAGGCCCTCCTTCGAGGTGGTCTTCAGAAAGCGCGCGGGAATGATCTGGTCAGTGTCGACGTTATTGTTCGGCAGCGGAACCAGGCGGCTCACGAAATTGGTAAACGGCTTCATAACATTGTCCTCACGTCGGCCACCACGCCCGCCACCGCGGTTGCCGCGGCCGTCAGCGGGCTCACCAAGAAAGTGCGTCCACCCTTGCCCTGCCGTCCTTCGAAGTTGCGGTTGCTGGTCGACACGCCGTACTCGCCGGGCTGCAATTGATCGCCGTTCATGGCGATACACATGGAACAGCCGGGCTCACGGTAATCGCATCCCGCTTCACGGAAAATCTTCGGCAGCCCTTCGGCTTCGGCCTGCGCCTTCACGGCCTGCGACCCGGGCACTACCATGACGCGGACCTTCGGACTGACCTTGCGGCCCTTCAGCAGCTCCGCCGCGCTGCGCAGATCGGAGATGCGGGAGTTGGTGCAGCTTCCGATGAAGACCACATCCACGGCGTGGCCGACCAGCGGCTTGCCGGCTTCGAGGCCCATGTAGCGGAGCGCCTTGCTCACCGAATCCCGCTCCAGGGGATCGGCGATTCGGGAGGGATCGGGGACCGGGTCGTTGATCCGCATTCCCATGCCGGGATTGGTGCCGTAGGTAATCATCGGCTCGAGCGAGTTGGCGTCGATACTGACCTGTTTATCGAACCGCGCTCCGTCGTCGGTGGGGAGCTGCTTCCAGCGCGCCACGGCGGCGTCCCACTCGCCGTCTTTCGGCGCGTAGGCGCGGCCGTGCATGTACTGGAACGTGGTATCGTCGGGCGCGACCAGACCGGCGCGCGCGCCGCCTTCGATCGACATGTTGCAGACCGTCATCCGCTGCTCCATGGAGAGCGCGCGAATGGCCGACCCGGTGTATTCGAATACCGAGCCGGTCCCGCCGCCCACGCCGATCCTGGCCAGCAGGGCGAGGATGATGTCCTTCGCGGTCACGCCGGGCTTGAGGGCGCCGTCGACGATCACCTGGAACGTCTTCGACGGCCGCTGCAGCAGGCACTGCGTCGCCAGCACGTGCTCCACTTCGCTCGTACCGATGCCGAAGGCCAGGGCGCCGAACGCGCCGTGGGTGGCGGTGTGGCTGTCTCCGCAGACCACGGTCATGCCGGGGTGAGTCAATCCCAGCTCGGGCCCGATCACGTGGACGATGCCCTGGCGCTTGCCATGGATCCCTTCGAACGGGATACCGAACTGCCTGCAATTGGCTTCGAGCTGAGCGAGCTGCCTGGCGGCGATCTGGTCCACGATCGGCAGCGAGCGGTCCGTGGTGGGAATGCTGTGGTCGGCGGTAGCGAACGTCAGGTCCGGCCGGCGGACTTTGAGGCCGCGCTGGCGCAATCCTTCGAACGCCTGCGGCGACGTTACTTCGTGCACCAGGTGCAGGTCGATATAGAGCAGCGCCGGCGCTCCGGCCTGCTGATGGACCACGTGCGAATCCCAGAGTTTCTCAATGATGGTGCGGGGTTGCTTCATAATGCCTCACAAACGGCGGCGCCGACCTGTTCGGTGGTCGCCGGCGGACCGGACGGGCGCAGATCGGCGGTTACCCTGCCGCTGTCGAGCACCGCCTCCATGGCGGCGTTCACGGCTGCGGCCTCCTCGGTCAACGCGAAACTGTATTCGAGCATGGCGGCCACCGAGCCGATCGCGCCCAGCGGGTTGGCTTTGTTCTGACCGGCGATGTCCGGGGCCGAGCCGTGCACGGGCTCGTAGAGTCCCACCCAGACGCCGGACGCTTTCCTGGCGCCGATCGAAGCGGACGGCAGCATGCCGATCGACCCGGCCAGCACGGCGCCCTCATCACTCAAAATATCGCCGAACATGTTCTCGGTCACCACCACGTCGAACCGCCGCGGGTTCAGCACGAGCTGCATGGCGCAGTTGTCGACCAGCAGGTGATCGAGGGCCACGTCCGGAAAGTCCGCGGCCACTTCGGTCACCACGCGGCGCCAGAGCTGCGAATTTTCGAGCACGTTGGATTTGTCGACCGAGGTCAGCTTCTTCCGCCGCCCCCGCGCCAGGTGGAATGCCATGCGCGACACGCGCTCGATTTCGGCGCGCGTGTAGACCATCGTGTTGACTGCCCGCTCGCCGGCTCCCGAGCCCGAAATGCCGCGCGGCGCGCCGTAATACATGCCGCCGGTCAGCTCCCGGACGATGATCATGTCCGTGCCGTCCACCAGGTGGTTCTTGAGCGGAGAGGAGTCGAGCAGCGATTTGTACGACCGCACCGGACGCAGGTTCGCATACACTCCCAGCGTCTTGCGAATGCCGAGCAGCCCTTTCTCGGGACGCTTCTCCGGGGGTGCGTCGTCGAACTCAGGAAGTCCCACCGCGCCCATCAGCGTGGCGTCCGCTTCGAGCGCCAGCTTGGCCGTCTCCTCGGGCATGGGGACGCCGGTCTTGTGAATCGCGATCCCGCCGAGCAGCGCTTCGCCGAGCTTCAGCGTGTGCCCCCACTTCTCCGCCACCCGCCGCAGCACACGTACCGCCTGGCAGGTGACTTCCGTGCCAATCCCGTCTCCGGGTAAAACCAGAATGTTGAGATTCATTTTCCGATGTAGGCGGGGCGGGTCTGACCCTCTCCCACCACGTTCTCGATGATGCCCAGGATCTCCTCGTCGAGCAGTCCCTTCTTGCGGTCGGCCAGAGCGGTGAAGTCGCGATAGACGCGGTCGAGTTCCTCCTTGCCGAGCGCGAAGCCGAGCTGCTCGCAGCGCTGCTTCAAGGCGTGACGCCCGCTGTGCTTGCCCAGCACCAGCTTCCCTTCGGGCACGCCGACGGTCTTCGGATCGATGATCTCGTAGGTGGTCTTCTCCTTGAGGTAACCGTCCTGGTGGATGCCCGCTTCATGGGCGAACGCATTGCGTCCGACAATGGCTTTGTTCGGCTGCGGTCCGAAGGTAATGATGGAGCTGAGCATCTGGCTGGCCGAATACAGGTGCTCGGTGTGGATGCCGGTCTGGAACGGGAAGCGGTCATTGCGGGTCTTCATCGCCATGACCACTTCTTCGAGCGAGCAGTTCCCGGCGCGCTCGCCGATGCCGTTGATGGTGCACTCGATCTGCCGCGCCCCGGCCTGCACGGCGGCGATCGAATTCGCGACCGCCAGCCCGAGGTCGTCGTGGCAATGCACGCTGACCACCGCGCAATCGCCCAGAGCCTGGACGATGCGGCCGATGATGCCGCCGTACTCGTCCGGCGTCGAGAATCCCACCGTATCGGGAATATTGACGGTCCGGGCGCCGGCGGCGACTACTGCCTTCGAGATCTTCTCCAGAAAATCGGGCTCGGTGCGGGCGCCGTCCTCGGCGGAGAATTCCACGTCGTCGACGTGCCGCCGCGCCAGCTCGACCGCCGCCACCGCTTCGTCGAGCACCTGGTCCTGGGACTTCTTGAGCTTGTACTTCAAATGAATCGGACTAGTGGCCAGGAACGTATGGATGCGCGGCCGCTTGGCATCCGCGAGCGAGGCGGCGGCCCTTTCCACGTCGAGCGTGCAGGCCCGCGCCAGCGCCGCCACCTGGACCCATCCGTATTCCCGGCTGACCGCCTGCACCGCTTCGAAATCGCCGTCGGAGGCGATGGGGAAGCCGGCCTCGAGGATATCCACGCCAAGCTCGACCAGCTTGCGCGCCATGCGAAGCTTCTCCGGAACAGTCATGCTGCATCCGGGCGATTGCTCACCGTCCCGGAGCGTCGTATCGAAAATATAGACCCGATTGCTCATAGGGGTTCCTCCTGGTGCTGAGACTCAGTATGCCCTAAGGGCTCTGATTTGGCAAATTTATAATTTGAGATGATCTGATTATAACTATTTATGGCTCGCCGTGCCGTCATTTCGGCGTGGCAAACGGCAACGAGCATGAAACACTTTTCCCCTTGACATTCTAGGGCTGATATCGCACAATCTCCCCTTGCCGCTCACAGGGAGAAAGAAATGGGAATCGAAAAGAACGAGCTTCTTCAGGGCACCTTGGATATGCTGATTCTAAAAGCATTGGCGCTGGGCCCCCGGCACGGCTACGGTGTCGCCGAGCGAATTCAACAGACTTCGGGCGATCTGCTTACGGTGGAGGAGGGATCGCTATACCCGGCCCTCCACCGCCTCGAAAAGCGGGGTCTCATCCGGTCCCAATGGGGACTTTCCGAGAACAACCGCCGGGCAAAGTTCTACGAACTGACCCCGGACGGGGCAAACCGGCTCGAAAGCGAATCGGCCAACTGGGCTCGTCTGGCAAAGGCGATTTCCAGAATCCTGCGAACGGTGTAGACGAGGAAGCGATGTGGCTCACCCGCCGCCGCCAGCGGATCGAACAGGATATCGATGACGAACTCGGATTCCACCTGGAGATGCGGGCAGAGTCCTACCTCCGGACGGGAATGGATCGGCGGCGAGCCGAACAGAGCGCCCGCGACCGGTTCGGAAATATCGACGCCATTCGGGAAGAGTGTCGTGAGGTAGCAATGAACTTTTTCGATACATTATTACAAGACCTGCGTTATGCCTGGCGGACGCTTGCGGCCAGCCGTGGCTTCACCGCAGCCGCGCTGGCATCCGTGGCCTTAGGAATCGGCGCCACCACCACCATCTTTAGCATTGTGAACAGCGTCCTGCTGGAACGCCTCCCTTTCCGCGATCCGGATCGCATCGTCGTGGTCTGGGAGTCGTGGCTCAAGAACCCCGGGCCCAACAAGGTGGCCAGCGCGACCCTGTTCGATTGGAAATTGCAGAGCCAGGTTTTTGATGAATTCGCGGCCATGCATTGGCACTTCCCCGTCACCTTGACCGGGGGGACTCAATCCGAGGAGGTGGAAGCGCAGAGAGTCTCAGGCAACTTCTTTCCACTTCTGGGCGTGCAGCCGGTGCTCGGAAGGAACTTCGCCGCGGATGAGGACCGAGCCCAGGTCATTCTGCTCAGCCACGAATTCTGGCAGCGCAAGTTCGCGGGCGATCGCAATATCATCGGAAAAAGACTGGCGATTGACGGCCAGAGCCACACGATCGTCGGAGTGATGCCTCCCGGGATCCGTCTGTTCCGCGTTCCAGGCCTTCCCCAGGATCCGACTTTGTGGTTGCCCCTCCCAAACGGGGGAGCGTCCGCTGCAGCGTCCGCTGCTCGGTCGAATCTGCGCTGGCTTCACGTGATCGCCCGTTTGAAGGCGGGTGTGAGCCTGCCGCAGGCGCAGAGTTCGATGGACCTGATGAGCAGCCGGCTGGCGCAGGAGAATCCGCAATTCTACAAGGGCTGGGGAATTCAAGTGGAGCCACTGCACGAGGCCGTGGTCGGGAATTCCCGAACACCGCTGCTGGTGCTGATGGGCGCGGTCGCATTCGTTCTTCTGATTGCCAGCGCCAACGTCGCTAATTTGCTACTGGCCCGGGCCTCGGCCAGGGAGCGGGAGTTTGCGGTTCGTGCCGCTTTGGGCGGGGCGCGGCGCCGGTTGATCCGGCAACTGCTGACCGAAAGCGCGCTTCTGTCGCTTGGGGGAGGGATTCTCGGCTTTCTCCTGGCGCTGGGAGGTGTTCGCGCGCTGGTGAATATGGCGCCTCCGGAAACGATTCCGCGGGCGGAAGAAATCGGCGTCAATTTCATCGTGCTCGGCTTCAGCCTGGGCGTCTCCCTGCTGACAGGCCTGATCTTCGGCCTGGCCCCGGCATGGCACGCCAGCAAGGCCAATCTGAACGACAGCTTCAAAACCATGGGCCGGGCTTCCACGGCGGGACGAGGCGCACAGCGCACGCGCGGCTTTCTGGTAGCCCTGGAGATCGCGGTGGCTTCAGTGCTGCTGGTCGGAGCGGGACTGATGATCCGGACCTTCGTCAGGCTGGAGGCGGTGGATCCCGGTTTCAAAACCGAAAATGTCATCACCATGCAGGCGCATCTGCCCCGGTTCAAGTACGCCAGACCGACCGGCAAGAGGGTCGGGAAGAGCAACGATCTGATCGCGATCACTCCCGAGCTGCCGATCCGCATCGAGCAGATGCTGAGTAAGATCGAAAGTATCGCCGGTGTCGAGATCGCGGGCGCTACTAGCGCTCTGCCCATGACCGTGGGGCAAGGCGGCCGTGCTTTCCAAATAGAGGGACGGCCCAAGCTTGGGCCGGGTGAGCGGTGGCCTGCGGCGAATTATGCCGCCGTCAGCCCGAATTACTTACGGACGATGGGAATCCCGCTATTGAACGGCCGCCACTTTACAGAAAGCGATTCGGAGAACGCCGGTCGGGTGGCAATTGTCAGCAAGTCCACCGCCCTCCGCTACTGGCCGGGCGAGAACCCGGTCGGCAAACAAATCCTCATCGATGACCTCACTCAGATGGAGTCTACACGGCAAATCGTGGGAGTTGTAGGCGACGTCCGAACTTTCAAGCTCGACGAGGAGCCGGGCCGTCTAATCTACGTGCCCTACGCGCAGCAACCGCGGTTTTACCCGCACACTGCCTATCACGAACGCCACTTCGTCAACTTCACCATTCGGACGCGCATGGATCCCGCCCCGGTGATCGCCATGGCGCGAAAGGCGATTGCCGAATCGGATCCGGACGCGCCTGTGTCCGATGTCAGGACGCTCCGCCAGGTTGTGGCCGCGCAAACCATTCGCCCGCGTTTCTACATGGCCCTGCTGTCGGCCTTCGCTGGAATGGCATTGTTCCTGGCGGCCGTGGGCATCTACGCAGTGATGGCGTATTCGGTGAACCAGCGGATTCATGAAATCGGCGTCCGGATGGCATTGGGCGCCCGGCGCGGCGATGTCCTGAAACTCGTCCTGATGCAGTACTCACTGGTGGCTGTGGGCGGTCTCAGCGTAGGTCTGGCGGCGTCGCTGTACCTGACGCGGTTCATCTCCGGCTGGCTGTACGGCGTTCGCGCAACTGATCCGGCTACTCTGGCCGCCGCTTCCTTTGTCCTGATAACCGCCGCGATGTTGGGATGCTATATCCCCGCTCACCGCGCCATGGGGATGGATCCCATGGCGGCGCTACGGCACGAGTGACCACCCCTGCCGCCGAACGGGCGCGACTAAAATTGTCCACATGGCGGCGGACATGATAGCGTGATTCTACGATGAGAACGCTGCTGTTCCTGCTAGCGACGGGGGTGGCTGCCCTGGCGGAAGAGAAAGTGGACCTGACCGCCGTCCACCGCATCAAGACCGAGGCCTTCCAGCATTCGAAGGTGATGGAGCATGCCTTCTACCTCACGGACGTATACGGTCCGAGACTCACCGGATCACCCGGCCTGAAGGCCGCCGCCGACTGGGCGGTGAAGCGATTCGGCGAATGGGGACTCTCGAACGCGGGCCTCGAGCCCTGGGGGCCGTTCGGACGCGGCTGGTCGCAGGTCCGCTTCAGCGCGCACCTCAAGGAACCGCAATACTCGCCGCTGATCGGATTCAGCCGGCCCTGGTCGCCGGGCACCAACGGACCGGTCGCGGCGCAGCCGATGCTGGCCGTCATCGAGTCCGAGGCGGATATGGACAAGTTCCGGGGGAAGCTCAAGGGCCGCATCGTCCTGCTCGACCCACCGCGTCAGCTCGAGCCGCACACCAGTGTCGAGGCGAAAACATATTCGGACGCGGACCTGGCGGCGGAGATGGCTGCGCTGCGCCCTTCGACGAACGCCTATAACGGGTCGGCAACCGAGTCCGAGCCGCGGACGGCGCGGTCCGGCTCGGGACCGCGGTCGCGGACGGGCCAACTTCTGCGCGGGGAGGCTCTGCAACGCTACAAGAACAAGCTCAACCAATTCCTCATCGCGGAAGGCGCCCTGGTCGCGATTACGCCCGGAACCCGCACGGACGGCGGCACGGTGCTGGCCACCGGCGCGGGGTCTCACGAGGAGAAGAATCCACTGCCCATTCCGTCGGTAGCCATCTCGGCGGAGCAGTACAACCGGATCGCGCGGCTGCTCGAAAAAAAGATTCCGGTCACACTGGAATTCGACATCCAGAACAAGTTCCACGAAGCCAAGGAGGCGTTCAACGTCGTGGCCGAATTGCCCGGAACCGACAAGAAGGACCAAGTGGTGATGCTGGGCGCGCATCTCGATTCCTGGACGGGAGGTACGGGAGCCACCGATAACGCGGCGGGCAGCGCGGTGGTGATGGAGGCGATGCGCATCCTCAAATCCGCCGGGTTCAAGCCGCGCCGCACGGTGCGGATCGCCCTGTGGACCGGAGAAGAAGAAGGGCTCCTGGGCTCGAAAGCTTACGTCAAGGAGCACTTCGCGGATCGGGAGACGATGACGCTGAAGCCCGAGCACGCCAAGCTGGCCGGCTATTTCAATCTGGACAACGGAAGCGGAAAGATCCGCGGGGTGTTCCTTCAGAGCAACGACATGGCGCGTCCGGTATTCGAAGCCTGGCTGGCTCCTTTTCGCGACCTGGGGGCGACCGCGCTCAGCATTCGCAACACCAGCGGTACGGATCACCTCTCTTTCGACGCGGTGGGGCTGCCCGGCTTCCAGTTCATCCAGGATCCGGTGGAGTACGAAACGCGCACGCATCACACCAACATGGACGTCTACGACCGGCTGCAGCGCACCGACCTGATGCAGGCGTCGGCCATTATGGCGTCTTTCGTCTATCATGCCGCCATGCGGGACGAGATGCTGCCGCGCAAACCGCTGCCGCCGGCTCAGCAACGCACGGGAACGATTTCCGACGTGACGTTTACCAAAGCCGGCGACCAGACCCTTACGCTGGACGCGTACGTTCCGCAGGGAACGGGTCCCTTCCCGGCTGCTATCGTCGTCCATGGCGGCGGGTTTACCCGCGGCGACAAACAGACGTATGTGAAGCCCCTGTTCGACCCGCTGACCGAGGGTGGATTCGCGTGGTTCACCATCAACTACCGGCTGGCGCCGAAGTTCAGGTATCCGGCGGCGGTGGAAGACGTGGAGGCAGCGATCCGATACGTGAGGAGGAACGCCAAGCAATACAAGGTGGATCCCGAACGGATCGCGCTGATCGGCGAATCGGCCGGCGGACACCTGGTTTCGATGGCGGGCGCTCGAAACAGGGCGGACTCAAAGGTCAAGGCGGTGGTTTCATTTTACGGACCGCACGATCTCGAGCGCCGGGCGGTGGAGCAAAAGGAGATCACCGAATCGATCCGCGATTTCCTGGGGGTCGCGGAGCTGAATCCGAAGTCGATCAAGGTTCTGCACGACGCCTCGCCGATCAATCATATTGCCGCGGGCATGCCGCCCTACCTGTTGATTCACGGGACGAAGGACGAGAAAGTCCCCTATGACCAGTCGCCGAAGATGTGCCAGGCAATGCGCGCGGCGGGCGGCGCGTGCGATCTTTTCACGGTTGAGGAGGGACAGCACGGCATGGGTGGCTGGGAGAAGGCGCCCGCCCAGCAGAAGTACAAAATCCGCATGATCGAGTGGCTGAAAGAGACCTTGAACTAATTGTTCATAAATTAGAATGGAACTTCTTGATATTCCAGCGCCCATTCGCGCATGAACCGCACCCGCAACGGCGTCACCCGGTATAACATGAATTCCGGATTGTCGATGGACTGTAGGAAAATTCGGAGGAGCGAATTGGCGTCCCAAATCTGCTGGCGGACAAGTCGATCGGTGACCAGCTCGGCGACGCCCGTAATGCGCACCTGATCGTGTCCCTCGCTGAGGTAACACAACTCCACCCGGCTGTTCTGCTCGAGTTCCGCGGTCTTGCCGGAGCTGCGCATCGATGCGACGAATACTGTAAAATCCTCGATCTTGACCGGAGAGACCGGTCGCAGCCGGGGCTGGGCGCCCTCCACGCTGGCCAACATGGGAAATTTAGCCGCAGCCATGGTTTCCAGCGCGATTCTGCGTAAATCGGCTTGCGGCACGACCGGCTCAGGCTTCATCCCTCCTTATATTACCCAAAAGATACACCTTAGGATTGTTTGGATTTTGCCGCAACGAAAACCGGAAAACCGGGTTATTCTATCGAAGTAGCGCCGCGAAAACCGGACCCAATTGGAATGAACCTTCTCGCTTCAGCGCCACTCCCCGAACCTGTCGGTGGACATTGCCATTACTGTGGGAAAAAGTTATGGCTCTTCCAACGGCTTACCAACTCCAACTTTTGCGGTGACGCGCATCGAACGGCTTTCGAGCGAACTCAGAGCGAGATTGTGCTGGCGCGCTT
>DATJFH010000292.1:0-14102 GCA_035495815.1 Bryobacteraceae bacterium
GCTGATCTGCTCGATGCGCCGCGCCAGTCCGTAGCCGTGCAAAGGTCCCATCGTTTCCAGCGTCCTGAGCAGCATCAGCGCCAACGTTCCCTGCCAGACATCCGCTTTCTCTTTACCCACCGGACTCCTATTGGTACTCAATATGAGTATGACACAGCCCGGGCCGGTATCGGGCGCGAGCGCTACAGGCTAACGGCGTACGCGTCGCATCGATTCGCCCCAGCCGATGCCCAGGCGGGTCGTCAGGATGGCGAAGAATAGGGCCAGCGCCAGGTTCGTCCAGAAGTCGCCGCGATCCATGTCGAGGAACTGGTAGCGGGCGATGGGGCTGGTGGGCCGCGTCAGAAAATCGATATAGTGAGCCCCGAAAAACCAGTTGCGCGCAGCCGGAGAAAGCATGAAATCGGCAAACGGCCATTGCACCGCGAGAAAAGACGCGAGAAACGCCGATCCCGCGGCGAACGCCTGCAGCCAGACGTCGCGGCCTTTCATCTCCTGCCGGACCAGGTCGAGAAAAAAGGCGGGCACGATCAGCAGCAGCGGAAACGGCGCCGGAATGAAGTGGGTGACCTTATGATAAACGGGTCCCAGCTTGGGCTCGGCGGGAAACAGCGGCAGTATCCAGAGCGCGGCCAGGCAGAAGAGCATGTACATTCCGGCCAGCTTCGTGGATGCCCAGCGCTGTCGCGAAGCCGCGCCGAATCCGGCCAGCAGGAAGGGGAACGTGGTGCAGGCCACGCGGTAGGAGAGACCGCTGTGCATCTGGTTGGGGAACGAGTAAGCCATGAGAAAGATGCCGGCGCCGAGAGCCAGCATCGAGCTGGCATAGAGGAAGAGCCAGTCGAGCACGCGCTGCTGCTTGCCGGCGGAGCGGTTCATGCGTCCCAGAATCAGGATCAGCGCGCCGAGCTGGATCGCGCCGTTCCCGAGGAAAAGCAGCGCGTGCGGCGGGCTGATGATTTTCACGTCCAGCCCGTAAGCCTCGTGCCACCAGTTGTCAAAGGGCGCCGAAACCAGCATCGCGATCCCGCCCCAGGCCATGACGAAGGCGCCCACCGGCGCCCGGAATCCCCACATCGAGACGGAGGATTCCCGCAGCGGCGAGTTTGCGTTGAAGGTGGTCGACAGGATCAAGTACGCGCTGACGACGCCGGCCAGCACGCCGCACAGGTAGATGGCCACGTGCGCGGGCGTCCAGAACGCATCCCGGCCGATCGAGCGGTGCCAGGAAATATCCCAGTGCACGCCTACGATAGCCGAGGTCACCGCCAGCACGCTCAGCAAGACGTACCACGGAGTCCCGTTCCGGCGATCGTCCATGAACCTATTATCCTGGTTTCTTTACTCATGACGGCAAAACGGTACGGCTCCTGGGAAGAGGTGCGCCTGCTGATCGCCGGCTTTGAATCCGGCGTGCTGCCGCGCGCGCAGTGGAATCATGCGGCGCATCTCACTCGTCGCCTTGACGCGCTTCTGGATCGCTATCGTCCCTCAATACCTGCGGAAGCCGGCGGCCGGACTCCCGGAGCTGGAGCTGGTGAATCAACTCGTCGAGATTTACGGCGCAAGAAGTGGACTATGGCGGGAGTATTACAGCTTCGACCTGGCGCAGTCCGTGGAATCGCGGCGCGGCTGGGTCGAGCCGGATCGGAAAGCGATCACGAACGGCTGATTGCGCGCACGTTGCTTTCTTCTTCGCCGGCGATTTTCCACTTGCCGTCCACGCGCTGGAGCGTCAGCTTTTCGTCTTCGACTCCGCTGGTCGGATTCGGCGGAGCCACGTCCCACTCTTTCCGAAGTGTCACGACGGCGCGATCACCGGCCAATTCGCCGTATGCCAGGTCCGAGATCTCCAGCCGGCGTATCGGCCCGATCCGTTTCAGCAGCAGTTCCTTTTCCCGGCGGACCTGAGCGATTTGGGCTGCCTGACCATCGAGGAATGGGGCTACGCGAGACGCGTAACAGGCGACATGGGCTTCGAGATCGCGAGCGCGCAAAGTCGATATCCAGCGCCCGAGCAGCGCTTCGATCTGGCGCTTGTCTTCCGCCGGATCGGGCTTTACAGGCGCGGCCGGCACGGGCGCGGACACCGCGGCAGAGGCCGCCTCGGAAATAACGGTCCGATCATGTTGTTCCTGCGGTGGAGCGCTACGTACGGACGGCGCTTTGGAATACAACAGCAGGACGGCTTCGAAGAAAAGGATCAGCGACGTCGCCGTCAGCCAGGCCCACGCCCGTTTGCGATCGGGTGATACGGGGCGCGCCACGGGAGCCGGCGCGCCCTTGCGGAGCCATTTCTCAATCCCGTCGAGACTGATTCGTTTCTCCGGATTCGGGTCGAGACAGCCGCTCACGATAGCGCCGAACGGATCGGGAAGCCGCAGGCGTCCACCCAGGCACTGGTTGATCGTGACACCCAAAGAGTAGATATCCCAGGCAGGCGAGATCAGGCCGAGATACGCGTCCGGAGGAACGTGCGGAGATTGCGTCAAGGTTTGCCGCGTCTCCCGCGGGTCGGCCTGACGCGCGGGACCGAGCGCCGTGTAGTCCGCGATTTTCCAGCTGCCACCGGCCGCTGCGATGGTTTCAGGCTTCAGATTGCGGCACACCAGGTTCTTTCCGTGCAGATATCGAAGCGCGTCCACAAGCTGGCCGGCCAGATCGCGGACGTCCTCCAGCGGCAGCGAGTCCTGTCCAACCAGCCGGCTGGCCAGCAGTGAGTCCGTACGCTCCATTGCCACGCACAGCCACTCCCGGCCCGCGATCACTTCCTTCCCCGCGCCCAGCACCCTCCGCAGGTGAGGATGCCGCAGGCCGAGAATATGGGAAGGCCAGCCGGCAATCTCCCTCTCCGCCGGTTGGAGAGAGAATACGATTGATTCCGAAGATGATTGGAGCGACGTGGCCAGGAACCAGGCGTGGTCGCCGTCGGTGACCAGCAAACGTTCGAGTGAGTACTTGTTACCCACTTTGGCGCCTGTCAATCGCTCCCATGCAATCATTTACAGTTTTCCCCTGCGAAATGAGTGCAATTTAAAAACCATGGCGAAAACCAAAGCCGTACACAAAGCGGATGAGAATCAGGGATTCGTCCCGGCGACACAACCGGGATCTATCGCGATTGAGGAAGCTGCTGCAGCATTTGGACGGCATCGTCCCGGATCGCCGGATCGGCGCTGACGGATGCCCGCTGGAGATGCTCAGCCGCGCCCTTGAAGTCGCCTAGCGCGGCCAGCGCGGCCCCGAGGTTGAGGTGCGAGCGGTCATAATCGGGACGGATTCGCAGCGCGTCGCGGTAATGCTGCAGCGCGCCCTGCGCCTGTCCTTTGCGGGCCAGCAGGTTGCCCAGCAGGTCGTGCGCTTCCACCAGACGCGAATCGGCTCGCAGAGCGGCTTCCACCTGCCGCTGCGCTTCGTCGAACTGACGCGCTCGCGCCAGCGCGACCCCGTAATTGTAACGGAGTCCGGCGTGATTGGGACGCGCGCTCAGGGCAGCCTCGAAATGGTAGCGGGCTTGGGCGAGGTCGCCGCCGGCCGACAGCAGGTTGGCCAGGTTGGCGTGCGCTTCCGGATAGTCGGGCTGAATGCGGATCGCCTCGCGGAAAGCCGATTCCGCGCCGCCCCGGTCCGCGCCGGCCAGCAGCGCCTGCCCCAAACTGTTGCGCGCTTCGGGCATGTCGGGGTCGAGCGCGACGGCTTTTGTCAGCGCGGCCGAAGCATCCGGGCTCTGACCCCGCTCGAGATAGACCAGCCCCAGCTCGTGCCACGAATCGGCGTCGTTTGGAGCGGTCTCGACGGCGCGCTTCAGCGTAGCAGCGGCCTGAGTGCGCTGGCCCATCGCTTTCAAGCCGAGCGCCAGGCGTCGGAGAGCCTCCACGAAATCCGGCCTGCGACGGACCGCCTCTTCGTACAAAGGCAGCGCCTTCTCCCAATGCCCGGCCTTTCTCCAGGCGTCGGCCAGCTCGAAATAATATTCCGCCTTCTGCGGACGGTACCTCTCGATGGCGGCGGCGAGCCGCGGGATGCCGGCCTCGAGATTGCTCCTCTGAGCCACCTGCGCCAGGGCCAGATAGAGCTCATCTTCCGGGCGGGGCGCTTTGGGCGGATAGTACAAGACCACCTCGCCGTGATACGCGGTAGCGTCGGTCTCGTGACGCTCCGGGATCGGGGCCAGCAAATCGCGGGCGGGCTTGCGCCGCTGGATGTAATGATCCGTCATGACGGCGTGGACCACGTCGTCGGTGCGGCGCCTGGGCATATGACAGGCCACGCAGTCCTCGCCGCGGGGGTGGTTCGCCGATAACGGCCCCGCGTGACATTGGCGGCAGACGCCATTGTAGTGAAGTCCGGCCGCTGCACCTCGTGGAACGTCATGCGGATTGTGGCATGTCGTGCATCGGAGGCGGCCCTCGCTGCGCAGAAAACACGCCGAGCGCCGCAGCCGGTAGGCGGAGTTCACGATCTCGAACTTGTCGTCGTGGCCTTTGCCGGGCGCTTCGTCGAAGGCCAGCGCGAAGTCCCCCAGCGGCTCGCCCGGCTTGTAGGAGAAGGGGCCGCGCTCGAAGCGCTGGATGGCGTTCGGCAGGCGGAAGCTGGTGGTCTCGAGGTGGCATTGCATGCACACCTCCATCTGTCTTTCAGAATCGAGACGCGCCGGGTTGACGATGGCCGCGCGAATGTCCGCCGGCTTCGCGCCCGGGACCTGCGCCACCTCCACATGCCTGCCGCCGGGACCGTGGCAGCGCTGGCAGTCGATGCCCTCCGGCAGTCCGGCGAACACCGGCTCGGCGCCCCGGTCGCCGGTTGCGGGCGCGCCTTCCGGATACCCGTTGTGGCAGAACATGCAGTCGTAGGTTACTTTGCGCCGGAATCCCTGATGGTCGGGACGGTCGTAGCCCGGGTTCATGGCCCAATAGCCGCCCTTCTCCGAATACCAGGCCAGCGGAAGCTGCACCAGCGTGTTGCGCGCCGTGCGATGCAGGTAGGTGCGCACGTGCGCGCCGGAGCCCATCACGTAGTGGACTTCCTTTTCCATCACGTTCGTCTGTTTCCCGTCGGGACCGAGCTGGTGGCGGCGCTGAAAATACTTGCCGCCGCGCTGGAGCATGGTGAAGTAACTGCGGGAGGCTTCGTGGTGGTAGGTGTTCCTTTTCGTGTAATCCTCGATCGTGTTCGAGGGCTGAGGACGCGCAAGGGAGCGGGCCATGCTGGTCCTGCGGTACGTCTCCCAAATCCCCTGATGGCAGCCGGCGCAGAGCTTGGCATCCACCTGCCGGGCAGCCGGCCCGACGGCGTTTTTAGGGGATGGCCGGCATCCCTGCGCTACCAGGAAGGCGAAAGCAGCCAATGCCCAGGGGCTTCTGTTCACTGGAATACCGGCGGACCTTCGGGCACGGCGGATCCATCCCCCCGGGGGTCGGAAGCCGCGTAGTTGACTCCGTTCCGGTCGCGCAGCACGGCCTGGCCGCGTCCCATGGAACCGGAGAACGGCGTCAGCGCTTTCACCTCATGGCCGAGGGCGGTCAGCTCTTTTCGCACCGGCTCCGGGATGCGCGATTCGATCGATACGTCGCAACCGGGAAACGTCAGCTTGGTGAAGCGCGGCTCGTCGAGCGCCGCCTGGATGTTCAGCCCGAAGTCCACCAGGTTCGAGACGAATTGCGCGTGCGCCTGCGCCTGGTTCCAGCCGCCCATGATGCCGAACCCGATGCGGACGCCGTCTTTCTCCATGAACGCCGGGATGATGGTGTGGAGCGGCCGCTTCCGTGGTCCGAGTGAATTGGGCAGGCCGGCCTTCAACTCGAAACCCGAGCCGCGGTTGTGCAGCGCAAAGCCCGTCTGCGGCGGAACGAATCCGGTACCGAAGTTCGACGAGAGGCTCTGGATCAGCGATACGATGTTGCCGTCGCGGTCGATGGCGCTCATGTAAATCGTGTCCGACCAATCGGCCGATGAAAACTCATCGGCCGGCGAGGGAGAGACGGCGCACTGGGCGCGGTCGGGCTCGATCCGCTTCGCCCGGCTGGCCGCCAGCTCTTTCGAGATCAGACCCTTGACAGGAATTCTGGAAAACTTCGGATCGCCGGCGTAGCCTAGCAGGTCGGCGTAGGCCAGCTTCTTGGCTTCGATCATCACGTGCAGCGCCTTCGCGCTGTTATGCCCGTACTTGGCCAGTGGAAAGCGCTCCATCATGTTGAGCATGGAGAGCGCCGCGATGCCGTGCCCGTTGGGAGGCAATTCCCATACTGTCCAGCCGCGATAGATGGTGGAAACCGGATCGATCCATTCCGGCTGGAACTGCTCGAGGTCCGCCGGCTCGAAGGTCCCGCCCATTTCGCGCGAGAGACGCACGATCGCCTCGGCCGTGGGACCCCTGTAGAATCCGTCGCGGCCGTGCTCGGCGATGCGGGTCAGCGACGCGGCCAGATCCGGGTTGCGGAACATTTCGCCGGTGTTGGGTCCCCGCCCGCCGATGGTCCAAGTTGGGATGAAATTCGGAGCCCCGGCGAAGCGGCGCGCGGCCCCCTTCCAGCCCGCTGCGGTCATCTCGGCCGCCGGGTGGCCGTTCTGCGCATAGTAAATCGCCGGCGCCAGGATCTTCGAGAACGGGAGCTTACCCAGACGCCGCCGAAGCGCGTCCCAACCGGCTACCGCGCCGGGGACGGTGACGGTGTGGATGCCGCTCAGTTTCTGAATCTTCTTCGAGCGCAGGAATTCGAGAGTCAGTCCCGCCGGCGTCCACCCGCTGGAGTTCAGGCCGTACAGTTTTCCGGATTTGGCTTCGTAGACGATGGCGAACAAGTCGCCGCCGATCCCGTTCGCGCCCGGCTGCACCACCCCCAGCGTGGCGTTCGCGGCGATCGCCGCGTCGACGGCATTGCCGCCGTGTTCGAGCACCATGGCGCCGGCTTGCGAGGCCAGCGTCTGGCTGGTGGCGACAATGCCGAACCGGGTGATCACCATGGAGCGCGTCTGCTGCGGGACGCGCCCGAGCGGAGGGTCCTGTTGAGCCTGCAACAGCAGGCCGAGGGTTGCGATACAGAGTACCAGCCGCGTCATTGCCGGATGTTACCACAACCGGTGAACTGGACCGCACCGCTTACGCGCCGGTTGCGGCCCCTATGGCGGCGCCAGGAAAACGAAGTCCGCATGTTATGATCGAAAGTCTTCGAGCGCTCTTAGCCCCAACGCCGGCCAGGCTATGAATTCACCCTCTGATAGGGCCTACCCCTTAATCCCGTTTGTGCGCCTGTCCACGACGATCGAATCGACGCGGCCGCAATGGGAGCCGCGGCTGAATGCATTGATGAGGCGAGCCCATTTTGTGCTGGGCGAGGAGGTGGCATCCTTTGAGCGGGAGTTCGCCCAGGCGTTGGGAGCGAAGGCCGCGGTCGGGGTCGCCAGCGGAACCGATGCGATCTCACTGGCCCTGCGGGCGGCTCGGGCAAGAGGCGAAGTTTGTACCACCGCGCTCACGGCTCCGTTCACCGGGATTGCGATTCTCGCCGCCGGGCTCAAAATCCGCTTTTGCGACATCGAAGAAGATTCACTGCAATTGGACCCGGCCAGTCTCGCGGAAAACCTCACATCCGCGACCGGCGCGGTGGTGGCGGTGCATCTCTATGGACAGCTCTGCCGGATTCAAGAGATCGCCCGCCTCACCCGCTCGCGGGGAATCGGACTTGTACAGGATGCCTGCCAGGCCCACGGCGCACGGGTAAACGGCTCGATTCCGCTCACTGAGTTCAGCGACTCGGTTGCCTACAGCTTTTACCCGACTAAGAACCTGGGCTGCCTGGGGGACGGCGGCGCGGTGGCCACCGACCGGAAGTCGATCGATCGCGGTGTGCGCGTGCTCCGCGATGGCGGGCGGCGCAAGAGCCATGTCAGCTGGGTCCCCGGCATCAATTCGAGGCTCGACGAAATCCAAGCCTGCTTCCTGCGGGTCTTCTTGCCTAACCTGGAAGCCTGGAACGCGGAGCGCCGCCGGCTGGCCGGAATTTACGACCAGGGCTTGAGCGGTTGTCCGGGAGTGCAGCCCGTCAGGCGCGACGCCGGTTCGGTGTGCCACCTGTATGTCGTCCGCGCCGAGAGAAGGAATGCGTTACGGGAGGCTCTGCTCAAAGCCGGGATTCAGACCGCTATCCACTACGGCACGCCCTTGCACCTGCAACCCGCCTTCGCGCACGCGAACCAGAAGCGAGGCCGCTTGCCCCGGGCTGAGAAAGCTTGCCAATCGATCCTGTCCCTGCCGCTCCGGGTTGGCCTCGCGGATCACGACGTTTGCCGCGTCGTCGAGGCGGTCCGCGCCTTCTACGGGGTGGCCTAGTACCCCGCATACAGAAACTACTGTATGGCGAGGGAGCCCAAAGACTCATATACTTCGATGTTCCGTTGGCGGCTGCTGCGAGGCTGCCCCGGACCCTACAAAAGTGGCCGACGGTGAGACAGCTTTATCCAGGGTTGCACTGAGGACATCCTTGCCGTCCCAGTCCCGAATCAGAAATGCGCTGGTCACGGGCGGTCTAGGGTTTCTTGGCAGCAATCTGGTATTGTCCCTGCTCGAGGCGGGGACGGAAGTAACCGTCGTCGATCCCTGCATGCCGGGTTGCGGAGGGAATCCGGACAATCTCGGCAAATGCCTTCGTCACGTCCGCCGGCTTCCAGTGGACATGGGAGAAACCGAGATCCTCAGCGACGCGATTCGTTCCGCGGATGTAATCTTCAATCTCGCCGGTGAAATCCGGCACCACCAAAGCATGCTGGATCCGGAACGGGATCTCGAGATCAATGTTCGGAGCCAGGTGCGGTTCCTCCAGGCTTGCGCCAGGTGGAACCCGGGCGTTCGCTTGGTTTACGCGGGGACGCGGCAGGTCTACGGCGTAGCCCGACGCCTGCCGGTCGACGAGAATCATCCCATCGAGCCAGTCGATTTCAATGGGGTTCACAAAAATGCGGCCGGCGCGTATCACCTGCTGCTCAGCCGTCAGGGGCGGCTCGACGCCTGCGTCCTCCGGCTGACCAACGTGTACGGTCCACGCATGGCTCTGGATGTTCCAGGCCAGGGATTCCTCGGCGCGTTCGTGCGCCGTCTGCGCGAGGGCAGACCGTTGAAAGTTTACGGTGACGGCCGCCAGATACGAGATCCGATCTACGTCGACGACGTAGTCGAGGCATTCTTGATGGCTGGCCATTGCCGCACGGCGCCGTCCCGAATCTACAATATCGGCGGGCCCGACGCATTGTCACTCTTCGAAATCGCGTCGATTGCCTCTGCCGCTGCCGACGCGCCGCCGCCGGAACGGTGTCCGTTCCCGGACGAACAACGGCAGATCGATATAGGCGACTATCAGGCCGATACGAGCCGCATCCGGTCTGAGCTCGGCTGGAAGGCGCGTCATACTTTTCCGCAGGGAATCTCGCTTACATTGCAGTCGTACGGTATCGCGGGGACGCGGGTAGCGGAAGGATGCCTGGGCAGTGCCGTCTGAAGGAATGAATCCCGAGGAGTTCGCGAACATCGCGAAAGCCGAGGAGCATTTTTGGTGGTATCGGGGACAGCGTAAGATCCTGACAGAACTGCTGGACCGGCTGCCTGCCGTCCGGTCTGCGCGACGAGTCCTCGAAGGGGGCTGCGGCACGGGCTACATGTCCCGCTTTCTGGCCGAGCGATATGGCTGGCGGATGACGGCTCTGGACCTGAGCCGGATCGGACTCGAGCATGCCAAACGCCAGGGGGTCGCCAGCCTGGTACAGGGCGATATCACGCAACTGCCTGTTCGAGCCGGTGAATATGACGCGCTGGTCTCGCTCGACGTGGTCGCCCATTTGCCCGAGGGAGTCGAGGGCGCGGCCTTTCACGAGTTCGCGCGCGTGCTGCGGCACAACGGGCTGCTGGTATTACGAACCTCCGCGCTCGAGTCTCTGCACAGCCGGCATTCGCAGCATGCTCTCGAGCGGCAGCGCTTCACCCGCCGGCGGCTAGCGGCCGCGATCGAGCGTGCGGGATTCCGCGTCGTTTTTGCGAGTTATGTGAATTCGCTGCTGCTTCCCCTGGCCTGGTTCAAGTTTCGGATTTGGGAGCCGATGTTCTCCGCCGCTCCCGCAAGCGGCGTCCTGCCCGTCGCTCCATGGCTGAACCGGCTGCTTTGTTGGCCCCTGATGATGGAAGCCAGATGGATCAGACACGGCCGGTCCTTTCCGCTTGGGCAGACACTGTTGTTGGTCGCCGAGAAAAAGAATTGACCCTGTCGAGAGAGCGCAGCCGCGAGCCCGTCGGCGTCAGATGGGCAGGCCGTTCGCCTGCGGGGCCCTGCGCGACGGCATTGGCGGCGCTTCGGGCTGACTGCGCTGCCCGCCTGAGCTAATTCGCTCCACCCCCGCCTTGGAGAGCCAACTTTTGCTCGACGAAGTGCACGCCGTTCGCGGTCTGGTTGCAGAAATCGATTGATCCGGCCTGGCGGGCGGCCAGCGGGCCCACCACGAAGGCGGGCTTGTCGGCGCGATTCAGCCGCATCTGCAAAGCCAGTTCGCCAATCTGGGGCGAGTACGGAAAGCAATTGGCGTAAATAGCCCCGGACCTCTGGCCCGCGACCCGCAGCAGTTCCTCCGTGGGCTTCGCCCGTTGCGAATATTGGTAATGCTTCTTGGTCCAAAGGACGCCGCACTGATGCAGGACGATGGCCGCCATTGCGGCCGGCAGGATCCACGGCTTTTTCCATTGCGCCGCAAGACGCTCGACCGCCAGCAGGGCCCCGGCTACGATACATGCAACCCCAACACTTGCCAGATAGGTGTGCCGGCTGGGAACTCGCGGCATGTAGGTCAGAAAGCTGTAGGGAAGCAGCGTGATCAGCATCCACGCGCCCGCGACCCATATCACCGGCCTCCATGGCCGCGCCGCCTTTGTCCCGAGGATCAACAGCGCCACCACGCCCCAGATCCACATCAGGCCGCCGACGCTCCGGATCAGCACTTCCGCAAGCGGGGCGTTGAGGGAGAAGGTGCCGTCGTTGAAGTGGAGATGCGTCCGGCGCTCCACAAAAGCCAGCGCGAAGTAGCCGGCCGCCACTACGGCGAACGGCGCCTTCCCCCATAGTTTCCTGAGCGGCCGGTCGGGATGAACCACCACGGCAAGGGCGAGCAGAGGCACGAGGGCTACGGCGGATTCCTTCGAAAGCAGGGCAAGAAGGTACAAAACAAATGAGGCGCCGAACACGGCGCGCGACCGAGTAGCGGATTGGAGCCAGCCGACCCAGCACAGAAAGCTGGCCATGACGAAAAAGAACACCAGCAGCTCCGGCACCGCCGCGAACCAGACTACCGCCTCGCTGTGACGCTCGCTGACGGCGAAGAAACAGGCTGCCAGCGCGGCAAGCCGCCATCCCACCGGCCGCCAGAAGCCCAGAGCCAGCACGAGCGCCGAGTCGAGGATATGCAACGCTAGACTCGCCAGGTTATACGAATAGGCGTTGAGGCCGAACGCCGAATCGAGCCAATATGTCAGGACCATCGATGTGGCCCGGCAGCGGTACAGCGCGTCCCGCGCCAGCGCGGGCCACCCCGAAATCGGCCCGAAATCGCGCGCCAGCTGAATCTGGACATAATCGTCCGAGATGAAGGGAAGGCTCAGCATTCGCCCGTACGCAAGCAGGGAGACGACCGTTATGCACAGCAAAACCAGCGCCGCGTGGATAGCCGAGAACGATTTACCGCCCGCGCCCCTCACCGCCGGCGCCACCACGAGCCGCAAATAGACCGCGCAGAGCTGGAGAAAGGTAATGGCGAGCGATCTTATCCGGAAGAACTGCGATCGGCCGTACTGCCTCGGATAATGATGGACAGGGATTTCGATTACGTCCGCTCCGCTCAGCTCCAGTCCGCGCACGAGCTCCACGCAGATTGTCCCGCCGGTCGATCGCAGGTCCGCGGATTCCAGAATACTGCGGCGGATGAGCCGGAAGTCGCAGTCGATGTCGCGCAGGCGGATGCGAAAGAGCGCTCGCGCGAACCGGTTGTATAGCCAGCCGATTGCCACCCGATGCCACGGATCGTGGCGACGGATCTTGTAACCGTTGACCAGCCCCGTCTCCGGCCTCACCACACGCAACAGGTCTTCCAATTCGGCCGGATCGTACTGGCCGTCCCCGTCCGTGTAGAAGATGAACTCCTTAGTGGCCGCGGCAAAGCCGCTGCGCAGAGCAGCGCCGTATCCCCGGTTCTGCCGATGCGTGACGACCCGGAGGAACGGAGCATATTCGCCCTCGAGCTGCGCCAATATTTCAGCCGTGTCGTCCGCGCTGCCGTCATTCACGACGATGACTTCATAATCGTCCGCCACGCGGCGCAAGGTTTCGAAGGTCCGATCCACCAATCCCGGGAGCGACGGCGCGTCGTTATACGCCGGGAAAAAGACGCTCAGTCCGAAAGGAAAGCGGAACTTCGCCGTGCCGGACGCTGGTCCGGTTGAGCCGATAGTCATTACCCAATCACCCCTCGCGTGGCGCTGACACACCCCAAACTCGCGCAACGCCACGCCTCGCGTTAAGGAACGCGGAAAATAAAAATCGATCCGCCCGCCTGTCCTACGGGCTGCATTCCCCGGAAAACCGAGTAGTAGTCCCGGTATGGGGGAGCAAAGTACTGACCCGTGAGCAATGTCCCGCTGATGGCGTAGTAACCCGACGCGGGTTCAAAGCGGGTGCGGCCTTTGGTGAGTTCGGCGCTCCATGGCGGCGCGATAAGCTCGATCTGCCGTTCGTCGAAGTAAGCCCACACATTCTCCGTGCCGAAATAGGATACGGAAAGCCGCGGGATTCCCGCCTTACCAAACCACCGCGCCAGGGCCGGAAGGTCCTGGCCCCAGTCGACGTTGGAATCGGAAAGCACCCCCAGCCCACGCCATGAATCGCTTACCCAAAGGTTGAACGTGGCAATGTAGTTCGGATAGGCATGCGCCGTTCTGCCGGCCAGAAACAGCATGAGGGCAAGCGCGGTGAACCGCAGGCTCCTCCGCGATGACATCTTTTCGAAGGCCTTGGCCGACGCCAGCAACAGGAATACGATTGCCGGCAGCACCAGCCGGATTCCGATCTGCAGGCCGGAGAGCGAGGCGAGCCCGAGATAGAGAAAGCCGGGCAGCAGCCAGCACCAGTCGCCCGGCAAAAGCCGGCCGCTCAGGGCAACGCCGGCAAGATGAGTGAATGCGATCGCCAGCAGAGCCTGGATCGCGACAGGAATCTTCACGGCCAGCGCGACCAGAAAATACCACGGATCCCCGGTGAATGTGGTTTGTCCCAACAGGTAGCTGGGGACCGAATGGTTGGACCGGACCAGGGACATGCCGCCCCGCCAGAACGCACCCGGCAGCGGAATGGCGGAGAGGACATGAACGGCCTTGGGCAATATTTTCGGGATGCCGGAGTCCGCTTTCCACGCCTGGAGCTCTGAAAATGCCAGCGGTTCGAGCCGGAACTGCCAGGCGGCCAGCATTCCTACGTAGACTACCACGGCGCAGGAGGCGCAGCCCGCGGCCGCGCGGCGAAGTGACCGGTGTCTGCCGGTCGAGTGTCTGGCGGCGATCACCATGGGGGCAATGGGCAGCAGGATCGCCAGCGAGAACTTGGCCAGTACCCCGGCCAGAACCCCCACTCCCATCCACGCTCCATTCCGCCAGGTGGGCGCCCGCCAGTAACGCCAGGCCCGGTACCAGAAAAGAAGATACCCGAACGAAGCCGCCAGGTCATTTTTGACCAGAACACCGTGACCCAGCACGACCGGCGTGAGACAGAAGGCGCACATGGCCGCCACCGCCGCCCAGGGCGCAAAGATCTGCCGTCCCCACCACCAGATGAGCAAGCAACACCCGACCGGGAAGATCAGCATCGGCAGGCGCGCCGCAAAGAAGTAGCGGCGAACGTCGGCGGCGCTCATCCCCTGCATCATGGCCAGCGCCAGGTTCCATTCATCGCGGTCTTTCACGTCGTCGAAGGTCCGCTTTGGAAGTGGAGCGTCCATGATGAGCGGAACCCAGCCGCTGACGATCTTGATCAGCGGAGGCATGTCGCCGGGACGGAGATTGTCACGCCCTTGCCAGTAGAGAT
>DATJFH010000293.1:0-2379 GCA_035495815.1 Bryobacteraceae bacterium
CCGCAATCGCCGCAGATCTTCAAGCAACTGCTGATGGTCAGCGGCTACGAGAAGTATTTCCAGATCGTGCGCTGCTTCCGCGATGAAGACCTTCGCGCCGACCGCCAGCCCGAGTTCACACAGATCGATATGGAGATGTCGTTCCCGCAGCAGGAGCGCATCTTCGAAGTGGTCGAGCCGATGGTGCAGCGCGTTTGCGAGGTGGCGGGGTACAAAGTGGAAGCGCCGTTCCCGCGGATTACCTACGCCGAGGCCATGCGAAGTTATGGCAGCGACAAGCCGGACCGCCGCGTGCCGGCGATGTATCCGGTTGAAGACCTGGTGCCGGAACTGGCGGTCAACGGGCTGCCGCTCCAGGCCATTTACCTGCCGGGCACGGGAGCTGCGAGCCGGAAAGAGCGCGACGAAATCAAAGCGTACGGACAGGAGCGCGGGCTTCGCGTTTTCGACGATGCGAAGCGGCTGGACCGCGATTTTCCGGAGCAGATGGCGAAAGTCCGCGAGCGAACCGGCGCCGGTGAGAACGATCTCCTGGTGCTGGCCGGGTGGGCCGGAGAGCCGAAGGGGCACCGTCCCGAGGAGGCCGTCTACCAGGCTTGCGGTCAACTGCGGCTATACTGCGCGCAGAAGTTCAACGATCGGCACAAGCTGCTGGACCCGAAGAATTTTCAGTTCCTCTGGGTGGTCGATTTCCCGATGTTCGAGTGGGACGAGGAAGAGAACCGCTGGAACGCCGCGCATCATCCGTTCACGTCCGTGTTGGACGAGGACCTGGAGAAGCTCACCGCCGACCCGGCGCACTGCCGCGCCAAGTCGTACGACCTGGTGTTGAACGGGACGGAGCTCGGCTCCGGCTCGATCCGTATTCACCGGCGCGATGTGCAGGCGAAGGTCTTCGCGGCGCTCGGGATGGGCGACGAAGAGGCGCGCATGCGGTTCGGGTTCCTGCTGGACGCGTTGGAGTACGGCGCGCCGCCGCACGGCGGGATCGCGCTCGGACTCGACCGGCTGGTGATGATCCTGGCGGGAGAGACGTCGATCCGCGACGTCATCCCGTTCCCGAAGACGGCACGCGGCACCGACATGATGTGCGAAGCGCCGGCCCCGATTCCGGAGCGGCAATTGCGGGAACTCGGCATCGCGGTGCGCGGCGCGGCGAAGTAGCGGGCCGTAATCTCATATTCGGCGGTGTTAGTCTGGCGGCCGATCTTCTTTGCGGCCGCCAGCTTCCGGCTTCGCCAAATCAATGCGAGGGGGTCAAAACAGGAAGACCATGCCGGACGGGCTCCCCACGGGCGTGTAATCACCTGTGAATTTCAGCGCGCCCGAAGCTTCCTCGTCGCCTTCGCCTTCTCGCCGATTAATGCTGAAAGTGGTCACGTTGTCAGCACGCTGATTAGCAACCGCCATGAACCGTCCGGACGGATCGATCGCGAAAATTCTTGGATAATCCCCGAGCGTTGAAGCGTAGCTTGTCTGAGTAAGACGGCCATTGTGGCCAACCGAGAAAACGGTGATGGTGTCGTTAAGCCGGTTTGCCCCGTAGACGAAGTTGCCGTCGGCAGAAACGCGGATTTCCGACGTGAAGTCCGTACCGGCGAAACCCGGCGGCACACTGGGGATGATCTGTTGTGCCGAAAGTGCGCCGGTCTCGGGATTGAAATGCCAGAACATGATGGTGGAGGCTTCTTCCTGAATCGAGTACATCCAGACGCCGTTGGGGTGGAACGCGAAGTGCCGGGGACCATCGCCCGGGGGCGTGTTCACGAAGGGTATCGCGGCCGGCGTCAGCGGCGGGATGGCTCCCGGGGTCAGTCTCCAGACGTAAATCCGGTCTTGCCCCGCATCGGTGCCGAGCACCCATTTATTCGAGGGGTCCGTTTCCATCTGGTGCGGGTGGCCATTCGGGCCCTCATGAGCACTGATGGCGAAACTTCCCGGAGGCGCGTTGGTGGCGATCATCGGTCCGACGTTACCGAGATCCTGCTTCTGAAACACCGCAGGCCCGAGCAACCCGGCCGGCAAAATTGGGAACACTTCGAACCAGCTCCCTGAGTATTCGGCCGAGAAAAGGTACTTGCCATTGCGGTCAACGCTGACATGAGCCGGAGCTCCCAAGGCTGGCTGGACATTCAACAGCGTTAGATCTCCCGTGAGCCGGTTGATGGAATAAGCGCTCACGGCTCCGGGCGGCCCGTATTCGTTTCCGGCATACAGATGCGTTCGCGTCGGATCAAGAGCAATCGTAGATGGACTCGCTGTGGATGGGGTCGTTCCCACGGCCGGCACCACCGGCGCCACGAGCCTCACGACATTTAACTTACCCGTGGAAAGATTAAGTTCGCATAGATAGATGCCGTCCCCGTGGGGCGTATAGGT